>JAMQPI010000306.1 GCA_023717565.1 Pyrinomonadaceae bacterium | reverse complement strand
GTTGAGGCTCTGAACATCGCAGCGGAGATTTGTATCTATTCGAATCAAAATATTGTTGTGGAAGAGATCTGATAAGTTGTCGAGAATCAACTGATGGTTATTTATTTGGCAGGAGAAGTTGACGAAGAAGTTCGGTTAGACGATATGACCCCTCGTCAGATCGTGGCCGAGCTGGATAAACATGTGGTAGGTCAGCGCAATGCCAAACGCGCGGTCGCCATTGCTTTGCGCAATCGGATACGGCGTCAGAAGCTCCCTCCGGAGATGGCCGTTGATGTGATGCCTAAGAACATCATCATGATCGGATCAACCGGCGTTGGCAAAACGGAAATCGCCCGACGACTGGCGCGCATGTCTGACTCCCCTTTTCTAAAAGTCGAAGCGTCGAAGTTTACAGAAGTCGGTTACGTAGGGCGCGACGTAGAAAGTATGATTCGCGACCTCACCGAGATCGCCGTCGAAATGACTCGCCAGGAGAAGATCGAGGAGGTTGCCGAAAAGGCCGAGTTGAACGTCGAAGAGCGGCTCCTGGACATCTTACTGCCGCCACCGCGTGCCTCAACAAGTCTCTATGATTTTGATTCTCCCACGACCGATGAATCCTCTACAGAGGCAGAAGGCACCGCCGGTGACGAACAATTTCAACGATCCCGCGACAAGTTTCGCACCCAACTGCGCAGTGGCAAGCTCGATAACCGCCTGGTCGAGATCGAGGTCCGGGAAAAGAACTTTCCGGTGATCGAGCTAGCCGGACCGCAAGGCATCGAAGAGATGGGCATCAACATGAAGGACATGTTGGGGAACATGTTCCAGGGGCGATCCAAACGGCGCAAGATGCGGGTTGACGAAGCAATGGAGTATCTCATGCAGGAGGAGGAGGAGCGCCTGATCGATATGGATCAAGTGGCCCGCGCAGCCATTGAACGTGTCGAGTCGTCCGGCATGATTTTCCTTGACGAGATTGACAAGATCGCCGGCCGAGAGTCCGGCCATGGCCCTGATGTCTCACGTGAGGGCGTACAGCGAGACATTTTGCCGATCGTCGAAGGCACCACCGTTAATACCCGCTACGGGATGGTCAGGACTGATCACATCCTGTTTGTTGCGGCCGGTGCCTTTCATGTCGCCAAGCCTTCCGATCTCATTCCCGAGCTGCAAGGGCGATTTCCCATCCGCGTCGAACTCGATTCTTTGACCGTGGAAGATTTCAAAAGAATCCTGACTGAACCCAAGAACGCTCTGATCAAGCAATATCAAGCGATGATGGAAACCGAAGGCGTGACACTTGAGTTTACCGATGACGCCATCGACGCAATTGCCAATTTTGCCGCGCGCGTTAATGAGCAGACTGAGAACATTGGTGCGCGCAGACTTCAAACCATCATGGAGAAGCTGCTCGAAGACATTAGTTTCGAAGGACCAGATCTGGAGCCTAAGAACCAGCGAATCGACGCCGCCTACGTCGACGGCATGTTGTTAGAGACCGTCAAGGATCAAGACCTTAGCCGGTACATTCTGTGAGAGAAACTTTGTCGTCTACCTCTCGGATCTTGCTTTCTCCATTCATGAATACCCAGAAGGCGTTATGTATCGGGCTCCTCTTTGTCTTCTTTATGGTGGGTTGTGGCAAGCGACGGCCGCCGCTCCCGCCGGTTGAACGCGTTCAGCAGCGTACCGAGCTACTCTCGGGTGTGCAACGAGGTAACCGGGTGGTTTTGAGTTGGCCGGCGCCTCTCCGCAACGCACCGGATGAAAGCGTACAGAGCATCCGGCGTATCGACATCTACCGGCTGGCCGAAAAACCAACCGCGCCTCTACCTCTAACTGAAGAAGAGTTTGCGAGAAGGTCGACGCTCATTGGATCTGTAACCTACGACCAGATCAAGGACGCAACTGACACCTTGACGTACGCCGATACTCTTGAGCTCGCCGGAGAACCAACCCGCCTGCGGTACGCGATTCGTTATGTCAACGCGTCGGAACAGCGGGCAGCCTTCTCAAACTTTCTCCTGATCGAACCGGCAGCGCGAATAGCTAAACCCCCAACCTTGACGTCCACCGGCAAGGAGATCGGCGAAGACGCGATCACCATTACCTGGCAACCACCTGACTCGAACATCGACGGTTCAACTCCGGTAAATCTGCTGGGATACAATGTCTATCGACTCGACGAATCTCAGAGCGACGTCAGTCAAAACCCCATCAACAGTTCTTTAGAGTCAGGTACACAGTACGTTGATCGCAATTTCCGGTTTGGAGAGAACTATAGGTATGTAATCCGCTCGGTATCACTAGGGACCGACGGAGCTCAAGTTGAGAGTCTCAACTCCAATTCACTTTCCGTGTCTCCGCGAGACATCTTTGCACCGTCCGCGCCCGCTTCCATTACGATTGCCGCAGCCCCGGGAAGGCTCTCAATCTTCTTCCCTGCAAACCCCGAAGCGGACGTGGCCGGCTATGAAATCTATCGCTCCACCGATCCTTCGCTGCCAAAAGATGGTTGGACGAAGGTGACCCCCGCACCGTTGACCAAGACGACTTTCCTGGACGAGAACGTTGAAGCTGGAAAACGGTACCACTATTACATCAAGGCGATCGATCTGGCGGGCAACGTCAGTCCGCCATCAGAGGTTGTGTCGGAGATGGTGCCCTAAGTCGAAATGAAACTGTGCCGTGTTACACATGCCTCGCTTGAGCAGCCCCGATTTGGATCCATTGAGGGTGGCTCAGTCCACTTATTCGAGGCGGGAGTCTCTCTGGATGCTCTGCCCAAATCGCAAAGCAGCCATACTGTTTCTCTGGAGGAGGTGACGCTTCTTGCCCCGGTCACGCCTTCAAAAATCGTTTGTGTTGGCCGCAACTATCTCGAGCACGCCGCTGAACTGGGAAACAAGATGCCTGACGAACCCTTGCTGTTCTTGAAGGCCCCTTCCTCGGTAATCGGGGATGGAGACACGATCGAACTGCCAAGGCAGTCCGAGCGAGTTGAGCACGAAGGAGAGTTGGGCGTGGTAATCGGTCGACGAGCGCGTCATATCGCTGCCCATGAAAACCCCCTGAGCTATGTGCTGGGATACACGTGCGTCAACGATGTAACAGCCCGCGATCTTCAGCGCAAGGACGTGCAATTTACGAGGGCGAAATCCTTCGACACCTTTTGTCCGGTTGGACCGGTAATCGTGCGCGACATCAATCCTCTGGACGCGGAGGTTACTACTACTCTCAACGGCGAAATAAGGCAGCGGGCACGCACGTCGACAATGGCTTTTTCAGTTCCCTTCCTGATCCGGTATATCGCCGACATCATGACGCTCTATCCCGGAGATCTGATTGCCACCGGTACACCCGCTGGCGTCTCCCCGATGAAGCAAGGCGATGTCGTCGAGGTAGAGATCGAAGGGATCGGCGTACTTAGAAATAGTGTTAATTGATCTATCTCAAGCTGGAGGCAATAATGAAGTTCTTTCTTGATACAGCAAACCTTAATGAGATTCGTGAAGCGGCGACCATAGGCCTGGCCGATGGGGTAACCACCAATCCGTCCTTAATTGCGAAGGAGGGCGATGTCGACTTCAAAGAGCACATTGCCGCAATTTGTGAAATAGTCAGCGGACCCGTCTCAGCGGAAGTCACCAGCGAAGATGTCGATGGGATGCTTCGCGAAGGTCGTGAGTATGCGAAGATCGCTCCCAACGTAGTGATCAAATGCCCCCTCACTCGCGCGGGACTCAAAGCCACTCATACACTTTCCAATGAGGGCACCAGGGTCAACGTCACGCTTTGCTTCTCGGCTGGTCAGGCAATTTTAGCCGCCAAGGCCGGTGCTTCTTTTATCAGCCCTTTTCTCGGGCGACTTGATGACATTGGCCACGACGGATTGCTTCTGTTGCGCGAGATAGTGGAGATCTACGGAAACTATGACTGGAAGACCGAGGTCCTAGCGGCCAGCCTACGCCATCCGCTTCATGTCATAGAGTCGGCACGCATGGGCGCAGATATCGCTACGATGCCTTTTAAAGTCATCGACCAGTTATTCAATCATCCACTTACTGACAAAGGACAGGCGCAGTTCCTGGCCGACTGGCACAAGAGCGGGCGCAAGTGAATCGATGATTACGGTTCGGGCCCACAAATACGACGGCTCGCAACATCGCACCTGGCATGCGAACCTAGTACGACAAGAAGGATCATTGCTGGTTCTCGATGGGACTTTCGACGAGGAAATCAAACACGACTTGTTGGGCACCATTGCCTCCGGAACAAAGAGCATTGAGTACTATTGGCTGGACCGTTGGTACAACATTTTTCGCTTCGCTGAACCGAACGGCGAATTGAGAAGTTACTACTGTAACGTCAACGTCCCGCCGGCGTTTGATGGTCAGGTTCTCAGTTACGTCGACCTCGACATGGACATCTTGGTCGAGCCGGATCTTTCCTACCGGATTGTTGATCTGGAGGACTTCAAGGAAAACGCTGAACGCTTCGGCTATTCCGAAGACGTTCAAACAAATGCCAGACAGGGACTTGAAAGACTGGTTGGACTCATCGAATCGCGATCGTTTCCCTTCTCTGACGGGTGGAATGAGGTCAGTACCGTAGCGCGGTAGCGTCGGGTCAACGATTCGTCACCACTCATCATTGCATGTCACACACTTGACCCATCGCTACCGCGCTTCGGTACTGACTTCAAAGGGAAACGCTCGCGATTCGATTAGTTCGACCAGTCTTTCAAGTCCATGCCTGGCTTTTGTTTGCACGTCTTCGGAATATCCGAAGCGCTCAGCGTTTTCCTTGAAGTCCTCCAGATCAACAATCCGGTACGAAAG
>JAMQPI010000262.1 GCA_023717565.1 Pyrinomonadaceae bacterium | reverse complement strand
TGAAACTTAGCGGGTTTGTGGACAAAGCCGTTACCCACCGTGACAAAACTGCTTCCGGAACGAAGCTTAAAGCCTTTAGATGTTCCGGAAGCCTCAAAAATTAACCGAAGCGGGCAGATATGTCAATTCCAACAGCCGGCATTCCAACAGCCGGCACGTTATCGACCACCAGGGATTAAGCAAGAGTTCAACCAGGGGCATATCCCAATTCTTTCTTGCAACTAGACGGCAGGTTATAGCCACAGCCTCGCATCATGCGGCAAAGCCGTATCACACCTTGCATCGCATCTAGACCGGCTGCAAGAACGCCGCCCTCAGCGCCTCGGCCAACCGGTTGAGTTCACGATCGAGAGTGGCCAGCGCTGCAACCGCACCGCTCAGATCATTCGCCTGCCCCATGTCCTCAAGCCGTTGGGCCGAGTGGACGACCGCGGTTGCTGCAAAAATGGCCGCTGACCCTTTGATTCTGTGACTGAGTTGATTTACCAGCGTAGCCTCACCGCGATCGATGGCGCCGCCAATCTCAAAGAGCAAAGCTGGATACTCTGTCAGGAACATCGCAATCAGTTGCTCCATCAGCTCATAGCCGCCTTCAACTCGCGTGAGCAGTTCGCCCTCATCAAATGCGGGGTCTAGCAATACCGGGTCTTTGATGGCAATTAGGTCCTGGTGCTGTGTCTCGGGGTGATCCGGCTCTAACCTCAATAGCTGAGCGACGGCTTGGAAAATCTGGTTGGCCTGAATCGGTTTAGCGATGTAATCGTCCATCCCTGCTTCAAGACATCGTTCGCGGTCACCCTTCATGGCCAACGCAGTCATGGCAATGATCGGGATGTGTTCGCCAGTAGTTTGTTCGTATTGGCGAATGATCCTGGTCGCCGCGAAGCCATTCATCTCCGGCATCTGCACATCCATGAGAACGACATCAAACTGCTCCTTCGCAAGTGCGTCCAGCGCCTCTTGCCCGGTGGTGGCCAGGGTAACTGAGTGTCCGCGTTTCTCCAGTATCCAAACCGCAAGCTTTTGATTTACCTCATTGTCCTCGGCTAAAAGAAAGCGCAGAGACTTTTCCTGGGGGGCCAGCTGGCGAGTCTCGGGTATCGCTGGCGTGCCAATCTCAAGGTCGGAAGGACACATGGCAGTCTGGATGGCATTAAACAAGTCTGATTGTGAGATCGGCTTAACGACATAGGAGGTGAGACCCAGAGCTCGCATTCGCGCCAAACTCGCTTGCTGATCGATTGAGGTCAACATCATGATCGCGGTCGCGGCGTTTTGTTCAGTGGCTCCTATTTGCTCAGCTACAGCGAAGCCGTCCGGCTCCGGCATGCAAGCGTCAATCAGCACTAGCGAGAACGCCTCGTCATTCTTGCGAGCGTGTTCCAAAGCAACGAGTGCTTCCGCGCCACTCGCGACGGCTTCCGCGTGCATCTGCCAGCTGGCCAGCATCCCGACCAGGATACGTCGACTGGTATCGTTGTCATCCACGATCAACGCTCGTAGCCCCTGCAGATTTGCTGGCTGATGATCCTTCAACTCCACCGATGCGGCCGGCACTGCGAAGGGCACTGTGAAATGGAAAGTGCTCCCATGTCCTTCTTCACTTTCTACCCACATGCGCCCGCCCATTATCTCGATAAGCTGTAAACAAATCGCCAGGCCCAGCCCGGTGCCACCGTACTGTCGCGTGGTTGAACCGTCCGCTTGAGCAAACGCCTCAAAGATCAGACTCTGTTTTTCGGCCGGAATGCCAATGCCGGTGTCGGAAACCGAAAAGTGCAGGACGAGATCGCTCCTGGTTCGGGATTCCTCTTCAACGCGCACCACGATCTCGCCCGCCGTCGTAAATTTCACCGCATTGGCGATCAGGTTCATCACAATCTGGCGCAGTCGTCCGGGATCTCCGAGCAACCTATCCGGTACGCCCTCTGACACTTCAAACGCCAACTCCAAACCCTTTTCGTGTGCTCGCAACGCAATGGTCCTGGTAGCCGCGGCGAGTGCGTCTTGCACGCTGAAGTCGATAATCTCAAGGTCCAGCATGCCCGCTTCCATCTTCGAAAAGTCGAGGATGTCGTTGATGATGGTCAACAACGAATGGGTCGACGATTTGACTATCTCCAGATATTGTCGCTGCTCGAGGTTGAGGTTGGTATCAAGCGCCAGGTCCGTCATTCCCATGATCCCATTCATTGGGGTACGGATTTCGTGACTCATGTTAGCCAGGAACTCCGACTTGACCCGCGACGATTCGACCGCCGCATCACGCGCCCGCGTGAGTTCGGCTTCGATTAGTTTCCTTTGAGTGATATCTCGGCCGATGCCCTGGATGCCAATAGGCTTGCCGTTCTGGTAAATCGCTCGCGAACTCATCTCCATTAGCAAAGGCTCGCCGCTCTTCCTGATGATTTCGAACTCGTAGACGGTTTCTTCCGGGCTAGTGAGCTTGCGCTCCATCATCCGCTGAAGAACCTTAAGGGTCTCCGGTGAAACGACCTGAGAAAAGTTGAGCTGCAGAGCTTCCGCCCGCGTGTACCCCGTCATGCGTTCGGCGCTCTTGTTCATCGATGTGAACTGGCCACTAAAATCGACGGTATAGATTGAGTCACTGGCATTTTCGAAGAGGTCGCGGAAACGCTCCTCACTGTCTCTGAGCGCTTGCTCGGTTTGCTTGCGCTTCACGATGTCCTGCATGGTTGCGCGAATACCGGTAATCCTTCCGCTTGGGTCATGGAGAATCCGATCGTCAAGCTGGACTTCTAAAAACGCTCCGTCCTTTCGTCGAAACGCACGTTCAACGGTGCCGAGTGGTTTTGTTCCGGCAAGCTTTTCACCGAAGGTCTTGCGCGCAACATCTGCCTCTTCGATAAACTCCCAGACATGTCGACCGATCATCTCCTCAGCTGAATAGCCAAGCATCAGTAGCTCCGTAGTATTGACACTGGTGATCCGGCCCTCGGCATCAAGCTCGTGGTAACCAACCGGGGCATCGTAGAAGAGATGACGAAAACGTCGATCGCTTTCGATTGAAGCTTCCTCAGCCCGCTTGCGCACAATAGCCAACGCCAGTTGTGCGGCGACTGAAGATAGAAACTCCACGTCCCGCTTGGTGTAAACATTCTCCAGCTCGTAATGCTGCAACGCGATCACGCCAATAGTTTCGGCTGGTGTGGTGAGCGGTACCGCCAGGAACGATGGAGATGGGCCGCCAAGCACATCAAGTTCGCCGCGGTCGTGCAACGCCGTAAATTCTGCCTCATTAATCATCAGCGGCTGGCCACTGCGAAACACCACGGCCATGCAACTGTTGCCGGGAGCTCGCGGAAACGGATTCGGTTCCCTCAGATCCACAAAGAACGGTGCCTCGAACAAGCCGTTCTGCTTGTTGAAGAGGACAACGCAGCAGTTCTCGGCATAGAGAACCCGTTTCAGAGATTGATGCACTTGCTTGAGTAACTCATCGAGATTCGAAGTCAAATTGACGCTCTGGATGACCTCGGAGATCACTTCGCGTTCCGTCTCAGTGCGCTTGCGCTCGGTGATGTCTCGGGCCATGCCCTGGACGGCCACGGCGATACCATCCTCATAGATCAGCCGGGTGTTGACCTCGATCGGAATCCGCCGGCCGTCCTTTGCCAGAGCTTCAACTTCGTAAATGGTTAGGCCTTTGCCTTCCAGCTTCTTGTTAAGGTTTTCGCGAATCCGCTCGGCGTATTCAGGAGCGATCAGGTCGAGCATGTCCTGGCCTATGAGTTCGTCGCGAGCATAGCCGACGAGCGCCTCCGCGGCCCGGTTCGCAGATATGTATTTCCCGGTGAGATCGTGAATGTAGATTGGGTCTTGCGCGTTATCAAACAAGTCGCGATAGCGCTCTTCGCTTTCGCGCAGCGCGCTTTCGGATCGGGTGCGCTCACTATTCTCGGCTAGCAGAGCGTTGTTGGTTTTGGCAAGTTCAGCCGTGCGCTCCTGAACGCGCACTTCCAACTCGTCATGGGCGCGTCTCAGGTCTTGCTCTGCTTGCTTGCGCTCATTGACTGATCGCTCCAGTGTTACCCGCCATCGTTGCACGCCGCGCACAGCCAGGAACCAGGCCAGGAATGAGATCCCACCGACCACCAGGGCCGCGACTATTACGAGCAAATCGAGGCGCTGGTCGTGTCGGAAACTGTCATCAAACTCTTGCCGGATTTGTTTGATGAACGCGGTCTCTCCCGCAGCGTAGAGTTTTTTCTGATCTTCATATTCTTGACTTAACAGCACTTTCTGCGCGTCTTCCTTGCGACCAGCGCGAATCAAAACAAAAGCGTGGTTTCCCATTTCGACCAACTTGATGTTGGCTCCACTCATCGTGGTGGTGACCCCGGCACCGGCAGCGGAGTCTTTCAGATCTAGTGTTTCTTTGATTGCCGCGCTCAACTGCGGCTCGAATTCAAGATACCTCTCTTCCCAGCGCAAATCTCCGGTCGCCGCTGCCATCCGAGCGGACATGGTTAGGACTTCGTCCAAGTGGACGAGGACGCCATTGAGTTCCTCCAAGCGTGACACTCGATCCGTAAACATTTTGACATCGCGACGCGCATCCCAAACAATCCAGCCGCACCCAGCGAAGGTCAAAATTGTCAGCAGCAAACTGACCGTAAGAACCCTGATCGGGAAACGGCCGGCAGTGACCGCATCATCGCTTGAAATGTATCGTTGATTCAGCAAGAAGTGTCCATTTGCTTAAGAGGCAACAACTCGTGCAGTTTGGAGCGGAAAGAATTTGGCCTCCCTCACTTGCTCGGTAGCCAAGAACTGCTTAGATAGTCATCTGCGCCTAACCCAGAGCATTCGCCCCCGTCGTCTCGGTCTGGGCGTGGGCAAAATGATGTAAGGGGAGGGTTTGGGAACGATCAAAGTGCGCGAAGTCTCGCAATTAACTGAGAGACTCACCTCTTGGCGGCAGATCAGGTTTTCCAACCGGTTTTCGTCGACGGAAGAGATCAACGAAGCACTGGAAACGACAAGACAGTGCGACTATTCGTCGCAAATGACGTTCCGTTGAGGCAGGAAGGGTCTCAACATCTATTTGGAATGCTAGTGGAAGAGTTTGCGCACATCCAGCAGGGCTGAATCGCTTACCTAACCCCTTCTGGCACAACTAATGCTAAACTCCGGTCGGCAGCACCGAAAATCGTCATCTGCGCCCTTCAGGTGGGGCGTTCATACCGAGCATATCGCCGGAGGTGAGCCATAACGCAGCACCGCAATGGTTGTCCCAAGCCTCGGCACTCGCTCTCTGATCTGTTCTCTCCAATTCGACATCGTATGCTAGCTAACCAGCTCACTCGTAACGAAGAGCGACCAGCGGATCGACTCGAGTGGCACGTAACGCCGGCAGCAAACAAGCCAACAGAGCCACCGTGGTTAGTAGCAAACTAATGACTGCAAAAGTCGGAGCGTCGGTTGTGCTCACACCGAAGAGCATCGTTGCCAGCAGTCGCGTTAGTCCCAGCGCGGCGATGAGTCCCAGCGCCACTCCCGCCAGTGCCATTTTCATTCCCTGCCCTAAGACGAGACTCAGAACGTTCCGGCGTGGAGCCCCCAAAGCGAGCCGGATGCCCAGTTCATGTGTCCGCTGTCCTACCAGATAAGAAATGACGCCGTAGAGGCCAACGCTCGCCAGCAACAACGCCACCACCGCGAAGGCTTCGAGCAAGATCATCGAGAAACGGCGCGAGGCTAACGTACTGGCGATGACCTCGTTCATCGTCTGCGGTCTAAAGATGACGTTCTGACTGTTTTGACTTTGGACAACCTGCCGGATCGAATCGAAGGGTGGCGGACCTGATTCGTCAAGACTCATCACCACTCCCGCACCGGCCGGCAGCCGGTCGTCCGCAGATGCCCGGAACGGAAGGTAGAGCTGAGCCTGGAGCGATTCACTGCTGCCCGAATCGAGACCCCACTGTTCCACATGTCGGACCACTCCAACAATCTGCGAAGGATCTCTTCCGTCAGCCAGGTGAATTCGTTTGCCCAGCGGGTCTTCGGCCCCAAAGTACTTATGGGCAAAAACTTCGTCGATGACAGCAACCGGCACCGATCGTTCGTCATCCTGATTTGTGAAGAAGCGCCCTTGCTTAAGCGCAATACCCATCGCCGTCAGATACCGGGGTTCGACTTCATACACCAAGGCCATATGCATCTCACTCTGGCTCGCGGGTTTCGGCTGACCGTCGAGCCAGAAGAATACATCGTCCTCACTTTGCAAGGGAGCTGCACCCTCCGAAAATGAAGCTGCGCGGACACCTGGCGTGGAGTTGAGTCGGTCGCTGAGTTCGCGCAGGGTGGTACGAATCGCAGCTGGGCTGGACGTGCGCATCGACGGCGGCAAACTTAAACCAAAGGTCAGTACGTTGTCGGGACGAAAACCGGGATCGACGTTCCAGACTGCGGCCATACTCCGGATCATGAGTCCGGCGCCAATCAACAAAACGAGCGCCAGGGCCATTTCGACTGCGACAAAGATCCCTTGCGCCCGGACTCGCCCGCTGCTCGCTCCGCGCCCGCCTTCCTTGAGTGTTTCTGCCAACCCCCACTGCGAACTCTTAAGCGCCGGAGCCAGGCCCGAGAGGATGCCGGTCAGCAGCGAAATTGCAAAGGTAAAGAACAAAACACGCGCATCCAAACCTATGTCTTCTGCTCGTGGGAGCGTCGTAGGCAACACGCGAAGCGCCGCGTGAGTTCCCCAGCCTGCGATAAGGAGCCCCAGCCCTCCGCCTGTCAGGGCCAGCAGCAAACTTTCGGTGAGCGATTGTCTGAGCAGTCGCCACCGGCCGGCGCCGAGCGCAGCACGAAGAGCAAATTCGCGGGTTCTACCCGCCGATCGCGCCAGCAGGAGATTGCTGACGTTCACACACGCGATCAGCAACACAAAGCCAACAGCGCCCAGCAACATCAACAAGGTCGATCGGATGTCACCGACCAACCTTTCCTCAAGAGGCACGATTTTCGAGCCGTTGTTCCTATTAGTATCGGGATAGGCGACTGCAAGGTTTTGCATCACGCGGTCCAAGTCAGCCTGCGCCTGCTTCACTGTTATACCCGGCTTGATCCGGCCAATCCCGTGTAGTCCCAGAGCGACGCCGCGGTTCTGCAGCGCCTGATTACCCCACTGCCCAATTGGCACAAAGACATCGTTGGTAAAGAGAGTGAAGCCGGCAGGAAGCACGCCGACAATCGTGTAGTTCTTGTCGTCCAGAGTAAGCGCTTTCCCTAAGACATCCTGCGCAGAACCGAACTTGCGCTGCCACAGACTAGCGCTGATCAAAGCTACCGGGACGGCGCCGCGTTCGTCTTCGCCCGCCACAAAGGTCCGACCCAGAGCCGGCTGAATACCGAGCACAGTAAAGAAGTCCGCGGTAATCCACCGGCCGTTAACACGCTCAGCCTCGCCCGTGCCTATCAGACTGAATCCAGCAGAGCGCGAAATGGCCATGGCGGAGAACGTCCGATTCTCCTTTTGCAAGTCACGAAAATTGGGGTACGGGATTGCCCCGGTATCGAAATTCGGCTTGCTCTGGTGCATGGTGACGAGTTGATCCGGCTCAGGGTAAGGCAGAGGTTTGAGCAGCACACCGTTCACCACCGAGAAGAGAGCAGTGTTGGCGCCAATGCCCAGCGCGAGCGTCAGCACCACCACGATGCTGAAGCCGGGGTTCTTACGCAGTGATCGCCCGCCATAACGGAAGTCTTGCCAAACTCCGCTCAACATCCTGGTCCTCCTGTTTGCGTCTAAGCCTATGGGCTCGGGCGCGACTCGCCTCTCAACGCGGCGCAGTTCGCGCACTAACAACTCGCTCTCATTCAATTCCGCGAGGGCAAGCTGAAAGGCGGCAGCTGGTGCGGGTTTCTGGGCAAGCAACTCTTCGTAGCGATCTTCGAGATGCTGCGCCAACTCTTCGACGATCTCCGCTTCGCGCGGAGGCGACAGCTCCAGGCCTGCCATTCGCTGTCTGATTTCTACTTCCCAATCCGGCATGATCTATTTCCTTTCAGACGGGATTGATGCCAGCCACTCGGTCCAGTGCGAAAAAGAAGTCCTTCCAGGTTTGCCGCTGTTGGGCCAGTATCTTTTGTCCGGCGGCGGTTAGCTTGTAGAAACGGCGTCGTCGCTGGCCGGCTTTCTCGACCCAGCGACCTTTTATCAAGCCGCGTTTTTCCAGTCGATATAGCAACGGATACAGCGAGGCGACGTGGAATTGCAGCACTCCCTCGGAGCGCTGCTCAATCAGTTTGGCGATCTCGTAGCCGTGGCGCGGTCGATCTTCGACCAGTGCCAGAATCAGCATCTCGGTGCTGCCTCTTTTTACTTCACGATCAAGCATCGTCATCTCCATATGTAGCGTCGCCATATATACGCTCAACGAAGGTTCAAAGTCAATAGGTGACCCTGTGAGAATCCGACGGGCTTGATCTAGTCATTCCCGCCGTGCTTCGATATTGACAACTGTCGTAGCTCGACTCTGAAGTCACTCCCTATCGATGCAACGCCACATTATTGTTACCGGAATTCCCGCGAGCGGTAAGTCCACCGTCGGTCGTGCTGTCGCTGCCGCGCTGGGGTTGCCGATGTTGGACAAAGACGAAATTCTTGAAGCTATGTTCAATAGCCAGGGGATTGGAAACGTAGAATGGAGAACGCAGCTCAGTCGAGCCGCAGACGCAACCCTACAAGAAAGGGCCCTGGGTCTAGAGAGTACAGTCGTGGCGTCCTGGTGGCGTCACCCGTCTTCTCAAGTTGACTCCGGTACGCCGGTCGAATGGCTTGCATCGCTCCCAGGCGTAGTGATTGAGATTCATTGCGTGTGCAGTCCGCAAATGGCGACCGAACGCTTTCTGTCGCGCAAGCGGCACGAAGGCCACTTGGACCGATTGAAAACGTACGATGACGTCCTGGTGGGCTTCCAACAACACGCTGCACTGGGACCTCTAGGTATTGGTCAACTCGTGATCGTAAACACGGAGCGAAGTGTTGAGCTGGAAACCCTGCTAGATCAAATAGACTTCCTATCGAAATTCGTGTTATAGACCGCTCCATGAAACAATCGCTGCCATTCCTGCTTTCCCTGTTGGCCCTCTTCGCTTTGATGTCTTCAGCGAACCCGGGCCCCACCGCGCTCTCAAAGACCGACATGGACCAGAACTTCAAAGGGCGAGTTGGTCTTCAGCTCTACAGTCTGCGCGAGCAGTTCGCGAAGGATGTCCCTAAGACGCTGGATCAAGTTCGTAGTTTTGGTATCAAGTACGTTGAGACGCACAGCACCTACGGACTGACACCTGAAAATTTCAGGGCCGAACTTGACAGCCGAGGGCTAAAGGCGGTCGCCGGTCATTTCTCTTTTGAGCGGTTTCGAGACGATGTTGAAGGTGTGGCGCGGGATGCCAAGATTCTGGGATTGGAGTATGCCGGTTCCGCCTGGATTCCGCACAAAGATAACTTTGACGAAAAGACGTGTCGCGAAGCCATCGCGGTCTTCAATCGCGCCGGTGAAGCGCTCGCCAAACACGGGTTGAAGTTCTTCTACCACACGCACGGATATGAGTTTCTGCCGCATGGCAATGGCACGTTCTTTGACCTGATGATGGCTGAGACGAAACCTCAAGCTGTTACCTGCGAGATTGACGTCTTTTGGGTAGTCCACCCCGGCCAAGATCCGGCGAAGCTCATTGAGAAATACGGCAGCCGGTTCGAGCTGATGCACGTCAAAGACATGAAGCGCGGAACTCCTACCGGACTCTTCACCGGACATTCCGACGTCACTAACAATGTGGTACTGGGTACGGGCGTGATTGATTGGGTTGCGGTTTTTAGGGCAGCCCGCAAAGCCGGTGTGAAATGGTATTTCCTGGAGGATGAATCGCCAACTTCAGTGCAACAGATCCCGCAGAGTCTGAGTTATATGGAGAAGTTGAAACTGTAAAGCCTCAACCCTTGTGCTCAGGGTGGCTACAGCCAACGAAGTCTTTCAAATATGCGTTGCCCTTGTATCGCAGATCCTGGTGAATGCCGATAGGAGACGTGTAATAGCCATCTACAGTCAGACTTTTGATAGCAACAAAGAACCGTTCCTCGATCGTATTCGGCCTCCGCTCGTTTCTGCTGATTGCTTTGAGCAGTGAAATCTGACGCTCCTGACTCGCCTGATTGAAAGGCGCCGAAAACTGCGCCACGCTCATCCTGTCAACAGCCGCTAAACCGTCACGCCACAGCGCCCTAACTTCGTTTGACGATTCGCTGACCATCAAATC
>JAMQPI010000065.1 GCA_023717565.1 Pyrinomonadaceae bacterium | reverse complement strand
AACAAGGTATCTTACAGCCTCCCGACTTAAGATGGAGCTGACGCAAAGAACGCGCGGACCATCGTTAAGTCGTTAGGCGGAACGTGGAATTGCGGACGTAACGGAAGGGGGTTGGAGTGGGCTCAATTTTGAACGATGACGACCGAGCGGCCATCTGTCAGCGCATTGGTTCCGTCACGAGCGCCTCGGTGGCGCGCTGGGGTCGGATGGATGCCCAGGCCATGCTCACGCACCTAAGGCAGTCGGCGCTCATGGCTCTCGGCGAGCTCCCGGTTGCCAACAAGAGCAAGCGTGCCTTTCAGGTGTTCCCAATCAAGCATCTCATCCTGCACGTGGTGCCGTTCCCGAAAGGCGCGCCGACTGCGCCGGAGCTGCTGGTGCCGGACTTGGCGCCCGTCGACGCTATTCGGGCTGAACTCCTGACTTTGGTGGAGCGCATCGGGGAAGGACCGCGCGAAGGCTATGGTCCGGTTCACCCGCTGTTTGGTCGGCTCTCGTTCCGCGAGTGGGGCGTGGCGACGCACAAGCACACGGACCATCACCTGCGGCAGTTCGGGGCATAAAGTACGACGCCCTCGAACACATTTCGTAAGCGGCCTTAGGAGACTCAATGGGCACGAGCTAACAGATCTCAAATGGACGACTTCACGTTTTTCGAGTCACTCACCCAAAAGGAAGCACAGGATTACCTCGAGGCGTTCCGATCGGAGTGCTCGTCAAAGATTGTGGAGACATTGCGCGACGCCAGTTCCGCCGGTGTTCGCACCGACTTCTCACTTGAGTCGATTGCGCCGCTGATGGTCTGGCTGTTACCACGTCTCGATACGATCGCGCGTCCCGAAGATCCGGCCGTTGCAGAGTGGATTCGAGTCACGCCGGGATACAAAAGCGGCCTGTATGATTTTTCCGAGCCGGCCAAGAGTCTGCTGCGGCAGATGGCATATTATTTGGGTGAGACGTTTGTACGCCATTTTCCGGCTCTGCGATGGAGCACCGGGCAAAAGAAATCTGCTCTGTGCCACATGCCAGTCATTACCGGCTTCGCTCACCAGTTAGAGTTGCCCCCTCTGCTCGTGGTCGAGAATTCGTTGCGTAAGATGATCGAGGCCGGTACGTCCGACTGCGTCACTAAAGCCGTGACAGTTTGGAGTGAGTTTGTTGATGCTTAGCCATGCGCTGCAGCGAACGGCGGCACGCTGCTGTCCCAATCGCCGCGCTTGGTGCCACCGCGCTGCGGTTAGGTCATTGGGGATCCAGAAACATGAGCAAAAGACCAAAGTGCATCATCATCACAGGCCAGGCGGGATCGGGAAAAACCACTCTTGCTAAAAAGCTTGGTGAACGCCTGTGGATGCCAGTCATTAGCCGCGATGAGATCAAGGAGGGCTACGTCAACACCTACGGCGTCAAACACGACCAACTCCCTCCTGACACCAATGGCCTGGTCTCCGAGTTGTTCTTTGGAATAGTGAATCAATATCTTGCAGGTCATATCTCTGTTGTCATAGAAGCGGCATTCCAGCACCAGGTTTGGGAGCCCAGGATGCCCAAGATCATTGAGTTGGCGTCACCATTGATTGTTGTATGCTCTGCTGATGGTGCAGTTGCAGCAAGACGTCATCTCCGACGAGGCTTAGAGAATCCAAACCGTGAGTTCTATCACGGCGATAAACGTGTTGCCCATTACAGGGAGACAGGCGCAATTTCACCCGCCGAGAGTTATACAGCGCCGAAATTCAATATACCCACAATCCAGGTCTCGACCGATGGAGAGTACAGCCCTGGCATTGATGAGATTGTGAAGCAGATCCACTAGTATTAACTCTATATGGCGACACAAACATCTTCGATAGTGGGACCAGTTTCATCGACAGCCCAACGAGTCGCTCTGCGGTGCGCGGGGCTGGTGAAGCGGTTTGCCGATGTTACTGCAGTCAACGGTTTGGATCTGGAAGTGTTTGCGGGTGAGTGTTTTGGTTTGCTTGGTCCAAATGGCGCCGGCAAAACAACCACAGTGGAAATACTCGAAGGCTTAACACCCGCCGACGAAGGCACGGTGGAGGTATTGGGCCAGCAATGGAACTCCGGCGACGACCGACTGCTTCGTGAACGTATCGGAGTGCAGTTGCAGGAAACGCAGCTCGCCGAGAAGGTTACCGTGGTTGAGACGGTGCGACTTTTTCGCAGCTTCTATAAGCGTGGTCACTCTGTAGACCAGGTTATTCAAACAGTCGCACTTGAAGAAAAACGAAACGCACGTGTCGGCAAACTCTCAGGTGGTCAGAAACAGAGACTTGCGGTTGCCTGCGCACTAGTCAGCGATCCTGAACTCCTGTTTCTTGATGAGCCAACCACTGGTCTTGATCCACAAGCCCGTCTGTCGCTGTGGGACGTGGTCGACAAATTCCGTGAAGGAGGCGGCACCGTGCTCCTGACTACTCACTATATGGATGAGGCGACTCATCTATGCGACCGCGTGGCGATCATGGACCACGGTAGAGTTATCGCTTTGGGAACACCCCTCGAGTTGATTGAATCGCTGGGCGCGGATCAGATCATCGAATTCCGAGTCACAAAAGAGATTGCTGATGCTGCGTTAAGGAGTCTTCCGGCTGTGAGTCATTTGCACAAACTAGATGACGATTATTCGTTGACTGTTGCGGAAATGGGCGTTGCGTTGCCGGCCCTGCTTGAAGAAATCAAACGGCAACAGTCGGAACTCGTCTCGCTAACAACGCATCAGGCGACTCTGGAAGATGTTTTCGTGAGCTTGACTGGGAGGATGCTCAGGGAGGAGTGACTAGAGATTTCGGATTTGGGATTTCGGATTTTGTGTTAGTCAGATCGACCGATACCAGGATCACATAGGAGCGATACAACAAATCCGAAATCCGAAATCCCAAATCCGAAATCTTAATCAATGCAGAAAGAGACCAATCACGTGAATAACCAGTCATTGCATCCTCTGATTGAGCTGACCACGATGCGAGTGCGGGAGTTTCTGCGTGAGCGGGAGGCCGTGTTCTGGGTTTTCATCTTTCCGGTGTTGATGACCTTCGCACTCGGCATAGCTTTTCGCAACACAGCACCCGAGAAAACATTTGTGGCTATTGAGGCTGATGCGACAAACCCGAGTGTAAGCGAGCTCGCAAATGTTCTCGCGCACTCTCCTGACATCAGCTCTTCAGTTTTAACTCCTGACGAAGCTGCCAGGGCATTGCGAAGCGGGAAGGTTGCGATAGTCATAAAACCCAGTAACGACTCTTACTCCTTACGTTTTGATCCGACGAGGCCCGAGAGCCGTACTGCCAAACTCATAGTGGACGACGCTTTGCAGCGTGCACGAGGAAGAACCGATGTCTTCACGGCCGGAGAAGAAAGAATCATTGAACCCGGCGCCCGATATGTAGATTTCCTGGTTCCGGGTTTGATTGGCATGAACCTGATGGGAAGCGGCTTGTGGGGACTGGGATTTACCATCGTGATCGCCCGTTCGCGCAAACTCCTTAAGCGTTTTGCTGCGACACCCATGCGACGGTCGCACTATCTGCTTTCGTTCATGCTTTCGCGCCTGGTGTTTCTACTCCTTGAAGTCGCGGCTGTAGTCGTCTTCGCGTGGCTTGTCTTTGGTTTTACGGTACGGGGTTCGTGGCTAGGCCTTTCTTTAATCGTCTTACTGGGAGGCTTTACTTTTTCCGGAGTCGGCCTGCTGGTAGCTGCGCGACCGACGACGATCGAAGGAGTGTCGGGGTTGATGAATTTGATTATGCTTCCGATGTGGTTGCTTTCCGGGACATTCTTCTCGTCCGAGCGGTTTCCGCAAGTCTTTCAACCGTTCATCAAGGCGTTGCCACTGACGGCACTCAACACACTCCTGCGATCCGTGATGAACGAAGGGGCACCGCTATGGACTAACTGGATCCACGTCGCGATATTGCTGGCGTGGTTGCTTATCAGCTTTGTGGTGGCGTTGAAGATGTTTAGATGGCAGTAAAGAATCCGCAGACTACGCAAATTGATGTTGATGCGCTGTTCAGGCTCCCGTTGGCAGAGTTCACGGGCGCGCGCAACACACTCGCCGCGCGGTTAAAGAAGAGCGGACGTGGCGATGAAGCGGATCTCGTGAAAGCCCTGGGCAAGCCTTCCATCTCTGCGTGGGCGGTGAACCAACTCTACTGGAATCATCGCGAGGCCTTCGACCGGCTGCTCGAGTCAGGTGGGCGCTTTCACAAAGCCCAGTCATCCCGTCTGGCCGGAAAGCTCGCGGACATGCGTACCGCGCTCGACGCACGACGCGAGGCGCTTACGCAGCTTTCAGAGCTGGCAACGTCATTGCTCCGAGGTGCAGGTCACAACCCGACGCCGGATACTATCCACCGCATCACAACTACGCTCGAGGCACTGTCCGCTTACGCATCGCGTTCTGATGCGCCACGCCCCGGCCGTCTGACCCACGACGTCGATCCTCCGGGCTTCGAGGCATTCGCGTCGTTCATTCCAGGCGCCGGCATGACGGAGCCAAAAAAGGAACCGGCTCGGCTTAAGACCTCACGGAAGTCCAGCATTGCTGTCACGAACACGCGGCGAAAGGTGGCGTCGGATACGGACCTACATCAGCTCCAAGCGATACGCAAGGCAGGGATCGCTGCCGCGAAAGTTTCACTGCAGGAAGCCAGGAAAGAGCTGATCGACGCCCGAGCTCGAGCACAGAGTCTGCAGGCAGCGCAGAAAAAAGCTGACGCAGAGGCGAAAGAGACAGAGAAGCAGAGTCGCGCAGCCGAGGAGCGCTGGGAGAAAGCCCGAGCGACGTCGGAAGAGGCGGCAGAACGCGTGCGAAGCGTTGCAGTTGAGGCTAAGGAGGCGGCGAAGTCGTTGGAAGAAGCCAAGCGGACCGTAGACAAGGCAACCAAAGAGCTCGAGAAGTTGTTTCGAGGTTCAACCTAAATATAGAGTTGCTCATAGGCCGCCTTTGCCGCATCAAGTTGACGTAGGCGTTGGGCAATTGACCACTCCCTGGTGGCTCTATCCAACGCGATTGTGGTCCAACCATCTCCGTCTTCATTCGAAATGTGAATGAGAAGCGTATGTTGGTTGTGTTCAACCCGAAGTCGATGGGCCGGATTTCTTTCTTCTTGAAGACCGCGAACGACTCGCCCTGCAACAGCAGTTCCAACAAAAGAAGTCCAGCGTTTGCTGCGCTTGACCGGTTTCAGTAACTTGTTGCTATGACCATCGGCCATGTTGTTCCTCCAAATTCAGATATGCAGACTATGGTAGGGCTAGCTCCCGGCCTCCTTGGAGCGCTTCGACCATTGCCACAGACCACCAGTAATCTCAACGGGCAAACGATAGCCCAGTTGGCGGGCGAGCATGACAATTTGCCCGCGATGATGTCCTTCATGCGCGACGAAATACGTTAGGACATGCGCCACGTCGAGAGGAAGATTACGCCAGGTGTACGCCGAAGAGACGGGGATCGTGCCTCCTCGGTCAAGACCGAGCGTCAGCAAACCGGAAATGCCGCGGCTGCTGCGGCCTAGTGCTGGAATCAACTCCTTCGGTCCAACCTTTTGTCGATTGACGGCTCGCGGCACGGCAATGCCGAATTCCTTTCCCAGCGTCTTGATCCACATACACCGCGCATTGTGGATGTGGCCGGCGATCATCCGCACGGTTCGACGTGGAGCCCCCGGCACCGTTGCTCCCCATAGCTCTTGGGGTAGGTGCTCAACCAGGAAGACGGTAACGCGGTTGTTGGTTCTCCACGCGGCAAGCAGCATATCTCGCTGGTCAAGTGCAGTGGGCATGACAACACCTCAAAGAATAATCAAACTGACGCCGAACATCCTAAGTATCCATCAAGGTGTGCAATGATACTCAGAAAGACTACGGTATGCATCACATGGCTCGTAATCTTACTTGCAGCTTCACCTGCATTCTCTTTACAGGAGCAGAACGATCAGACGGCTGGCGTTGAGAAAAATTACAAAGAGGTGAATGGCTTCAGCGGTTATCTCACCTTGGACGATGATCCACGCGAGAATATACAGAGATGGCTCGATCCGGTAGAAATTGAGACCCTCAGTGCTATGCCCACGATGAAGCGCGGTAAGACTATGGGTGTCTTTGTGGAGCTTAGGGGTTGTAAGCAGAATGCTCAAGCAGTGTGTAAGGTGCGGCTGAATTATACAATTTACAACCCCGATGGCAGCGTATTTGCCGCGCGCGCAGTTTGGCAAAGAGAAATCCTTTGGAAGAAGCAAGCCCCTTCCGCTCTCCATAGAAGCAACCCTAAACCCTGGAATACGTCAAATCCGAAAATGGGGGTTGGGCTCACTTCCCATCGATTGAAAGGCCTGGCTCGAATGCACTTCAGACTTAGGAAGGACGATCCTGTTGGTGAGTATAAAGTGAGAGCGAAGGTTGCGGATCTTAACGCGGATATTTCCTTTGAACTTGAGCTGAATTTCTATTTGAAGTGAATCGAACAACCGCCGCCCTGATGTACGAGTTTACGACCTTTGGGGGAACCAAGCTCCCAACCGAAGCCTTAAGAATGAGAGGTGCTGTTATTGAGCGTGACCTGAGTCCACATCTCCCGGCGACGTGATCAGAAGCGTATACTGGGAGTCCGGCACGCCGAGGTTGAGGAGCGGTTTTGTTGTTATCTTGCCGCGTCTTCTGAAAAAGTACACGAGAAGGGTACTGCCATGCATGATAGATTGCACACCAGATTTGGTTTCGCGTGCGCAGTTTTCGCATGCGTAGTTGGAACAGCAGTTACAACCAGCGCTCAAGCCCAGCGTCCGGGTAATGAACAAACCCCAGATAAGTTGGTTATCAACTCAGCTGAAGTCCCGTTTGATGTCGTCGTTCGTGACCGGAAGGGAAGGTCGATAAAAGATCTCAAACCTTCAGATTTTGAAGTTTATGAAGACGGTGTAAGACAAGAGATCAATTCATTTCAGCTCGTGTCGCATACAAATGTCATCGACGCGAAGTCGTCTACAGACCGTAGCAATAACCAAAAACCTGCCAACGATTCAGGATCAGCAACGCGCACGCAGAATCGAGCGGAACCACCCAGCGTTAGTGCGATTGCGCTGGTCTTTGACCGACTATCACCTGGGGCTCGCGCCCGCGCGACTCAAGCGGCTCTTAGTTATCTGGGAGAGAGCGTGAGTAAGAGTGAGTTGTTTGGCGTCTTTCTCACAGACCTCTCGGTTCTCGTGCTCCAACCGTTCACCGACGACCGCCAACTCGTAAGGTTGGGCATCGAGAAGGCAGGTTCGTACAGCCCTTCTCTCTATGCCTCGACTAACGAGGAGGCGCGGGTAAAGAGAAAGGAGCTGACAGATGCTGTGCTTCTAGACCAGAATCGCTCAACAGGACTGGAGGGCTCGGCGAACCCAGCCCTCAGATCCCCCGCATTGGCCATGGCCCAAATGGAGTTGCACATCCTTGAAAGGTCAGAGGAGGATCAACGCGATCAGTTGGGTGATGCGAGTACGCGTGGCTTGCTGCTCATCGCGTCGTCACTGCGCCCGATACCTGGGCGCAAGGCGGTCATCTTCTTTTCGGAAGGACTGATTCTCCCGCCTTCAGTTATGGAGACTTTGCGCGCCATCATCAATGCAGCCAATCGCAACAATGTCAGCTTCTATACTGTTGATGCTGCGGGCCTACGAGTGGAGAGCAAGACAACAGAGACGAATCTTGAGATCGCCTCGCGCAGTGGTCGGCGAATGGCGCAGTTGGGCAGCAATGCGGACCCCACAGGTCCGATGACAAAGGGGCTGGAGCGTAATGAAGATTTGCTTCGGCTCAATCCGGATAGCGGCCTGGGCCAACTCGCCAATGAGACCGGGGGATTTTTGATTACCGATTCCAACGACCTGAAAAGTAGGTTGCGACAAGTTGATGAGGATCTGCATACGTATTATCTAATGAGCTATAGCTCAAAGAACCAGAACTATGACGGTCACTTTCGAAGAATTGAGGTCAAACTAAAACGCTCGGATCTAATCGTGCAGAGTCGCAAGGGTTACTATGCAATCAAGGGCACGTTCGCCTCTCCCGTGCTTGCTTACGAACCGCCGGCACTTGCGGCCCTGGACAGGGCGCCATCGGTCAATGCGTTTCCGTTCTATGTTGGCGGCTTCAGTTTTCCAGAGCGACAGCGATTAGGACTGGCCCCGGTTCTGGTTGACGTTCCCTTGTCGGCGTTCACTTTTCACGTAGACCAGCAAAAACAACTCTATGACACTGACTTTTGTATAGTGGCCTTGCTCAAAGATCATGCGGGACAAGTGGTCAAGAAGCTGAGCAGTCAGTACCGCCTGACGGGACCGCTCGACAAAATCGAAGAGGCAAAGCTAGGCCGGGTTCTATTCTATCGTCAAGTCGATCTTGCGCCTGGTCGCTACACGCTGGAGACAATCGCGTATGATGCGCCCACTGGTCGTGCGAGTGTGCGCACTGGCACAATCGAAGTCTCTGCAAGCGATGAAGGCAAGCTGCGTTTGAGTGACGTCATAATTCTAAAGCGAGCCGAACCCGCGAATGTGGCCAATGAAAAGCAGAGCAACCCATTTCACGTTGATAACATGATTGTGAGCCCAAATCTGGGAGAGCCAATTCCGAGGTCACTCAAGCAAGTGCCATTCTTTTTTACGGTGTACACGACGCCGGGAAGCAGCACTCAACCAAAGCTAACGATCGAACTGCGACAACAGGGTCGAACGTTAGTTCAAATACCAGCAGACCTGCCGAAGGTCGACACGTTGGGACGCATTCAGTACCTCGCTGGAGTGCCCCTTGAAAAGATACCGCCGGGATCTTATGAGCTGAGAATAACGGTCAACGATGAAACCACGAGTGTGGCGCGCTCGGGATACTTTACGATTCAGGATTAGGTCGCTCCCAGCACAGGTGGGAGACGGCAGACGGCAGGTGGCACTCAATACTACGCCTGGAAGCGCCAGTCAGAAATCTTTGTGTCTGTCACCACCTCTAGAGGCAAGTGAGATCATTGCTTAGGACCGCCTTTCCACTCGGCGATTGGTCAAGGTTTCTGAAGGGCCGTCAAAATGCGTTCGTTTTTTGCCCAGTCAAGGGCGCTCCGGCAGCGACCGTCCCTGGCATCAGGATCAGCTCCGTGTTGAAGCAGTAGTTCGATAATCTCGAGTTGCTCGCTCACAGCGCCGGCAGTTCCGCCCGCGCCCGTCGACTGAACGGCTAGATGGAGCGGCGTAGAGCCGCGCTTGTTCAGTCGGGCATCAACTCGGGCGCCCGCTTTGAGCAGTTGGCGAACGGCCGCCGGACTTCGCGCGCGCACGGCGCGATGCAGAGCGGACGCGCCGCCGCGATCGACTTGCTGAAGTTTTGCTCCGTGTTGGACCAGAAGCACGATTATCTCTGCTTGCTTCTGGGGATCCCAGGTTCCACCGGACATTGGTCGAGGATCACAAACGTAGTGCAGCGGCGTCGCACCGCGGCGATTTTCTGCGTTCGCGTCCGCTCCGTTCGCAAGAAGAAGCTTCGCCGCTTTTACTCGCAAGGCGGCCGCTGCCAGGTGTAAAGGCGTATCTCCCACGTAGAGCCAATGCGGAATCGTTTCGACTAAGTGGTCCTGCGCAACCCGCAATCCCGACAATGCAGGCGATTGCTTAAGGAGTTGCGCTAGAGCTTTCTCACTGTCGAGGACTGCTTCAAGAATTGGCTCCATTGACCGACCTGCCTTTACGGTTACTCAACCACAGAACCATTTGACGTAGCGAGTTGTCATTGCTTGGAGTGGTTCTACTGCCCACCGTCGAGGTTCAGGGGTTTGATTTGCGGCGGAATGAATTGTCGATCAATCAAGTCCTTCATGGCGATAGGTCTTTCAAGTATTCCCGCCTTGACCGCCATATCATTGATCTTCTGTAAGTCTTCATCCGTCGGCGTGAGCATTCGGTAGCTGACACGATCGGGCGGTTGCGTCAAGACATAGCGAATGACCTTCTCATCCTGACGGAAGTAGGGAGCAACCATCGTGGCAGCTTCCAGGCGATGACCATCCGCCCACTCGCCGCTCTCAGCGATGCCGCGCACGAGATCACGCACGACTTCAGGCCGTTCCTTAATAAGTTTCTCGGTAACCACGAGGACGCAGGAGATGAAGTGTGGCCAGATATCTTTGGCGTGGTAGAGGACCCGACCGCTGCCATCCAGTTCGGCCTTTGCCGCATGCGGTTCGCCCACGAAGTAGGCATCAATCGCATGTGCGGCGAGCGCTCCCGGCATGTCTGGCGGCGGCAGTTCCACGAACCGCATTTCATCGGGCCCGACTCCCTGATCGTCCATCAGTTTGCGAATCACGAGGTACTGGTTGCTGTACTTGCTCGGTATCGCGAATGTCTTGCCTCGCAGATCGCGGAGGCTCTGGGCTGGCAGGTCCTTGCGCACGATCACGGTCGAGCCGTCGCGGTGTCCGAGATAAACGATCTTCACCGGCACCCCTTGTTCGCGTAGCTTCATCGCGAGCGGCGCAATCATGAACGTCGCATCCAGGCGGCCCCCTTTGACGGATTCAACTACGGTAGGGAAGTCGGTAAAACGCTGAGACTCGAACCGATTAGTAGCGCTGGTTTTGGTGGCGAAGTCGGTCACCGGACAGGTTAAGTGGCAGGTGACCGGAAGAAACCCCACTTTCAATTCATTCCAAGTCTGTTTTCCACTCCCGCTGAACATCTCCTTCGTTGAGTCGTAACGCCATGGTTTGAATCTCAACAGTCCGAGCACGGCGACGAGAGCAAACACTCCGAGCATCCAGCGAGCTATTGGCGAGCGAAGCATGTGAATCTCTCCTTATGACACCGATCTTGGGATAATCACCTTATCTTGTGCTACGAGACCAAGTTCTGTCAGAACATGATGCACCGTCTCGACGACTTCGGGATGAGTTGGCTCACGCGGGCGACGAGCAGTCACGTGCAACTCACGGCAGATCCGGGCAGGACGCTCGGAGAGTACCAGAATGCGATCGGCAAGTTGGGCAGCCTCCTCGATGTCATGCGTAACGAGCACCACCGTCCGGGGTAGTTCGTCGAGCATGAGGGCCAACTCTCGTCGCATACGGAGGCGAGTTAGATAGTCGAGCGATGAAAAAGGCTCGTCCAGGAGCAGGATGTCTGTATCTCCTGCCAGGGCCCGGGCGAGTTCCACGCGTTGGCGCATCCCACCCGAAAGTTGGTGGGGATAGTGCTCGGCGAACTCTTCCAGATTGATCAGGCGCAGCATGCCTTTGAGTTGCCGCTCACGCTCAGCCTCGCTGGTGAGATCGCGCAGTCCCAGGGCAATGTTTTGCGCCGCCGTCTGCCACGGGAAAAGGCTGTCTTGCTGGTAGACCATGCGCACCCGACCTGAGCAGTGCACGCTCCCTGACGACGGCTTAAGAAAGCCCGACAACAGATTGAGCAGTGTTGTCTTCCCGCATCCGGAAGGTCCCACTACGGCAACGAATTCGCCTCGAGATATTTCCAGCGAGAGGTGACAAAACACGTCGACGGAGCCGAAGCTCACAGCCCCGTCTTCGATGCGCAGCGGATTATCGTTCGTATCCCCACCTCACACTGCGAATCCTCGTAAGCCTGATCAGTACCCGGTCAATCACCACGCCAATCACGCCTATAACAATCATTCCCGCGACAAGCAGGTCCATACGCAAGCCATTGCGCGCGTCCCAGATTGCGAATCCCAGACCGTCGCGGCCGGCAATCATTTCCGCTGCTACTACGACCAGCCATGCGAGGCCCGCCGTCACCCGCAGTGAAGTGATGACTTGAGGCGCACTCGCAGGCAAAGTTACCTTCGTTAACAACTCGATGCCACTGAATCTGTAATCGCGCGCGACGCGAAAATAAATCGATGGAATGCTGGAGACGGCCGAAACCGTGGCAACGACAATGGGGAAGTAACAGGCCATGAAAATTAGAAAGATCGCCGGAAGGTCACCGATGCCGAACCAGAGAATGGCGAACGGTATCCACGCCAGAGGCGATAGACTGCGAAAGAAGTTGATTGCCGGCAGTAGGGCAACACGCGACCGAACATGATGACCGAGCCACAGCCCCGTTGGGACTCCGATGGCCACCGCGATCATGAAGCCAGTGGTAACGCGGAAAAGCGATGCAACCAGATCGTTTATCAGTCGACCGCTCTGAACTTCCTCGCCCAGACCTTTGGCTACCTCTAGAGGGGATGGAAAGGCTGATTGAGGAAAAACATGAAGCAGCGACAACCCGTACCAGACGGCGACGGCTATCACAAGCACCAATAAAGGAAGAAGGCGTACCTTGGCAGGGAGCAGTTTTTCAGTCATACAGAAACTAAAGGCTTAGGAGCGGCTCATTATAACTGCACGGGCTGGGAGGGTGATCATACTTTGGGTGGAGATGGAGCGTAACACAAAGGACTGAGCGAACTTTGCCCCAATGGGCTGTGTACCTTGACCCAGTTCTTCAAGGCCTGAACTCGACTATCTCAGCAATACACACTTGCAGGTGCGCGGCATGTCCTTTGCCACAATCTTAGTCGAAAGCTGTACTAATCAAACGAGGCCGATTGTTTGGCCTCATTGCATCGAAAAAGGAAGGTAAAAGCTTATGACGTTAGAGAAAGTGCTTGAGAACCAGAAAGTGCTGTTGGCTAACCAGGACAGGATCCTCGCTAATCAGGTCAACATTCTCGCGAACCAAACAAAACTCGACAGCGTGCTTCTCAATCAGACGCGTATCGAGAAACGGCAAGAGCAAATCCTGACGAACCAGGAAGGAATCTTAACTGCTACTAAGAAGAACGGAGCCGCCCACGCTACTGCTTGAATGGCAAGAGCAGGCTACCGGTAGTTAGGTTGCAGGCGAGTACGGAGCGAACATTTCAATCGCTCCGTACTCGCACCTCCGTTGCTTGTTAACGGCCAACGTCTCGGGGTGTGAGACTTCTCAGGCTAGGGCATCCTCCATCAGTTTCTTGATGTAGAAACTGTAGTCATCCTTCATTCACAACAGTTCATTCTTCTCGGCAACAGAGAGCTGGTGAAGACTTTCAGCCGCTTCCTGAATCGTGCTGCCTTCGTTTCTGAGTGTCCAGTAACAGTGCGCATTCAGGCCGTTGCGATGAGCGTCCTCATTGCGCCAACGGAAATAGTCAATCACAGAATCAATATTCGGTAACTCAGAGATGCGACAGAAGCCCACAGAGCCGCCGCAGCCATTGGATGTTAGTATTCGCTAGGAAGGACAATCATGAAGCAACGAATTCTCAGATTAGTCAACGTCGTCTTCTTCGTGATGGCGTTTTCAATCTACGCCCACTCCCGCCCCGGCGGACACCTCGCCGATAGTTCAGCGCTGCAGCCGGCTTCGGCAGACCCAGTGTCAACCGCACACGCCAAAACGCCGGACACGCGCGGCAGCATCTTTGTTTTCCATAACAATGAGTTCTGGCTAAACCTGCATCACTTCCTTTACGTTCTGGGGCGCGCCGAAAACAAGGAAAGGGATACATCGCGAGAGGCGGTAGCCGGAGCTCCCGGCGATCAGCAACGCGGCTTCGAGAAGCTGAGCGCGAAAGAGCAGGCGATCTGGCGAGAAGCGGTTGCTTCGTACGCGGCGGGGCCGAGTAAGAAGGATCTTGTTTTTGACGATCCACTGCCCGCTCTCACCAACGCTTTAGCGCGTGCCGGTGACTCAAAGTCGCTGACCGGATCAAAAGTGGATCCGGCAATCGTGGCAACTCTTCAGCAGGCAGCGCCAATCTACCGGAAGGCGTGGTGGAAGAGGCATCGCAGCGCAAACCGGAGCTGGCAAAAGGTCATTCAGGCGCTTGTCGATCGACATGGGGCGGCTGTGCTCGCTTTCATAACGAACGCGTACAAGTTGCAGTGGCCGGCTGCGGGGTTCCCAGTACACGTATCGGCTTACTCGAATTGGGCAGGGGCGTACTCAACCTCCGGCGACCTGCTGGTCATCTCGAGCCAGAGTCCCGGACTCCAAGGGACATATGGTTTGGAAACCGTTTTTCACGAAGGAATGCACCAATGGGACGGTCAGGTATTCGAAGCACTGCGTGAACAAGCCGTTAAGGTCAACAAGGTCTTCCCGAGGGGCTTGGATCACGCGCTGATTTTCTTTACCGCTGGAGAAGCCGTCCGCCGAGTGGTGCCCGGGCATGTGCCTTACGCAGAAAAGTTTGGCGTCTGGCAGCGAGGACTGGGCCCGATGAAAGTTGCGTTGGAAGAAATCTGGAAACCTTATCTCGACGGCCAGGGCACTCGAGATGTTGCGTTGGCCGAACTCATCAAGCGAACAGGAATCGATCCAACTCCGAAGTAGGGACGAGAGTGTGGACCACGAAGCAACACGAACCTTCGTGTCTTTCTTGCGTTTCGGTGGATCGGCTTTGTTTTGGTTGCCTCCCAGGGCCGCGCTGTGTAATCTGCATAATCTGTGGATGTAACTCTGCGCCATGAGAAACGCCGACAATAGCGTCCCCCATTATCGCGCCTGCAATCTCTGCGAAGCGATTTGTGGTATTGAAATTACTGTTCAAGCCGAGCAGCGTCTGGAGATTCGTGGTGACAAAGACGATCCTTTCAGCCGCGGGTACATTTGCCCGAAGGCCGTCGCCTTGCAAGACCTTCATTACGATAAAGACCGGCTCAAGTATCCCGTGCGCCGCACCGCTCAAGGTTGGCAACGCCTCGGGTGGGAAGAAGCTTTTGACGAAGTAGCGCAGAACCTCAAGCGCATTCACGCGATGCACGGTAGGAATTCCCTCGCCACATACCTTGGGAATCCCACCGTTCATAACTCTGGCGCGATGCTATTCGCACCAGGGTTTATCCGCAGCCTGCACACGCGGAACAGATTTTCCGCAACCTCCGTTGACCAACTGGCTCATCACTTATCCGCTTACTTGATGTTTGGTCACCAACTCCTGCTTCCCGTCCCGGATCTTGACCGCACAAACTTCTTTCTGATCCTGGGGGCGAACCCGGCGGTCTCAAATGGCAGCATGATGACTGCTCCCGGGATGAGTAGAAGACTGCAAGAGGTTCGAGAGCGCGGCGGCAAAGTAATACTCATCGACCCGCGCTTCACGGAAACTGCTCGATTGGTCGATCGGCATTTGTTCATAAAACCCGGCACCGACGTGTTATTGCTGCTGGCGTTACTACACGTTGTCTTTGAAGAAGGGCTCACCCACCTCGGGCCCCTCGCTGAGTTTACTAAGGGTGTGGAGACTATCGCCAAACTCGTGGCCGACTTTCCTCCCGAGGTTGTGGCGGCAATTACCGGAATTGACTCAGATCAAATACGCCTCCTGGCAAGGGAATTTGCTGCCGCCGAATCCGCGGTCTGTTATGGCAGAATCGGTGTCAGCACTCAGGAGTTCGGCGGTGTTTGTCAGTGGTTGATTAACGTCTTGAATACGGTGACCGGTAATCTCGATCGCCCGGGTGGCGCCATGTTTACCCGTCCGGCGTTTGATCCATTGTCAGCACCCGAAGGCTTGGCGCCGCGTGGTAGTTTCGCCCGCTGGCATAGCCGGGTGCGGAATCTACCTGAGTTTGCCGGAGAGTTCCCGGTAGTTGCGCTGGCTGAAGAGATCTTGACCGAAGGTCAGGGCCAGATTAAGGCCCTGGTAACTTCTGCTGGGAACCCGGTGCTATCGACGCCGAACGGCCGTGAATTGGATCGGGCGCTCGCCGGCCTTGAGTTCATGGTCTCAATCGATCCCTATATCAATGAGACAACCAGGCACGCGCACATCATCTTACCTCCGAGCTCTTCACTCGAGCGTGGTCATTATGATCTGGCCTTTCATCTCCTGGCTGTACGTAACACGACGAAATTTTCTCCTGCTTTATTTGAACCAGACGGTGAGACGCGACATGACTGGGAGATCTTTGTCGAATTGCAAACACGCATGGAACACGATGGTGCGGTCGGGCGCGTCAAGCGGGGGTTAATCAAACGGTTTTTCGGCCCTGAAAGAATTCTTGATTTGGGTTTACGCTTTGGACCTTACGGCGCGAGGCTCAACCCGTTTTCTAAAGGACTGACTTTGCGAAAGGTCAAAGAGTCTGTGCACGGAATAGACCTCGGGCCATTGAGTTCTTGTTTACCTCACCGTTTGCGGACCGCCGACAACCGCATTGAGTTAGCGCCGGAAGTGCTGGTGAAAGATGTCGAACGGGTGAAGGCGAAACTGATCGATGACGCGTCTCTCCATTCCAACGGCAATCTGCTATTAATTGGTAGACGACAGCTTCGCAGTAATAACTCCTGGATGCATAACAGTCAAAGACTATTAAGGGGCAAGACTCAGTGCACAATTCTCATCCACCCGACGGATGCTGCCCACCGACACCTGAGACCAGGTCAGACGGTCTCGGTGCGATCAAGAGTAGGAAGCGTGGAAGTGCCGATCGAGATATCCGAGGAGATGATGC
>JAMQPI010000215.1 GCA_023717565.1 Pyrinomonadaceae bacterium | reverse complement strand
GCGACCAGCGGACGTGCTCCGACGACTCGATGTAGGGCACACCCAAGTCCTGGTTCGAGTCAGGCTTTTCTTCAAAGTGGGGCCAGAAGAGATAGAGGCGTCGATTGTAGACGACTGGGATCAGGTGATCGCCCTCGATGTCCATGTCTACTTTTTCCCACGGTGTCCAGACTCCGCCGGCGAGTTGGCGGTAATAATAAATGTGCGGTATCTGATGGGTGCGGCCGAAGACGTGGAGGATGGTGATCGCATCGTTTTCGGTGTCCGTCTCGGTATACATTCCGCAAATTTCCAAGCGAGCCACAGCGTGGAGCTTCTCGAGGTAGCTCACGAAAGCGTCCTCGGCAGTCACGGCAGTGATATCGTTCTGGAGCAACTGAGTCTCCAGTTCCTTGAAGAAAGGTGACTTGTCATCTCGCAGTTCCGGCTCGATCCAATTCTCCGGATAAAGGAAGACCTTGCGGTTTGCTTCCCAGACCCGATAATTCTTCATCCATTCCCATTGGTCATCATCGATCGCGGATGGTTTGACCTCCGACTCCAGGTTCATCAGACACCGCTGGATGAAGAGCTGCACTGAGGAGATGGCTTGCTTGATGCGCGACGTCATCATGCAACAATCCATGTCTACATCAATCAGGAAATACTCGAAGAGCTGGTTTGAATTAGTGATGCCCTGTTCGACGATGTTTGGCTCAGTGAGCACATAAGCGAGCAGCGCATCTCGTCGCCTTACTCGCAGCCCATCGTTCAGCGCCTTCCCGACATCTACCCAGGCCGCATCGTCGTACTTCGCTTTGACGGTTTTGGTAATTTCGTTCGCCTGGTTCACATCCGGTTCTGAGGTGGCCCAATGAAAGAGCTGATTCGCTGAGACGCCCAGCCGCTTGCTCAAATCCATGCAAGTCTGCAATCGCACCAGCTCGATCTCATTCTTGAAATCATCCGGCTCCAGGTTCAGCTTAACTAGCAGGAGGTCGAGCGCCACGGCATCCCAGCCAAAGACGTTCACCAGTTCTTCCTCGGTCGCTACTCTAGCCGTAACTTTATGCCAGAGATTGGGAGGCGCCTCAGCCTTGAGCGCTCGCCAGGTCGGAGTTCCGACAATGCCATCTACGGTAAGCCCATGACTTTGCTGGAACTCCATGACTGCTGTTGTGGTTCGCGAATCGAAAACGGCATCAACAGGCAAGACGGGCTGGGCGCCAGCAATATTCAGCAGACGTTGCAAGGCGATAACGAGTGCTCCAGTGGAACCTGGTGAAAGCACAGCTAGAGCGGCAACACCCGATGGCGTCGTGGCGAACACTTCTGTCAGGCTGGTCTCGTTCTGAGGCAGACCGTTGCGCAGTTTGCCGAAATTATTCAAGCGCAACCATTGCCTGAAAAGGATCGGCGCGTGCTGATCGACTTCACCAGTATGGTCCAACGGCAGCTTAGCAAGAGACAGGTGGCTAAAGTCCGATCCGTGACTTGATAAATATGCAACTTCGTCGGCGCTGAGCTTGAACCCGTTCACCAGCAACCCGATCTTTTGCAGCAGTGTGAACGAAGCAGTGAAGTTGTCAAAAACATTCGCGGGATACAGATTAGCTGAAGGAATAAGATCCTTGGGTGTGGTGGCACCGCTCCAACTGAGCTTCACTATTGCTGGGCTGTTCAACCGAGTTACTTCTAATTGAAGTTTGTAAAGCTGGCCGGCCTTGAGCGGAACCGGCCCGCCGCTCAATTCAGTTGCCGACGTATGTTGTTGAGCATCAATTACTGGTTGCGGATCGTCACCCAGCCAGAGCCGCACGACGCCGTTGGTGCGAACGGTTAATGTGTACGAGTCATTGTTCGGAGCCAATAGCAGGCCTGTCCAGCGAACGCTGCCCGTACCTGACGGGAGAGTGGTTTCCAACGCTGACTCCTCACCGTCAAATCCAAGGGTGGCATCAATCCGTGCCGTGGATGCTCCTGTCAAATTGTCGGCATTGAAGTAGGTCCCTGCCAACCCCTGGGTCCGCAGCGCCATGAAATCCTTGATGGCAGCCTGATGTGAGTGGGCGCGTGAGGAGAGAATCTCTGACGTTTCCAACAGCAGCGCCGTCATGTCGTTGGCCAACTCGAGTTCGTCGCTTAGTGTTTGCTTGATCAAACTACGACTGAGTTGGTCCCGTAGATAAGGCAGCAGCCCCTTCAAAACATAGCTGAATTTCCTGGCAATGACATTAAGGTGCGGTTTGCCTTTCGGTGTGAGGGATGGTGTTTCCAGCAAGTGCGTAACCGCTTCTGCCGGATCAAGAAAACCAGTCAGGGTGTTTGCGATCAAATCACGTGGCTGTTGGAAGAGAACCTTGATCGCTTTGCGGTATTTCACATTGGCGGAAGCGTTGAGCAAATCGCCTTCCTCCTCTGTCGTCATCGGCCCCAGAAAAGAAAGCATCTTTGTCTGGGCATTGTAGGAAGCCTTCTTCTTGACGGAGTCAGGAGGGAAAGTTATTTGCGCCGGCATATTGGCAAGGGGCGCTCGATAAACGGCACTCCCGTTCACCATCTGGATTACCTGATCGACGACGGCGCTCTCGAAGATCGTGGCCAGCTTGACGCGGGTGAAATCGCCCGAGGAGTCTTCGGCAATCTCGTTATCGGTGGCAATTTGCGTCAGACCATCCCGCAAAGTTTTAGCCACAATGAGAAGCTGCGCCGTCCGGGGCGCAAAGTTGTTCGGAGTCGGAGCGAGATGGCGATACAAGTAATCCAGCTGGGCCACGGAAAAACCAGATTGCTGTACCTTCTGCGCTGTTTCTGCGAATACTTTGCACTGGTGGGGTGACTCAAATGGACCAGTGCCCGAAAGTGTTTTGAGCGAGATGACATCGCCGACCTTTAGTCTGAGCGCTTTCGCCAGAACCGAGTAGCGATAAAGCGCGGAGAGATTCTCCAGATTGAGCGGCGCATCATCGGCCGCGAGCTTCAGCTCAACGCGAATGAGATCGAGATCAGAAGCACTGATTCGTAGTGCGGCAAGAAGGGCAGAGACGTGCGCTGACAGCGTTAGATCGCTCTGTCCGTCACCGATGACCTTGGACGGATCAGACGGGTCCTGAGTGAAAGCACCATCAGGTGGATTCAAAACGGTCCTGTTTAGGAACAGACGGTAATAGAGTGGGTTGTCGCCTGTGGTTTCGATATTCGACCACAGACTCAGCATGGAATCGAGCGCCAGGTTTAGATCCGCCTCAAGTTGTTTCACCAGTGAGAGGTTCTGCAACAAGTGCGCATTAATCTTGCCAGGCTGCAACGCGAAAATGGCGTGGTCCAATTCCTCGATGGTCCAGCCCAGCTTTCGCCAGAGGCGGATGAAGCGGTGCATGCGGTTCAGGACAGGAACTGTCAGTGGCTCGATCTTCATCTTGCTCAGATCGCATGGAGAGGTAACATCCGGATCGAGAGTCACAGAATGGTCGGCGTTGATAAAACGTGTCTTCAATAACTCCGTCAGGTCCGCATAGTTGATTCCTGTCTTTGCCAAAAACTTCGAAACATGGGCTAGGTGGTTACGCCAGTTCTCGCGCCAGGATGGGTTTGCAGGATCACTGCTGTACCCATAAAACTCCGACAACTCCTGGGTGGTATCACCGGTGAGGATGTCCTGCTCTTTAGCCGAGATCTTTAGGTACTCATTAGCTATTGCTTCATCCGACGGGGCACCGTCCCCTTGAAATGTCTTCATCACCTCGTAGCGGCTGCTGCCCAGATGCTCCAGGTAGAGGCGCGCCACTTCCATGGAGCGGTGGAATGGCATGGTCAGCGGATAAATCGACTGCTTGAGGATGTTGTAGGCTTGGTTGTTTATGTATTGAGGGTTAACGCTTAGCTCTTCAGCGGTAATGTCAACTGTGTCCTTTGCCAGTGAGGCATCCAGCTGGCCGTTGTGGGCAATGTAGTACTCCATGACCTCGTTGACAAGATCGATGTAAGGCAGCGGGGTTTCGGTGTTTTCACAGGAGAGTTGGATGTGTTCAATGTCCGGACGTCGCTTGAGCAGGGAGTCGAGCGGTTTCTCGCCGGCATCGGGATTCAAGAATTGAAGCACATCAACCAAATAAGCAGCCGGACTGTAGACGGAGCTGCAATGGTCACAATCACACAGGCTCGAAGATCCAAAAAGGCTGGAGAAATTCGGTGAGGTCTTGATCGAGTCAGGCGGCTTGGCTATGACCATGGGCATGATGTCATTGACCGACTGAGTCACAGTGGTCGCGACCATCGTTGAAGTTTCACTGACTTGCCCGGCCTTCGAATAATAGTATTCCGCCTGGGCCGCTCCACCTAAAGCCGCTCCGAACTCTTCAAGAAATGACTCTTTGGAAACATTGCTAATCGCACGTGCTGAGTCCAACCCCTTCTCCATCAGGGCTCGCATATGGTCGTATCGGGGTGCGACATGGAAGACTCGTTGCATACTCTTGAGTTGTTTTGTCAGCCCTTTGCCATCCGTCACATCTTTGAAAGCGCTCTCTTCGTTGCGCGAAAGGTAATCGTCAATGCGCGAGCTTGCGAAATCAAAATCGTGATGCTTCGAGAAAAACTTGATCACATCACCGTCGTCAGCTCGATTCTCTTTGATCAGTTTTGCTGCGGCGGTGGCAGAAGGAAACGCTGCCTCCATCAATTGCACGATTCCGCTCACATAGTTTTTGCTCTTCTCATCCGCGTTCGCGCCGGGCACGTCATCGGGCACGCCGACATCGGGTCTCTGAACCATTGCGAGCCAATCGGACTCCTCCATTCCGGCCAGATCGCGCAGCGACGTCATTTCATTAGACGGTTTTCGTTTTTGCAGTTCACGAACCAGGGGCACATGGTTTTGTGCCAGCAGCCCCAATTGCATAGTCAGCTGTAATTCCTTGACCTGCTCAGCTCCAAAGTCCGGGTCGCGCCGCAAGTTCTGCCAAAACTCTTCGGTCGAGCCATCATGCCGCGCCGCGGAGATCACGAACTTTGCCTGTCTCTCTGGCGAAAGAGTGGACGTGCTCAATACGCCTAGCACCGGCGTCGTTACCGGATCACCCGTCTTGAAGAGATTGTCAGGCCGCTCGAGTTCAGCGAGGATGTCATCGATTTGATTCCCGATTGCAGCGGGTATGAGATTCTGTTGCAGACTTGTTTCCAGCGCGAGACGCAGTCTCACAGGCTTTTGAAGCATGAGAGCCTCCAGTCGAGTTGGTAGATCCTGCCGGAAGAAACCGTAGAAGGCCGCTGCAGGAACATCAATTTTGGACGCGCGCCGAGTTGCCAAAACGAGAAAGAGAATGTGTAAAGGATCGTTTCCGGTTTGGCCGCCAAGGAATTTGATCTCATCCGCGCTCAACTCCTCAAGCGCTACGCCCGGCATCACGGGCAGCACGTCTTTCACAAGTCTTTCGTATTCGGATTCTGCCTTGCTCGCCGAGCCATCGAGGGTGAGATCCACCGTTTCGACTGGCTGCGCATTGAAGATAAGTGGCGAGGCAAGCTGCAGCGCTCCTTGATCGTCAAACACTCGCACAATCAAATCCGCGCTTTTCTTTTCCGCGCGGACAAATTGTGCAGCGCTGTAAGTGATCTCATAGCGACCATCTTGATCGGTGATCACCTCACTCAGCAGCTTTTCGCTGCGCATGTCCTTGTCAAAGGCACGCACCATGACGCCAACAAGAACGCCGCCGTCGGCCTGACTAATGTGCCCGTTGACGATAAAGTCTGGCAGCTTGGGTTGAGGCAGTGCGGGAGATGGCATTTTCATCGCAACGACCGCAGCGTTGATAACAACGGCGGTATGTTGGTTTACCACACCTGTTGGCTCCAGGCGGTGAGCCGCTTGAAAGTTGCGCACGGCTTTTTGGGTGGCATCGCCAAAAGTCTTAGCTCGGAATTCTTCTGGTGGGATGGTGAAGCCAAGCCTGCGCAACTCTAGTTGCAGGAGAGCGACGTCAGGTCCTTGCATTGATGCTGATAAGTCTCGCCCTTGAAGTTTCATGATGACTCTCCTGTTGAGGGCATGCCTCAGGCGCTGGACAAATGGCGCGAGGATTCCTTAGTAAGCCCCTCGGTCAAGAGGATGGTATTTGACTTCGGGTACCCTGATACGCTTCTCGAAACTCTTCCTATAAGTCGCGTCTGTTTTCATTCGCTCGTTGTGCTCCGCAGTCATTGCTTCAATCCCGTGCAGCATTTGGACATAATCATATGCCAGTAAGCCCCAATCAACTGGATCTATTACAAGCCCAAGTATCATCAAATTTGCTCTGTCGTGTTCCCCCTTTTCCTGTGCTTCGGCAATAGCCGGTATCGCTAGTATGATTCCCACCACGGGAAGGCCGTGCTTCACGCCTGACCAAATTCTGCCTGCGAGTTTTGAAGACTTCTTGGCAGCAGTTTCAGCTACATCTTTAGCTGGTGTGGGCGTCGGGTTGCTCAATTTGGGTGTCTTACCTAGCGATCCGAGTGTGGTTGAAGTTATGTGGCCCGCCTGCCCCACGCCACGCTGAGCCCTAAAATGCAACAAGTCTTCTGGAGAACTAAAAGTCTTGAACTCTCGTTTTCCTTGGGCTGAAGTGGTAGAAAATGTATAGAGCTGCTGTTCGGGTAGATGTCCTAATTGTTCCTGAATCACTGCTGAGAAGTTGACCTTGTGGATTAAGGCGAATCTACCTTGCGCTGTATTAATAATGTTGCCTTTGGATAGGGAAAGCTTTCCACCGCCCTGGGCAGGACCCGTGATCGTGATGTTTGTACCTTTCGCAAATTCGGGAAGGTACTGGATTTGGCCGGCCGTCTTGGCCGAATTTGCCAATTGCTTTGCTTCAACTGCAACAAGACCGGTGGGATCCTGATAGACCAAATCTAGTCTTCCAGTAATCACTTTTCCATCCTTCACAATGGAGAAGGGCACTTCCCGCGCCCAGGGCAGACCTCTGGCATCGAGTTTTTGTATTAACGGAAGAGTAACTGCAAGACTCTCCTTGGACTCACGTCCTTCCGGGTCGGTAAACCGGATCGAATTGTTTTTCGCGAAAACAAAGAGATTTAGTCCGTCTTTAAGTCCTTCAGGATCGCAACTGATCCATCTCCCGAGCCAGGGTGGATAGTAGCGGGCTCCATAGTAGTAGAGCCTGGTTTCTTCGTCGCGTTCTTTGCCGGTGTAGCGGTAGCGCCTTGGACTGGCTTCAACATCGCGGTTGACTGCCTGATACGAAGTCTCGCCAAAGGGGTAATACTCTTCGTAAGAGATCACGGCACCGCTGTCATCGAGTTCCAGAGAAGCCGAACCTAGATGATTGGCGAATTGATAACGCGTCAACGTGGTTGGCAAGCTACTTGGTGGCGCGTCAACGTCTACGGTTTTCGTTTCGACCAGCGCGATGCGCTGTTTGTTGTCCATGACGTGCAGGGTTTCGCGCTCGAGCTTGACACTGCCATCAACATCGCGCTGACGAAAGATTTCAAAACCGCCCAGATAAAGGCGTTCTTCCTTGATTGAGCCGCCCGGCCGCTGAATCACTTTTCGGACTCGCTCACCAGCGCCGTCGTAAACGTAGTAAGCCTTTTCAGCACTCCCTCCCTCGCTGACGATCTGCTGCTGGGCTGCATGCAGTTGGTCCTTGAAATCCCACTCCATGACTGGAAGATGTGGCATTTTCGTCATGCTGCCGTGGGGGTCGTATTCATAATTTGCCGAGAACTGATCGTCATCGTCGCCCGGTAGACTAGTTCCTCGAAGCCGATTGCTTTCTGACTCGTAGTCGTAATGTCGAGTCCAACTTCCTGCCGAAGCCGCCTGATGAATCATTTGCCGCATGTTGCCGACGGCATCGTATTCGTAACGCTCGGTGTAATTGCCCATCGTGTTGCCGTCGCCGGGGTGGGGCAAATTCATGCGAAACGAGTCGTCGTGATCAGTCTGCCGAGGCGAGTTCAGTTGATTGTCGGCAGTTTGGCCAAGATGCTCGCGCCCCGTCGCCGTGATGAGTCGATAGATTGCGTCGTATTCGTAACTCGCACTCGGCTCCACTCGCTGATTGCGGAAGTAGACCACGTTCTGAATGTCAGCGTTGTCGCGAATATGAGTGATGTTGCCGACCGGATCGTAGGTGTAGGACAAGTCCTGAACGACTTGCTCGTCTGTCGGAAAGCCTGCGCGAGTTGTCGTCAGATGAATTAGCCGGAAGGTGTCTTTATCGTATTCGTACTCAGTCCTGGTTTGATTGCCGTACTCGATTAGTTGCCGCTGGCCCTTGGCGTCGTAATCAATGTTGGTAACGAACGCTGTCACGGTCTCCGCGCCGCGCAGATTCACATCTACTTGCTCGAGCAAATTGGCCTCGTTGTAGGTTGCGCGAATAACGCTGGGCGGCGTTGTGATGTTGTGCGGTGTGGTCAGCGTGACATGACGATTGAGCGCATCGTAGCTCGTGCTACTCGTGAACGTCTCGCTTTCGAGAGCAGGCGCAAGTGACCAGTCGACTTGAACCTTGTAATTCTGAAGCAACTGCCGCGTGCTGCTAAGCAAATTGCCCTTGAAGTCGTATTGATTGTTCGTAATGACGCCAGCGCTATCGAAATGTTGTAATGCTTTGCCACGCAAGTTCAGCGTGATGGCATCGAGTTGCTCTTCACCGTAGCTGATTCGTTCAGCTAACTGCTCCGCCCCGGTTCCGGCTCGCACAAACAAACGCGTCGGCCGGCGCAAGGCGTCGTACTCGTGGCGAACCTGATGGCCGCGGCTGTCCCACGCCCGTATCGGCTGGCCCGCGACATCGTTTAGCATCCAACGCTCGCCTGCGTCCATGCTGATCTGATGAATCTTAGTGCCAAGCATGTCGTAGTCATACGTCATGACCTTGCGACCAAGTGCATCTGTCACTGATTGCTGGTTGCCTTCGATGTCCAACTCGACGCGAGTATCGTATTTACCGGCGACGCCGTTATCGGCAATCGTCAGGAACGAGCGACCGATCGAGTCAAGGTGTACGACTGCCGGAGTGCCAGAGTGCTTTGCGGCCAGCCACGCTGCTCGTGCATCAGGGTTATTTGGCTCCGAATCGGATGGGCTGGGCGAACCGCGCGTGACATACCATTGACTCTCAAACACGCTGTCGTTTTCGTCGAACGTGGTTTGCTGCCATGGATCGAACTCCACTCTGGAAAACGTTCCGTTAGGCATATCGGTGCGGATCACACGCCCGAGCGGGTCGTAGCGCAAAATCGGTGTAACACCGACGACAACCAGCTTCTCCTCAGTCTCGTACTCTGGCGTGGTACTAAAGAACGGCTCGTACTTTTTGACTGGATTACCTTTGTTATCAAAGACCGTTCGTCCCGTGCCCACCCACCGCACATTCGGCGACGTGTCTACTTCAATAACGTTGCCCGCTGGGTCGAGTTGTTTCACCATGCCCGGTTCGGCCTGAATCTTCTTCATCACTTCGCGCGCGAGTCCGTCTGAGTAAATAAACGATTCTTGCCATCGTAGGTTGGCTGCACCATGTTGTTCGCGAGCAAAGGTGTGCACGAAGTTTGGGATTCCCCGCAGCTTCCAATTGAACAGCTCATATTCAAGTCTGGTGGTCGGGTCATCCAGGGTGTCACCCATTTTCTCGGGATCTGTTTCCTCCTCCTTTCCCATCACGGCGCTTGAAATCACCAGGCCCAGCGCATCAAAACGCACCGCAGCTCGGTTGTTGTTTGGGTCAGTGACCTGAGCCGGTTGCAGCACGCGGTAGTCATTCTTCGCAGAGACGATATTACGCAGCGCGTCCTCAGTTTGATTGGTTAGCAGGTTGTACTTGTCGTGCGTGATTCGAGAGACATTGCCGAATGGATCAGCGGAGCCCTGTGGTAGGTAGAAATGCTCTCGAGCGAAGGCTGGGTCTTGCGTGATGAAATCGGGGGCAGGCTTGGGAATTGGAGAAAAGAAAGTCAACCCGGAGGGAATCCAAAACGCGCCGTCGCCATCCAGGTCTCGATATCCGGCTTCAACCGAACTTAGCAGCGCTACCAGATCTGCCCTGGCAATCTTTTCGCTGAACACTTCCAGCAGTCCTGGAGTGAACGCCATTTTGTAACTCTCATACGGAAGGACGAGCGATCCGACTTCCCCCAAAGGCAATGGACCACTCAAATCATTCTTGAGGTACAACGTGCGCACTCGTTCGATAAGGCGCTTTTGCGGAGCGGAATCGTTCGCCACACCTTCATACTGGATCTCCGCCGCAGTCGCGGCGCCGATAGCTAAGTCATCAGGCAGGTGACGAGCTTTACCTTCAGCGAGCTTGATGCCGGCAAGCTCGTAGGTGCGAGTCTCAATCGGCACGCCGACGCGATACCAATCAACCTCGTCAGCTTTGTTGGTGACTCGATTCTCGGTGTAGGTGATCAGGGTTTGTGTCTGCTCAGATGGATGAGCCGGCTGACTACCGATTTCAGCACGACGCGGATAACCGATCGCGGCAGACTTTAGGGCGGTCCCAAACTCATCAACCTCTAAAGTGATTTGGTGAGCGATGCGTGGATCATTGGGGTTGCGTTCGTAATGATAGGCAAGCGACTCGCATTCATAGGCGTAGAACACCGCGTGAGGATTCCCGTACTGAGACTGAACTAATTGCAGATGGTAAGTGTGCTCTGTCGCGCTGTAAGGAGCCGGGGCTCGATCGGAACCATCGTCCGCGTAGACTTCCTGACGCAGGATTCTGCCCTTGAGAGCGCGGTAGGCTTCTCGTTCCTCCTGCGCAGATAGGCCGTCCGGAAGAGCAGTATCCCGTAAGAGCTCAGCAGCGATGTCGCCTTGGTAATACTCATCTTCGTATTGGCGCGAGATCTTGTCTTGAGCAACATAAGCCCCGTTGTGAAACCAGGTCTTGGTATGCACCGGCGGCAAGTGGAACTCTTCACCGGCTGTTTCGGGTGTCTCGGTGAACAACCCGGCGCCGGAAAACCTGGCGAACGACTCGGTATCAAACTGCTCGACCATGCCAAACCCGCGAAACTCCCGCTCCGGTCCATCAAAATAACCGTGGTGATATTTGTATGTTGTTACAAATTTGGTTTGACTAACGTAGTCGTAGGTTTCCACTCGCTCGACCACATGAACCGGGAAAGGGAGCTTGGTAATCCACGGTTTCCCATCGGCGCGATCCTGTAAGTAAAACCGGGTAGACGCTACGTACTGCACTTTGGTCTCGGCGCCCAGGTTGTTTCTTGTCGAGACGAGCAAGTGTGGCTTCTGCCCTCCCATTAGATCGATGTAGCGCATTGGCTGCGCAGCGCCATTTACCGGTAGCGGTGAGGACCAGACCAGACAGGCGGTCCCATTGCCGAGCAAGTCAACCACAGTAACTGACGCAAGGTTGTCGGTATCGGGAAATTCCGCTAGTTCGAACGCCTTGCTCCAGCTATTGCCGGACTGGTTGAAGTAGAGACTGACTTTGTTTCGTCCCAGGTAGATGATGTCGGTGGTGCCTGAGCCATCAATATCAGCGAGGCGGATGCGCTTGTGATCAAATGGGTCCGGAAAATCAAAGATGGGCGCACCATCCATCGTGGTCTTGGCGCCAAAACGCCCGTAACCAAGATTGGGCCAGTAACATACTTCGCCATTTCGTATTCTGACGATGTCGCCGAGTCCGTCGCCTGAAAAATCCGCGAGATAAATCGACTCGGTGCCGTCGTTGAAGACCAACGCGGGCCCCTGCTCTTCATCGGTTACTTTGCGCACGGTCTCGGCCGGCCCGAAGCCTTCCTTCGCAAGCGACGGATACCAGGTAAAGACGTCGTCTTCACTGATAAATATGTCCGCGTGACCGTCGCCGTTGAGGTCAATCGATTTCAGATTTGGATTCTTCCAGTCAATGTTTGGGGAGGAAGCAAACGGAACAAACGGTTGCCACTTCCCTTCCGGATCATGCTCGTAGTAGCCCGGCAAGGGCTGACTGAACTGCACCAGGCACACCTGCCCATCGCCAGCAAGATCCATCAACTGCTGACCGCGTCCGAGATCTGCAAGCGAAGGTCTGGTGGACACCACCGCCATCGGTTCGAATCGTGCCTGCACACTATTGCCCTCGCCATTCCCAGGCAGGTTGCTAACGTTGCGCTTGTACAACCAATCAGTCTGCTCGATAAGAATTCCAGGGAGCCCTTCGCTATCAAGATCTATCCACTGGAAGCGAGACCCATCAACACCACCAGGCAGGTTTTCCATGCTCGCCTGGTCAACGAGTTGAATCGTTTCATCTATGTCGGCTTTGGTGTAAACGAATTCGAGGGGCGGCATCGACTTCGGGCTGAGTAACTCATCAGTGATCGGATCTCTGATCTCGTAAGTTTCGTCCTGCGAGTTGCGGATGTATCCGGTCTGGATAGCCGATGAAAGAAAAGTTGCAACCGTGCTCTCTTCGTACTTAAAGTCGGTGGAGCGAACCAGAAACGGATCGTCCATGGAGTCCGGAAAATGATGAAACATCAGCACACGCCGGCAGAGCCGGTGAGTTCTGGTCTCGAAGCCTGCACGATAACCGGAGAAAGAATCTGGGCGGCACAACCAGTAAGAATTGCCGTCGGGCTTAATGGTTTTCTTTGTCAGATCATGCTCGCCATAATCGAAGACCAGCTGGAACATCCACTCCGTTGGTAGGGGCGTAGAGAGAAAAGTTGAACCATCCGGATAATACGTCGAGCGATTGCCGTATCTGATGTGCTTCAGATACTGGTTCGCTGAAGCTTTACGGTTCTGTTCGTGCAACGAATCAGGGACGTTAACCTGGTCTTCAGCCTTGTATTCGTAGACGATGACGTTGCCCTTGTCGTCATAGCTCTGGTCAAGCAACCAACTGAACACGCGTGATGAATCGTCAGGGTCTGTCACCTGACTCTTAATACTTTGACCGTAGAGGCTGGTTATGTTGTCTTTGGAAACCGACCTCCAGTGCACGTCACCAGTAGCATGGTTGCGCCAGCGCTCAATACGAGCGAAGAGGCCTTCAACTCGCGGCCGATAGCGTTGGACGAAAAAGGTTGCTCCGTTCAGCTCCTTCTGAAAATTATCGTGGACGCCACTTTCAGTAGACTTTGGAACCAGATCCTCCGCTCCTGACAAAATGAAAACATCTGATTCGTCTTCATCTTGATAGCGGGGCAAGCCCTTGTCAGTCTTGCGAGTAATAGCGGGTACAGACAGATGCCAGCCAAATCCGAAGGGACCATTGCCGGAACCGGAGTCGTAGGAAAGTGCGAGTTGCGGAGAAAAACCGGACCGACCTGGAGAAGCAAAGATAGGAACAGTTAGCGACCCGGTGCCGGTGACCGGATTAGCGGCAAACTTCTCACCGATGCCCTTGATCGCCCCCCCGCCCTTGGGTAGCGAAATCGAGGGCCCAGCAATCGTGCCCTGGTCAGCAGCAGGCTCTTTGTTGACGACACTTTTACTCGGCGTATTGAGCATCAATCTCCTATGCCGAAGGATGTTGATAGCTAGTGAAGCATTGATTGGCTGGGTTGGACGTTCAGAATACGCCGCGGCGGCATGAACTTCAATGTTTAAGAGGAAGGAAAGATAATTTAACACGTGGGCAATTCAGTGGACGGTGCAGAAGAGGCGGCAAACTCATAACCGCCCTCGCTTATGTCTGAAGCTCAGTTTGTTTGTGACGCCGTTGTGACGGGACTGCAGATAGATCGAGGCGGGTAGCATCAAGCTCCATGTAGAAGCATATAAAATCCTGAGAAAATCGCCTTGGCTGCAACCTCTATCATCTCAGTCAGTTAATAAAAAGAGCAGAGCCGCGTTCGCAATGCGGAGGCCAGGAGCTCGACCCTCCTCTGCTCCACCAATAATTTCAGCCATTTACAGCCCCCATTTGCGGCTGTTTTTGATCCAGTAGTTCTGTAACCGTTTTGACTTGCCGGCTAAGCACCCCAGCCCCCAACGAGGTCTTGAGTTGCCCCTCAGAGTTTGTCGCGCGTAGCAGCCTTTGAACGAGGCTCACTATGAAGGACAATGGGGGCGCTATGTATCAAGAGAACTACCTGCTTGCGGTTGCGGCATAACTCCACCAGGTCCAAATATGGAAAAAGACGAAAACCTCCGGCACCAACCCGAACAGATTCACTCGGAACCCAGACTCCAGTCGATTAAGGCCGACCTGCTCGATCACCTCTTCTACACTCAAGGCCGATTGCCCGAAATGGCAACGCGCAACGACTGGTACATGGCTCTGGCCCACACGGTGCGCGATCGTTTGCTGGACCATTGGGTTAAGACCGTTCGCACGCTAATGAGAAGTGACGTGCGGGTAGTCTCCTATCTGTCAGCTGAATTCCTGATTGGTCCACAGATGGGCAATAACCTGATCAATCTCGGAATCTATGAAGAGGTCCGTCAGGCAACCGCGGATCTGGGACTCGATCTGGACGCGCTGATGGAACAGGAAGAGGAACCGGGTCTCGGTAACGGGGGGCTGGGCCGGCTGGCTGCGTGTTATCTCGAGTCGCTGGCAACTCTTGAAATCCCGGCTATCGGCTACGGGATTCGGTACGAGTTCGGCATCTTTGATCAGGAGATCCGGGATGGTTGGCAAGTTGAAGTGACAGATAAGTGGTTGCAACCAGGTAATCCCTGGGAGATTCCCCGGCCGGAGATCGCCTTTGAGGTCAACCTCGGCGGGCACACCGAGATTCGTCACGACCAGCACGGTTCCCGGGTGCAATGGGTTCCTCACCGCGTGGTTAAAGGCATTGCTTACGACACGCCGGTAGTCGGTTACCAGGTAGGCACCACTGACCTGTTACGCCTTTGGAAAGCAGAAGCGTCCGAGTCGTTCGACTTCGAGGCTTTCAACATTGGTGACTATTACGGCGCCGTCGAGGCCAAGATAGCTTCGGAGACCATCACCAAGGTCCTCTATCCGAACGACACCATCAACAAGGGAAAGCAATTGAGACTTGAACAACAATTCTTCTTTGTCTCTTGCTCTCTTCAGGACATGCTGCGCATGAACGATCTCTCTGGGAATTCACCCGAGCAATTCCACGAGTTCTTCGCCGTGCAGCTCAACGACACGCATCCCTCAATTGCAGTTGCCGAACTGATGCGGCTGCTCGTTGACGTGCGAGCGATTGACTGGGACCAGGCCTGGCACATCACGCAAGAGACCTTCGGCTACACCAACCACACACTATTACCCGAAGCTCTCGAGGCCTGGTCGCTACCTCTCTTCCGCGACCTCTTGCCCAGACATCTTGAAATCGTCTACGAGATTAACCGGCGATTTCTTGACGAGGTACGAGCGAAATACCCTGGCGATGACCAGAGGGTCCGGCGTATGTCGCTGATCGATGAGAGCGGGGAGAAGTATGTTCGCATGGCCCATCTGGCAACAGTTGGCAGTCATGCCATCAACGGCGTCGCAGCCCTGCACTCGGAGCTGCTAAAGAAAACTGTTCTGCATGACTTCTATGATCTGTACCCGGAAAGGTTTCACAACGTTACGAACGGAGTGACCCCGCGTCGTTGGATGGTCCTGAGCAATCCGAGACTGACCGAGTTAATCACAAATCGAATCGGCGCTGACTGGATTCGCCACACAGATCAACTCAAACAGCTTGAGATGTTCGTCTCAGATGCCGCGTTCCAGGAGCAGTGGCGTGAGGTGAAGCGTGACAACAAACGAACCCTGGCCAAGTTGATCAGCGATCGCACCGGCATTGTCGTCGATCCCGACTCGCTCTTCGATGTACAGGTCAAGCGCTTTCACGAATACAAACGCCAACTCCTGAACGCCCTGCACGTGATCACTCTGTACCGAAGGTTGAAAGCCGATCCTGATCTGCGAATTGTGCCACGAACATTCATCTTCGGCGGTAAGGCTGCCCCCGGCTATGCGATGGCCAAGTTGATCATCAAGTTGATTAATTCCGTCGCTGCGGTGGTTAACCACGACAAGGCAATCGAGGATCAGCTCAAGGTGGTGTTCCTACCGGACTTCAATGTGAAGAATGGCCAACTGGTTTATCCGGCAGCCGATCTTTCCGAGCAAATCTCGACCGCGGGTAAGGAGGCCTCGGGCACCGGAAACATGAAGTTTGCTCTCAACGGCGCTCTCACGATCGGGACCTTGGACGGCGCAAACATTGAGATTCGCGACGCAGTTGGTGTGAGCAATTTCTTTCTGTTTGGTCTCACAACGCCGGAAGTGGGCGAACTAAAAGGACGAGGCTATAACCCGAAGGACTACTACTATTCCAACGGTCAATTGCGCGAAGTGATTGACCTGATCGGTTCGGGAGCCTTCTCAAACGGGAATCGCGAGCTGTTTCGTCCGCTCGTGGACTCCCTGCTCGACCGCGACGAATATCTTCTGTTGGCGGACTACCAATCATATGTAGATCAACAAGATCAGGTGAGCCTGGCGTTTTCCGATCCTGATCGTTGGACGAACATGTCGATCCTGAATGTAGCTCGCATGGGCCATTTTTCTTCGGACCGCTCAATTCAGGAGTACTGCGATCAGATCTGGCACACCAGACCCGTCAAAGTAGACATCAACTAGGCGGAACCGACCTCAACATCTTGCTCAGCTTTACGGCGTTGAAACCAAAGTGCTCGTGCAAGCAGTAAAAAGGAACTCGGCACGATTTCCCCGGATTTCATGTTTCGATTAACTCAACAAGAGTTCGAGTCTTTGAGGTCACAATTTGTGACCTCAAAAGGCAGGGATGGCCGGCCGTATGTGCCATATGCGAGCTACGTTCCACCTAACACTGTGCTATTTTCAATCAGGACGGTCTTCAAACAAACCTTAGGAGAGATATGAAAAGAAGAGTCTTAATGTTCGTAATCGCAATTGTTCTTTTGAGTGCCGGAATTGCCAATGCACAGACCCAAAACACATATGGCGGCGGATACAGTACGGGCTACGGTACGGTGTACGGATCATTCGGCCTGGCGATGGCGACGCAGAACATGTACAACACGATGCAACTCCAGATGCAGAAGACCATGGCCCGCAACGCCATGATCAAGAGGTGGGGTCTCGCCGCTGTTGAGAAAGCCGAACGGGAAGCTAAGTCCGGTTCAGGTTCATCCGCCTCGTCAGGTGCAAAGATCGTTGTGGCGCGGCCCCCGGTGGTGCGCAACCACGGAGTGTTTCGCCCCGACCCGACTATTGATTCCGGCCAGGCATTTGCTGAAGCCCTTGGTGAAACGCCAGAGGAAAAGGCACTGATAAAACGGATCTACACAGCTACCAAGGCTGCATACGAAAAGGAAGCGGCCTCAAAGGGTTGGGACAACAACATTGCCGGCGGGCTGACACTCTTTACGGTTACCGCTATGACGATTTATCGAGATGCCGAAGAACCCAGCGCTGAAGCCGCGAGTGCCTATTTCAAAGTCGTGAACAGTGCGCTGGACGAAATGCCTGAATTCGCAACTGTGGCGAACAAAGACAAACAGAGCTTCAACAACTTGATGATCGGTTTCTCCGGACTGATGCTCGCGGGCTATCTGGAAGGCAAACAAAACAACGACGCCGAAACAATAGCCACCTACAGAAAACTCGCCGGAGTCTTGATAAATATGGTCCTCAAAACGAATCCCGACAACATCACCGTCGAAAACAATCAGATCGTGATGAAGTAAGTTTCCTCTTAGAGCAAGCGTTCAGTCGTGATAGCGTTTCTCACCGACCGGAAGAGGAATGGGCAAGCGATTTCGGGACGGCGGCAGAGGGCAAGTAGCATAGGGTGTGTATGCGCAGGGAGGGTTCTCGAGACGATTGAAGTCGAGCACCAGATTGCCGGGCTGCGCGAGACCTCCGTCGGGGAAGCCCGTGTATAGAAAGCGGCAAGCTCCATAGGTAGTCGACTTGCTGGTTGTATCGCGAAGAATGAAAAAGAGTTTCGCCTCGGCGGGGTCTTCCAGGACCGGCTCGAGGCGATACGTCTTTCCGGCTAGCGTGAACTCCGCTGCACCGGGAACCTGCTGCGTGTAGCTAGTGCCAACAAGTGTCGCGAGCGTAGTCGACCTGGGCGGCACATATGGAATCCAGCGGGCGGTGACCCGATATTTCGCGTTTAGTGGAAACCACTTGAGGCCGTGAAACCGAGCGAGCGCGGCGGACTTCGAGTCCCTGATACGCAGTCCGTACCGTTCGCCGCGATGAATGACGTACATGCTCAGCGAGCCCACGGTAAGGCGCGGATTGTTCTTGTCATTGTCCAGCCCGGTATCAAGACGTTGCGGCTCGGCCGGCTTGCCAGCGATAAGGAATCCCTCGGGGAAACCGCCGGGTGGAGGATGAAGTGTGATGCTCTTACCTTCGAGACGAAGAATGCCAAGGTGAGGTGGTGCCGCAGCGGGGAGATGAATCTGATTGTCTGGTGCGGAGCCGAAACTGTTGTCGCCCGGCTGAAGCCATTCCAGGCCAACGAGTGCGAACCAACCATCCGGCTTCTGGAGTTCGATCGCCTGTTGCGCGCGCCATTCGGCAAGTTCGCTTCTCCACTCAGCATCCTGCGCGCTGATGGTCGCGGCAAGCAGCGCGCATATCAGCCATGGCCGCAAGACTAGTCCCAACAAACGGTGGAGACGCATTCGGAAAGTATAGGATAAAACTATTCAAACGTCCTTTTGGTGCGGCTTCGTGTGCTTTCGCGGATCTTAATAACTGTCATCTACCTGGCGAAACCTTGACCAGCCCTTAGGTGCGCGCTGAGAATGTTTGGAGTGTTCTTAATTCACGTCTGACCGGTGATTGCATGGATCTGGCTTCAGTCTTTCAACACCTGGGGATTGCTTTAGGGCTGGGGCTCTTAGTCGGCTTGCAACGGGAACGTGTGGCGACACGTCTGGCAGGAGTACGCACGTTTCCACTCGTAACGATCCTCGGTACCGTCTGCGCCATGCTTGCTCAGTTTTTCGGTGGCGGTGTCATTGCCGTCGGAATGATTGCGCTGGCAGTCATGATTGTTGTAGGCAACCTCGCGAAACTCCAACAGGTAGATGTTGACCCCGGTCTGACAACCGAGATCGCGATGTTGTTGATGTTTGCGGTGGGCGCATATCTGGTCGTTGGTTCCAGGAGCGTGGCCATCGCCATCGGGGGCGGCGTGGCCGTGTTGCTGCAGTACAAAGGTCAACTGCATGGCATCGTGGCCCGGTTGGGCGACGACGATCTGAGAGCGATCATGCAGTTTGCGCTGATCTCGCTCGTAATTCTTCCGGTGTTGCCGGATCGTGCTTATGGCCCATATTCGGTTCTTAATCCGCGAAACATCTGGTGGATGGTTGTCTTAATCGTCGGGATCAGCCTGGGTGGGTACATCGTTTACAAATTCTGGGGTAGCAGGGCAGGCGTCTTTTTAAGCGGCATTCTGGGCGGGGTAATCTCGAGCACGGCGACTACGGTCACTTATTCCAAACGGGCCGCCGAGCTACCAGGGAGCAGTCAGCTGGCGGCTATTGTAATAATAATCGCTTCCGCCGTCGTCTATGCGCGCTTACTGCTTGAGGTTGCCGTAGTAGCTCCGGCCTTCTTGCTAACCGTAAGCGGGCCGCTTGTAGTCATGCTCATCATTCTGTCGGTTTTGTCAGTTGTAATGATGGTTAGGAACCGCGACAAGAAGGAGGAGATGCTGGTTAAGGATAATCCGTCTGAGCTCAAGTCCGCGCTCGTGTTCGCCCTTGTCTACGCGATCGTTATTTTCGCGGTTGCTGCCGCAAAACAACGCTTCGGTAGCAAAGGGCTATACGTGGTTGCTGGCCTTTCGGGTCTGACCGACGTCGACGCCATCACACTGTCCACATCGCGCCTGGTCACGTCGGGTACGCTTGCTGCGAGGGACGGTTGGAGACTAATAATCCTGGCTTCAACTGCAAATCTGGCGTTCAAGTTCGCCATCATCGCGGTGATAGGGCATCGGCAACTCCTCACGAGGGTTGTGGCACCTTACGCCATTGCCGTCGCCGCAGGCATCTCTCTTTTGCTCTTGTGGCCCTAGTCAACATCACTGACAGAACTGACTGCACACCTACGCTCGTAACTTTTTATCTTGACACTGACCTCCGCAATATTTTAAATAGTAGCGGTCTTTGTAACCCGACAAAGACAGTCAGTTCTCCTTCCCGATCTTCTCTCTCAGAGAACGCTTAATAACAATCCAACCGACTGAGGTACCACTATGTCTTTCCCTCTACTTTCCGGCTTTGGTTCCAGCGATTTGGCTATTGATCTCGGCACGGCGAACACGCTGGTCTACGCCAAAGGGCGCGGCGTCGTAGTCAGTGAACCCTCCATCGTCGCCATCAATAAGGCCACAAATCATGTCGAAGCCGTTGGTACGGATGCCAAGGAGATGCTCGGTCGCACGCCTGGCAACATTGTCGCCATCCGGCCGATGAGAGACGGTGTGATCGCCAATTTCGAAGTGACCGAGAAGATGCTTCAGCACTTCATCCGGAAGGCACACAACGGCAGGAGCTGGGTGAGCCCGCGGGTTGTTATCGGCATTCCCAGTGAGATTACGCAGGTGGAACGCCGGGCCGTCGAAGACTCGGCCTATCGGGCCAAAGCCTCGGAGGTATATTTGGTCGAAGAAGCGGTGGCCGCGGCGATAGGTGCCGGGCTTCCCATTACAGAGCCTCATGGCAACATCGTTGTCGATATTGGCGGCGGCACAACTGATATTGCTGTCATCAGCCTGGGCGGAATCGTCTACTCACGGGCGGTACGTGTTGCCGGTGATGCCATGGACGAAGCCCTTACCGATTTCGTCAAGCGAAAGTACAACCTGCTGATCGGAGAGCGAACGGCAGAGGAAATCAAGATTCAGCTTGGCAGCGCTTTTCCATTCGATGAGCCGCTCACTATGGAGGTGCGAGGCCGCAATCTGATCGAAGGCATCCCGAAGACAATCACTGTCACAGATCAGGAAGTGCGTGAAGCGTTGGATCCTGCGGTGAGTTCAATAGTCAATGCGGTGCGGATCGCGCTCGAGCGCACGCCACCGGAACTGTCGGCTGACATCATCGATCGCGGCATCGTCCTGACCGGCGGTGGGGCATTGCTGAAGAACCTTGATAAGAGACTTACGGCTGAGACTGGTCTGCCTGTATCTGTCGCGGACGATCCGCTCACCTCGGTGGTGCTGGGCGCCGGTAAGATGCTTTCCGATTTCTCCCTCTTGAAGAGAGTGAAGTGGGAGAAGACGCTCCAATATTAATCTTGATCGATCTTTGGTCTTTGGATTTGCGTTGGTCTTGGGTCTTGGGTCTTTGGTCTTGGGTCTTTGACTAACTGACTTCTCAATTTCGCAATCCGAAATCCGCAATCCGAAATTCCTTTGAGCCATGTTCGAAACCGAGGACGAGAGAAAGCGCGTCGAGATCATCATCCTGATTCTCGCAAAACTCTATATCGTATTGGAGTTCTCTCCCGATCCGTGTCCTGTGTGCCGCAAGACCTTAGGTCACGACACTGAGTGTCCCATCTCTCTCGCCTGGTCCTTACTCGACGACGAACAACAGCAAGCAGCCCGAACGGCAATCCGCGCCGTGGCTCTCAGCATCGGCTGCGACGAGTCAATTGCCGATCCCGTGGCCCACTAGTCAATCTTATTAAACTCTCAAATTAGACTCGCAAACGGCACCTTAGCACTTATGATGCGGCAAACCGAGGCTGAGGGGGTTCGCCAGGATATCGACGGCGAGCCGAAGTATGCAGAGTTTCGGGAGACCATTCGCCGGCGACGCGCGGAAGTGATCAAAAACTGACCTTGACCGTCATCCATGCTTCGTCTCCTCATCGACGAAAACTTTGACCGACGCGTTCTTCGAGCTTGCGATTTGTATTACATCAGAGTCGGGTTAGCAGGAGAATCAACACGAGTAGAAGCCCGAGCGCTAGTGCGACCACGAGGATTAGGCGGTTGGACTTAGACTTTTTGATTTCGACACTCGTGGTTCCTGTGGCTGTCTCGAAGGTGCTGTTGATTTTGTAGTCGTCGACTCTTTTATCCAGCAGGTTTGCATTGTCGATGAGGTTGCGCATCTCCTCCTGGGCCCGGTCGCTGCGGTATTCGGCTTTGCGTTTTTCGACGGCGATCTTTACCACCTCGTCCGCGGCCCTCTTGGTGACTTCCCTTGCTTGCTGCTCGTCGAGGTTCTGCAATGCGTTGTCGACAATGTCATCGGCGGTCATGGGAAAGAGAGACTGCTTTTGCGGAACGAGATCGTCGTTTTCATCAGCCATGCGGGTCACTCCAAGAAAATTAGACAGGATGAACAGGATTTACAGGGATAGCCGTGACAGCGGTCTTCGAACGAACACTGGCTCTCTCGCCGCATCTTGCCATAATGTCTGAGCCTTCAGACCAAAGTTGCGCCGGAGCTAGCTGCACAAAAGATAACCGGGGTGTTTGTGGTTGAGAACGTTGCTCACCGATTTCTCCGTTTGATCTTTAGAGTAATGGTGCCCAGGGGCAATCGCAGCACGTGGGTCACTTTGCCTCTGCCTTTGGCATTATCGAGCAATTGTTCGATATTTGAAAACTCCTGCTCCAGTAGCGATAGCGCGTTCAGGCTCTGACGAGTCTGCGACTGCGCTAAAATCGCTCGGGCAATCTCCACGTCATCATCAACTAACCATCTCAGTCTCTCTTGTAACGCCGCCGGCAATTCGGCGTTGTTGGCCTTCAGAATAACGTCTTTGACCAGCGGGCCTAAGGTCTCCTTCCAGTCGTCGGTATAAACCGTGAGTTCATACTTATCCCTGGCGCAATACGCCTCTCTGAGTTCTCTTAGCACCTCACATTTCAGATCAAAGCTCATCACCCTGGGCAGATAGATTAGGAAGCGACTGAATGTTTGTCTGTTGGGACGAACTTCGCCAGCCTGCCATTTACGATAGGTTTGTCGTGCGTATTGAGCCGCGCCGGAACCGAATTCGGTCTTGTACAGTGCGAAGAGAGCGTTCAGCGGTTCCTCCTCCAGGTTGAGCAGCACCTTCATCAGTTCGGCGTTCTCGCGCCCACCAGACATTTTCTTGAAGGTGGGTGAACGAGAGAAGAACACATAGGCGTAGTAGATTGCAGGTGCGAGAACTATTGCTATGAGAATGTATTCCATTGAGCGCGGTAGAAGATACTCTATAATCCGCGTGGGTGATCCACGGAAAATCGGCGTGAGTAAACTGCGGAGCCCTCCGAAGGTTTGATTGATGAACAAACGCCTTCTTACCTCTTTGCTACTCCTCTTTTCGTTTGCGCTCAGCCTCAGTGGCCAGACGAAGCCACGACCGACGCCGCCACCTGAACCCAATCCGAAACCCGGGTCGGAACAACAAACGACGCCTCGTGCTCAACAAGTGGATCGACCCGATTCAGACCAGGACGTTGTGCGCATTACCACAAACCTCGTGCAGATAGATGTTGTCGTCAGCAAAGACGGCAAACAGGTGAAGGACCTCAACCCGGAAGACTTCGAAATTCTCGAAGATGGACGTGCGCAGACAATCACCAGCTTCTCCTATGTCTCCAATCTCTCGCCTCAAGACAGGAGCAGGAGGCAGGAACAGGGGCCCACGGCGGCCGGAGGCACGAGCGGGAGTCGGGAAACCGGAGCAAATTCAGGGACAGATGCGGGAGCGGGACGGACTTTCGCGCTGGTGGTGGATGATCTGGGAATGTCTTTCGAGAGTATCACGCGTTTGCGAAGGCAGCTGCGCAAGTTTATAGACGAGCAACGGCAACCAAACGATCTCGTCGCACTGCTTCGCACCGGAGGAGAAGTTGGCGCATTGCAACAGTTCACCAGTGACCCGCGGGTCCTGCACGCCGCGCTTGATCAGCTCAAGTGGAACCCTTGCAGCCGGGTGGGCACTTCTGTTGTGGCGCCTGAGAGATCGCTCATTACAAGTTATCCACCCGAGCAGGAGCTCATTGGTCCTTTACCGCCGGATAGATCCCCGAGCAGTGCCGGCGTGCTTGAAAGAACACTCACCGGAAAGGACATCAATCCCTGCCCAACTGTTAACTCGCTCGAGTATTCAATCAAGTCGCTTCGATTCATTCTGCGCGGCATGCGCGAGCTGCCCGGCCGGAAATCGCTGTTGCTCTTCTCTGATAACTTGCCCGTGGAAAGGCAGGAGCTGGCCCCGGTTGATTTTGGTTTCAAACGACCGGTCAGAGAAAACGCAAATATCATCGACGTCTGGACTGACTCAACCAGCTATGCGGATGCACTTCAGCGTCTGGCAGAACTTGCGATTCGTGCTTCGGTGGTTATCTATGGGATCGACTCGCAGAGCCTGCAGACAGTTGGGCCTCACCCGGCGGATGAAATGGTGTTTCTACCGATGAAGGCGAAAACAAAACCCGATCAGGATGCGGCAATGAAGTCGTTGCGCGATCGAACCTCGACCCTACGAAGAAACGCCGAAGGCTCGGAGCTGGTGGCGAAACAGACCGGTGGCTTTGTCATTCGCAATAGCAGCGACTTCGGTTTGCAACGAGTGTTAGACGATCAGATCGGCTATTACCTGATTGGCTATCGGCCAGGCGCAGAAACGTTCAACAGGAGTTTTCATCACATCCAGGCTCGCGTGAAACGCCGCGGCTTAGCGGTTCGTACCCGCGCGGGTTTTTACGGCATCACCGAAGATGAACGCAACTCTGAACGGACAAATCGCAGTCGACTGGAACATGCGCTGATTTCTCCGTTTGGGGCAAACGAAGTTACCGTTCGCCTGCACACTCTCTTCGTAGATGACCCCGTACGAGGTTCAATACTGCGCGTAACGCTACTCATGGATTCGAAGGATCTCAGTATCTCCAACGAGGCCGATGGCGCTCATAAGGCGAGCGTCGACATAGTTGCGGCTTTTTTTGGCGACAACGGCCGCATCGTCGCCCGGCAGGATCAGAATGGTACCTTGCGTTTGCGCGGAAAACCCTATGAACGGGCATTACGTGACGGGATGGTCTACAACTTCGATATGCCGGTAAAACAACCGGGCGGACTTCAGTTCCGCGTCGCGATTCGCGACCCGGGCTCTTCGCGCATCGGCACTGCTGGTCAATTCGTAGAGATTCCCAATCTCACCAATGGGAAACTTGCGTTATCAAGCATACTGCTGCAAGCCGAAGATAACTCCACTAACCCCGAGGACACTGCACCCGAGTCGGCGAAGGCGGAAGCTCACCCGGATGGCGGTGGCCAGATGCTAATGCGTTTCCATAAGGCGACTACCCTGATGTTCGTCTATGCTATTTACAATGCGCGGCTCGATCGAACGACCAAACTGCCACAGCTAAGCACTAAGACACGCGTCCTCCGAAATCGCGAGCAGATCTACACGGCCGGTCCGATGACTGTTTCGGTTGATGGTCAATCGGATCTGAGGCGAATATCTGCTGGTGCTCGCTTGCAGTTGGGCTCAGCACTTTCGCCCGGTGAATATGTTTTGCAGATCGTGGTTGAGGACCAACTGGGGAAGCAGACGGCTACACAGTGGGTGCAGTTTGAAGTTGTCTCCGGTCAGAGGTGAATGGTTTCACCAAGCGCTCCGTGTCTCGTCCGCAGATTACGCTGATTACAAACAAATGCGATCCACGAAAACACACGAATCCACACGAAAGAGTTACCCGGGGTTGTGATACTTGGTGGATGTTAGCGTGAGGGGCGCTGCTCGATTGCCAGGGCGGCAAGCTTAGTGGCCGCGTCGGTGAGGTGTCTTTCATCGCCGTTGGGCGTGCGCGGCTCGCGGTAATACATCGCAAACGAACCAAGCACTTTGCCTTTGCTCGACATAATCGGCGTGGACCAGCAGGCGGCCACACCAATCGCCCACGCAAAGTTTCGATACTCCTCCCAGAGCGGGTCGGTAGCAATGTCGCTGACGATTACCGGCTTACCCCGGTACATAGCCGTCCCGCATGAGCCATGCTTCGGCCCAATCGGACTGCCGTCAATCACCTTAACGTAATTCGCGGGAAGGCTCGGCGCCACCGCATGTCGGACATGGTTGCCGTCGTCGCTAATCAGCAGTATCGAACAGATCATCTCTGGCGACTGAGCCTCGATCATCAACACCAGTTGCGAGAGGATTTCGTTAAGCGGTGCGTCTGCGGCAATCATCTCCTCGATGCGCTGCTGCTCCGCGAGAAATTGTGCGTCATCCTTCTGCGCAAGACGCACGGCAGGTAGTTCTTGAGTCTTGGCAGCAGCAAGTTCAGTTTGCTTCGGATCGGCCATCTCGGTTTGGGTTTTCCTCGGTGGCCATTTTACGCCTGACCGACAACGAAAGGCCATATCCAAACGCTCCACGAAAACATGAAGTCAGTACCGTAGCGCGGTAGCGTCGGGTCGTCTTCCGTTACGAGTGGTGTTGCTTAGACCGACCCGACGCTACCGCGCTACGGTACTGACTTCATGTTTTCGAGGTTCGTGTTTAGCGGCTGGCCTTGATGTCGTAGGCCCACAGGGTTCCGAGGTCGCGAATGTAAAGTCTCCCGTTAGCAATCACCGGATAACAAAACGCCATCTCCGGAAACGTGCCGACTTGTTTATGCTTCGGCGGATTCGGCGGAGTGAAGCGGCCCTTTTCGCGATAGCCTTCAGGGGTGGCCTCCACCAACGCGACCTCTCCACTTATGCCGTGAAGAAATAAAAGTCCATCGGCAGAGGCTATCGAACTCCAACCGACACTCTTGTCCTGCCATTTCACTTTGCCGGTAGCGAACTCTGCAGCGACCAGCTTCGCCCCGGCTTCAGTACCGTAAAGATATTCACCAACCTGCACCGCTCCACCGATGCCGTTCGGAAGGCCGCGAGTGAAGTAAACCTGCTCGGCGGCAACCCCAGCGCCATCCAACTTCAAACGGACGAGTCCGCCTCCGACGCCAAGCGCTCCACCGTAGACATATTCGTTATACGCGACCGGGGTGAAATACTGTGCTGGCCCCTTGGCTGCCTCCGCATAGCGCCAGAGGAATTGGCCGGTCTTCGCGTCAACTCCGACGATACCTTTCGTCAAGAGCTGCACGTATTGTTTGCGCCCGCCCCCTTGAACGACAATCGCCGATGCATAACCCACAGCGCCACCACCGGGGACTGCCGATTTCCAGATGACTGCGCCCGTCTTTTTGTTAAGCGCGACCATCGTCGCCTCCGCGCCCCCGGGCGTTACGACCACAACGTCACCATCAACCAATGGAGACTCTGCATAAGCCCACTCGCCCGGCAAGCCGCCGAACTCTTTACGAATGTTCTTCTGCCAGCGAATCTTGCCGCTTTTGGTTTCGAGACAGGCGATGTCACCGTCTGAGCCCAGCGCGTAGATGAAATTTCCGTCAACGGTCGGAGTAGACCGGGCCTTCGCGTAAGGCGGATTTTGATTCGGGTTGCCGACGTTGCCGACGCGTGTGGTCCAGACAGGTTTTCCATCCTGAGTTGAGAGAGCCTGAACAAACTCATTCTCCATGCCAATGTTGCTCATCAGGTAGATCCGCTTTCCGACAACCGCCGGGGTTGAATAGCCGTCTCCTATGTCATTCACTTGCCAGAGCAGTCTTGGTCCCTCCGCCGGCCATTGTTTTAGGAGGCCCTTCTCCGGTGATGTCCCACTACGATTCGGCCCTCGCCACTGAGGCCAGTCGGAAGTCGAAGCAGCCATGTGGGCAGACCTGGTAACGAATACGGCTGAGAAGCACAAACAGAGTGCTGCAATGATAATAAGTAATCGGGACTTCACGGTCTTCTCCTTCTGACTACTGTGACTTGTTTCTGGGTATCGCCGGCCTTCACTGATACGGATCAGTTTCACGAGTTGTTCCGTCACATTGAGTGAGGCGTTCGATCTGACTCCGATGGAGGCGGATATCCGATCCGGTCTGCTGAACAGGGATCAGGTCTTGGCGGGCTTCGGACGAACAAATACGACACTCGCAACCGCCAAACGAGAACTTGACGTTTCGTTGACCGGCAGATAGCAACGCGGCTATACTCAGTTGCGAAATTCAGTGCAGATTTAGCAATGGAGCAAGGTGATGAAACTTACGCGCGACATCCAGAGCCTCAGCACATTCAAACGCGACACCGCGAAGCTCGTCCGACAATTAAAGAAGACTGGGCAGCCGGTAGTCTTAACAGTTAATGGCAAAGCCGAGCTGGTCGTACAAGATGCTGAAAGCTACCAGAAACTGTTAGAAGCTAACGACAGGATGGAAGCCATAGAGGGGATCAGGCGAGGCCTGGAAAGCATAAAACGGAACGAAGGGAGACCAGCAGAGAAGTTCTTCAAGGAATTCTTTGCTGAGAAGGGCATCTCGGAACGCGAATGAAGCTCCATTCAGTCGTCCTTGAGGGATCGGCTCAGGTAGACATCCGCGAATCCTACGATGGGAGTTGTCGCGCGTGGGGCAAGCCCGAAGCGAAGCAATGGGTTCGACAATTACGGGCAGCAATATCTCAACAACTTGGCATCGGGCCGAAAGGCTTTCCGCTCGCGCCGGAAGACGACGAGTTCACGGAAGTAATTCGGCAGATGGTTGTGGGTCGCTATCGCGTGTTGTTTACAATCAAAGGTAGCAAGGTCCACGTGCTCCACGTTAGAGGGGCTTCTGGCAGACGAGATTGATGCCTAATGCTGCAACGATCTAACTTTTCTCAGCTTCGCCATCCGCTCACTGAGCACACCGCTTTAATTGCACGGCGGAATCGGAGTGAGCGTGTAGTGCTCGGTGCCGCCCTTGCATTTTCCTCCGGCACAACCGACTCCTCCGCCGGTCATCGTGCCCGGTTTGCCGAGACCGTCCGGCAGCGAAATAGTGTAGCTTTCCCCGCCATGCGCGTTGAATGGTCCGGTGTAGGTGTATGTGCCCGATAGCCCACCGGAGACTTGCATCGTGAACCCACCGCCGGTGAGAGTGAACGGTTTCATGATGTCGCAGACCTTAGTATTGGTCTGCCAGTCATCTAGACCACCGACGATCTGGTACGACGCTCCACCGGTGGTGGCCGTCAAATCCAGTGTTGCCCGACCGCGCCGGGAGGTGGCGGTGAGGGAGATGGTCGCACTCTTGCCAGTCTCGCCTGGCGCCGTGTATGTGAGCGTTCCACTCGTCTTGGCCAGTGTTGTGGGATCCACCGACGCCTCACCTTTTAGTGCTGCGTCGAGTTTCGAAGGGACTTCGGAGCCGTCGAATTTGTGGCGCACCTTCACCGGAATCGAGGTAGTCGAACTGGGCTCGACTGCTCCTGGTGAAGGTGCTTCGATCTTTGTGCATGCGCCGTTTTGCCAGGATTGCTCCGCGATCTTCAGCGCAGTCAATCCCGCCGCGAACGCCGCTTCGAGTCCGGCTATGGACAAGGGTTCGGCATTTTTTGCGGTGGCCTGTTGCGAATGGCGGATCACCCGAAAGTTCGACTCCGTGTAGTTTCCGCCCTCCTCCTTCATTGTCGTAGCCGTCTCGATGTACACCGCAACCCCGTCCTTCACTTGTCGGGTGCCCTGCGTCAGATCCATCGTGTAACTCTCAACATTTGCCTCATCGTTCACGACTGCCCGTACCATTGCAGTCACTTCTCGGCTGTACACGGCCCCGCCGGACTCTGCACCCAAACGTACCTTGATCGTGAACGGCAACTGTCCTTCCGCATTTGGGCAACGCTGTCCATCTATTTTTCCAGCAAGCTCCGACTTCGCAGCGACACCGCTCTTTGAAGCCTCCGTCTTAAATCCCAGGCCGAGTTTTGTGGACCCGTCGTCTGCTCTGCCGATTTCCACACTCATGGTGCTGGTGGCGCCACCCTTCTTCTCGGTCACGGACTTGTCTAAGTTGGCTCCCACCTCCAGATGCGGTGCAAAGATGTCGTTTAACCCGGTGATGAGTCCAGCGATCAGGGCTGAGGCATGAAGGCCGCCGATAGCCGCGTCGGGCCGGCCCGGAAGCGCATCAAGTGCCAGGGACGATGACGCTGCTCGAGCTCCGGACGACCTCGCGACGACCGGCACAGCTCTCGACGCTTCGAACTGCGATGCCGATGAGCCTTGGTCGGTGTCGTTACCATCACGCCGCTGGGCACGAAGCTCGGCAAGGCCAGTTTTCATTGCGGCGCGCTCAACGGCTTCGACGTCACCCACCAGTTTGCCTACGCTTGGCTGCAATTCCGCCAACCGCCGCAGTGCTGCCGCACCCGGTGACGGGGGAG
>JAMQPI010000210.1 GCA_023717565.1 Pyrinomonadaceae bacterium | reverse complement strand
GATTCGCGGCTTGCCAGTACCGCCGCTGGAAATTCCGGCCGTGCCCACGTTACTCGAAACTAAGTCAGTAGCAGCAATCTCATGGCAAGGTTCCGTTGGGGCCTCAGGTTACGACGTTGAAAGGGCTGCTACCTCAAACGGCCCGTGGGTCGTTGTCGGTGCGAATGTGGATGACACTTGGGTCCAGTACCGACCGCTGTTTGCCGACGCGACTGCCGAGCCCGGGAATAGTTATCACTATCGCGTGCGAGCTAAGAATGGGGCCGGTAGCTCGGTCCCCTCGAATATCGCTGGTCCGGTACGCGTTGAGACTTATACCGTCGTTGATGAGTTAAGCGATTTTTCCCGCGTGTTGTCCCATGGTGGCGGTTCCGGGCTCGTCACTGGCAACGCCCGAGCATATAAAGAAGACGGGCACCGTGTAAAAGGAGGTGCTGGAAGTTGGATTACTTATCGCACGCCTCATCCGCTAGGTCATGTCAGGGTGTTGGCCTTCATGGAAGGCAGCGAGAAGAATTTTGAGTTTTCTGTTTCTCAGGACGGTAACACCTTTGCCAAGGTTGAGCCGAAAGTTACCCGTTTCCCTACTGAGGTAAATCCTTACGGCTACAAGCTGCCGATTCAATACGACCTCCCGAACCTTTCTGGAATTCGGGAAACGCGCAGTGCCCCAGGTAATCATTTTCTAAAAATCGTTTTCACTGGTGATGCGCAAATCAGTCGGGTCGAAATTCGGTTCGGCCAGTAACTTCCTCACTCCTTAGGAGTGCGATGTTTATAGACCGCGACACAATAAACACTCCGTCGCGGTTCGGAGGGGCGGAAGGATTCTAGATAAATACTTCCAACTTGAGTTCCGCCCCTCCGAACGCGCAGGAGTTAGGGTTACGAGTTCAGTGCTATAGACATCTGACCCCGCCGGGGTGAAACCTGTGGAAATTTCAGAATTCAAAAACCAGATCGCAGAAGAGTGGCGCGATAACATCGCTCCGTTTTGGTTGCGCTATGCCCCGGACGAAAAACACGGAGGCTTTCACGGCTGGATCACCAACGACCTCAAAATTGATAAGCAAGCCGAGAAAGGCATTATCCTTAACGCACGCATTCTTTGGACCTTTGCTCATGCTTACAAGCTTTATCAAAACGCCGAATTCCTGAGTCTTGCAAACAGGGCTTTCAACTACTTAACAGAGCATTTTATCGACCGGGAGTACGGCGGTGTTTTTTGGACGCTGGATTACCGAGGCCAACCGCTCGACACGAAGAAGCGTCCCTATGCTCAGGCCTTTGCGCTGTATGGCTTGACGGAGCTCTATCTGGCGACCGGTGAAGTTAAGGCTTTAGCAGAAGCCCGCGCCCTCTTCGACCTCCTCGAAAGCCGTGCCCGGGACGCGGCGAACGATGGCTATTTTGAGACCTTCGAACGAGATTGGACGCTGGCAGACGATCAGCGTCTTAGTGACGTGGATCAGGACGAGAAGAAGTCCATGAACACTCACCTGCACGTCCTCGAGGCCTACGCCACGTTGGCGCGCGCGACCAACGATGCAGGCGTTAAAGACCGACTGCGCGCGGTGATAACTCTCTTTCTCGAGCACATCATTCATCCTGAAAAGTTCTATCTGAAGATGTTTTTCAATGAGATCTGGACAAGCAAGTCGGATCATCTTTCGTTTGGTCATGATATAGAAGGGAGCTGGTTGTTGTGCGAAGCTGCCGAAGTCCTGGCCGACGCTGAGCTACTGGCCCAGGTGAGAAACATCAGCGTGAAGATGGCGCAGTCTCTTTACAACCGTGGTCTCGACGGCGATGGCAGCTTATTGTACGAAGCAGATGCGGGCGGGATTATTGACGATGACAAGCATTGGTGGACCCAGACCGAGGCGGTGGTCGGTTTTGTAAACGCATACCAGTTGAGCGGTCATGAATACTTTCTGGCCGCAGCGCTCCGGGTGTGGGAGTTTATCTCTCGGTATCTTGTCGACAAACAAAATGGTGAATGGTTTTGGAAGACTTCGCGCGCCGGAGTGCCGGCGCTTGAGATGCCCAAGCTGAGCCAATGGAAATGTCCCTATCACAACGGCCGCATGTGCTTCGAGATCAGTCGCAGGCTGGCTTGAGCTAGTCTGAGCAAAAGGAACGATCCACAAAATCTTGTGATTAGTTATTTCGTGTGATTTCGTGGATCGTATTTCTCGACGCACATAAGGAGAACGCTGGGAATGAACTCGACCGACTTTCAAGCGCGCGTAGATCATCTGCTTCAAGCGCACCAGGAATTGATCACACTTCAGAACACCAAAGTCGAGAACGGCAATGGGGTTTTCAGTCGGTATTTTCATCCGGTGTTGACCGCCGCTCACGCGCCAATCTTTTGGCGTTACGATTTGGATCCGTCAACAAATCCCCATCTATTGGAGCGACTCGGCGTCAATGCGGCATTTAATTCAGGCGCGATGGAATTTGAGGGCAAGATCGTCCTGGCCGTCAGAGTAGAAGGCAACGATAGAAAATCCTTCTTCGCAATCGCCGAGAGCCCGAACGGAATCGACAACTTTCGTTTTTGGGACTATCCCATCTCGATGCCTGAAACCGATGACCCGGACACCAATGTTTATGACATGCGCCTGGTGAAACACGAGGACGGCTGGATCTACGGGCTGTTTTGCACTGAGCGCAAAGACCCCAACGCGCGACCTGGCGATCTCTCAGCCGCTGTTGCCCAGGGAGGAATCGCGCGCACGAGGGACTTGCGAAACTGGGAGCGTTTGCCCGATCTGCAAACCCGTTCACCTCAGCAGCGTAACGTCGTCTTGCACCCTGAACTTGTCGATAGCAAGTACGCCTTTTATACGCGGCCGCAGGATGATTTCATTGACGCTGGTTCCGGTGGCGGCATCGGCTGGGGCTTGGCTGATGACATCGAACGCGCGGTTATTGAAACCGAGAGGATAATCGACCAGCGTCAGTATCACACCATCAAGGAAGTCAAAAATGGACTTGGGCCGGCGCCGCTGAAAACAGAAAAGGGTTGGCTTCATCTTGCTCACGGCGTGCGTGGGACCGCCGCGGGTTTGCGTTATGTGCTCTATCTTTTTCTTTGCGACTTGCGCGAACCTTGGCAGATGACACATCAACCGGGAGGCTACTTTATCGCCCCCGAAGGCGATGAACGCATCGGCGATGTGTCCAACGTCGTATTCAGCAACGGTTGGGTGAATCGGGGCGGCGAGGTATTCATTTACTACGGCTCTTCTGACACGCGCATGCATGTCGCCACGAGCAACATCGAGCAGTTGCTTGATTGCGTCATCAATACTCCGCCGGACCCGTTGCGCTCATTCGCTTGTGTCGAGCAAAGGAGCGAGTTGATTAAGAGGAATCTGGAAACGATGCGTAAGATCGACGGAGCGTGAACGCAGGATTTTGGAGTGCGCCGGCTTTTTGGCGTGCTGAGGCCGAACGAACGGGCGACGGGCTTTGGATTGGCTACTAAATTGTTGCTCCACCAATCCAAAGCGGTGGCGCGCAAAGCCTTGCCACCGCGCTCCATACTCTGAGCATTACCCGTTTGCGCTCATTCGCTTCCGTTGAGCAAAGACGGGAATTGATAGAGAGAAATTTAGAAACGATCCGAAAGATCGACGTAGCGTGAACGCAGGTTTTGGAGTGCGCCGGCTTTTTGGCGTGCTGAGGCCGAACGAACGGGCGACGGCGCTTTGGATTGGCTACTAAATTGTTGCTCCACCAATCCAAAGCGGTGGCGCGCTGGAGGAGAAGAATCAAAGGTGGTGTCGTGTCCCGCTTGCCACCGCACTCCAAAGGCTGAGCATTACCTTTTAGCCGATGTTTATACTCTGATAGGTTCCCAAGGTAGACGCAGATGAAAAACAACATAATCCTCTTGCTCATGACACTATCGTGTTGCATGACTGCCCAGGCTCAAAAGTTCGACAAGTTGGCACTGACACCGCCGATGGGTTGGAACAGCTGGAACAAGTTTGGCTGCGACGTAACCGAGACGCTGATCAGAGAGACAGCGGACGCGATGGTTTCGAGTGGGATGAAAGACGCCGGTTATCAATACATCGTGATTGATGACTGCTGGCACGGTACCCGCGACAACCTCGGTTTCATCCAACCCGATCCCACCCGGTTCCCTTCCGGCATGAAAGCGCTAGCCGACTATGTGCACTCTAAGGGGCTGAAGTTCGGCATCTATTCCGACGCCGGCGGTAAAACGTGTGGCGGTAAGCCCGGAAGCCGAGGTCGCGAATACCAGGATGCTCTAACGTACTCGCAATGGGGCGTGGACTATCTTAAATACGACTGGTGCAACACCGACGGACTGAAGGCTGAAGGCGCGTACACGACCATGCGAGATGCGCTGTTTGCCACTGGTCGCCCGATCGTGTTCAGTCTCTGCGAATGGGGCAACAACAAACCCTGGGAATGGGCCAAAGGTGTGGGCCACCTTTGGCGCACTACTGGAGACATCTACAACTGCTTCGATTGCATCAAGGACCACGGCACATGGAAGTCGTGGGGCGTGTTGCAGATCCTGGATATGCAGAAAGACTTGAGAACTCATGCTGGGCCCGATCACTGGAATGATCCCGACATGATGGAAGTCGGCAACGGCATGAGCCTCAACGAAGACCGCGCGCATTTTTCTATGTGGGCCATGCTGGCAGCGCCTCTGATTGCCGGGAATGATTTAAGAAAGATGAGCAAAGACACTCAAGCAATCCTGACTAACAAAGAAGTGATAGCCGTGAATCAGGACGGGCTGGGTATTCAGGGATTCAAATACACAACTCGAGAGAATGTGGAAATCTGGATTAAGCCCATGGAGGGCCGAGATTGGGCAGTCTGTTTCCTGAATCGGGG
>JAMQPI010000197.1 GCA_023717565.1 Pyrinomonadaceae bacterium | reverse complement strand
AATCGCCGATCGCGTAACCGTATTGCGTGACGGCGCAGTCGTGGCCACGCAACAGGTTAGCGAGACTGATCAGCAGGAATTGATTCGGTTGATGGTAGGTCGCGAATTGTCAGCCGTTTTCCCTAAGAGAGACGTGGAGTTCGGCGAGGTTGTGCTGGAGCTGCGCTCGGTGGGTTGTCGCTCCAACGGTTTGACTGACATTAATCTCGCGGTGCGATCGGGAGAAATTGTGGGGTTGTCAGGACTGGTCGGCGCCGGGCGCACTGAGTTGGCCCGGACCATATTCGGTCTCGACCCTGCCGATACGGGTGAGATTCGGTTGCGGGATCGAGTCGTGCAGATCGAGGATCCAACCCAGGCCATCGAATCGGGAATCGCCTACGTTCCCGAGGATCGGAGGCGACATGGGGTCATCATGGACATGTCGATCAGCGCCAACATCACTCTTGCATCTCTGCAGAGATTGACGCGATGGAGTGCGTTTGATTTTGATCGCGAGAGTACGATCGCTGCTGACTACACGCGTCGTTTTGCGATTAAGACTCCAGCGATATTCAATTCGGTTTCTACCCTGTCAGGGGGTAATCAACAGAAAGTGGCGCTCAGCCGATGGCTGGCGACGAATCCTTCCGTACTCATTCTGGACGAGCCCACTCAGGGGATCGACGTCGGCGCCAAAGCCGAGATACACACTTTGATGGGTGAGCTGGCCGCGCAGGGAATGGCAATTGTCATGATCTCATCAGAGCTACCCGAAGTTCTGGGGATGAGTGATCGCATCGCCGTTATGCGCGCGGGAACGATTGCCGGCATCCTGAGTCGGGCTGAAGCAACTCAACAAAGAATACTAGAGATGGCCCTCGGTCACGACTTGAAGGTGCTGCCGGTTCCAGAGAGAATCCGCCCGGCTCTCTAGCTTTGAATAAAGCGCCGGAAGTTCAGAGTTCGACCTTTAGGTTGTGTTTGAGGCGCGAACAAGCTAAAGCTCGAACTCTAAACTGCCGAGGATTGGGGATGTAGAATGATCAGCAAAAGAGATCTTATCGTCTCAACCGTCACCGCCGTACTGACACTTGGCGTTGTCGGCCTGGCGCAGACTCGCAAACCCCTGATGCGCTCTTCGGTCTTTGAGTGGAGCGGCATCGAAGTTAAGCAGACAAAAACCGGCGCGAGGCGTGATTTCTTCGACTCCCCGACGGCCACGCTCGACCGGTTCGAGTCTCACGTTACTACGATCAACGCGGGCGAGACGCCACATCCGCCGCACCAGCATCCGGAAGAGGAGTTGATCGTAGTCAAGGAAGGCACAATCGAGGCGATGCAAAACGGAGTAACCAGGCGAGTTGGCCCAGGTTCGATGATCTTTGAAGCTTCAAATGAGCTGCACGGCTTGCGCAATGTCGGTCAAACGCCAGCGACTTACTACGTCATCAAGTGGTTCTCGCCTGGCGCCGCGAAAACAAGTGTTGCGGCCAAAGAATAATTCCGTTTGCCTGAAATGAGATCCAGATCCATTCTCAGTCGTTATAAGCGCGAAGCGTCGGCAGGTTTGGCGTATGCCCTGCTGCTCTTGATAGTCGGCGTGATCGCGCCGTCGTTTTTCAACGCGGGAAATGTGCGCGACCTGGCGATGAACAACGCTGCGGTGTTGATCGTCGCGATTGGCATGACGCTGGTGATTTTGATCGGGCAGATTGATATTTCAGTTGGTTCACAATTTGCCGTTTGCACGATCGCCGCGGGTTGGCTGGCCAAGGCGGGTTTACCAATGCCAGTTGTGCTGCTGGCCGTGATTGTCGTAGGCGCGATAATGGGTGCGGTCGGTGGTGCTCTCGTGTCATGGCTGCGTATGCCATCGATTGTCGTGACGCTGGCGCTGATGGTGGCGTGGCGTGACGGATTGCGTTGGATCACCGAAGGAGAATGGGTCCAAAACCTACCGGCTGGTTTCCAGTGGTTTGGAATGGGGCAAACGTTCGGCCAACTCCTGATCATCGCACTCGCGATAATCGTACTCTTAGTCTTCGGTTTGGCGCTCCGTAAGCTAAGCGCTGGTCGCTCGATCTACGCGGTCGGTTCCGACGCTGAGGCTGCCCGGCTAGTAGGCATTGAACCCCAGCGGATCGTCTTGGGAGTCTTCTTGATCATGGGGGCATTGGTCGGGTTGGCGGCCACGTTGAATGCGACGCGCTTTTCCATTGTTCCGAGCAATGCCGGAATCGGATTGGAGCTGAAGGCGATTGCCGCTGTTGTTGTAGGTGGAACGGCGATTACCGGAGGTCGCGGCACATTGGTCGGGACGTTAATTGGGGTGGCGCTGCTGGGCACAATAGGAACGGCGCTAACCTTCCTGGGAATCAATCCGTTTTGGGAGAAGGCGATACAAGGAGCGATCATTCTGGCCGCGCTCGTGTCAGATGTTGCCCTGGGGCGACTCAATCCACGGCGCACGGCCGATTTCGGTTTGCGGGCTGAGACGAGCCAGTGAGCGAAGCTATTCCGCAGTCAGGACGCGATCTAAAGTTGGTTGCGCCGTGGCGCGTCCGCCTGTTTCCCAATCATGAGTGGGCGCTGCTTCTGGTCTTGCTAATCGAATGCGTCCTATTTAGCGTCACCGGTAGCAACTTCTTTACCACGTCGAATGCGTTCGAGATAACGAGGCTGAGTGTTGAGATAGGTTTGTTGGCGCTGGTGCTGACGCCGGTGATCATTACCGGCGGAATCGATCTTTCTGTAGGATCGATGATGGGTCTGGCGGCGGTAGTGCTGGGGGGCCTTTGGCGCGATGCGCATCTACCGCTGGGGCTGGCTGCCGCAGTTGCCCTGCTGATTGGACTGGCCGGCGGCGCGCTAAACGCTCTGCTGATCGCGCGCTTGCGTCTTCCGCCCTTGATCGTCACGCTCGGCACGTTTTCGTTGTTTCGAGGCGCGGCTGAAGGACTGACCCGAGGGATCGAAAACTATTCGTCGTTTCCGACGTCATTTCTTTTCCTGGGCCAGGGATATGTAGGCGGCCTGGTACCGGCCCAGCTCTTCATCCTGGTAGCGGCCATCGGTGGGGTCGGTTGGTGGTTGCATCGAACGGCGTTTGGACGTGCTCTCTATGCCATCGGCCATTCACCTGAAGGTGCCCGCTATGCCGGTATTCCGGTGTCGAAACGATTGTTCGTGGTGTACGCCCTATCGGGTTTGGCGGCGAGCCTGGCAGCGATAATCTACGTCGCCCATCTGGGCCAGGCAAAGTCAGACGCGGGAACCGGTTTCGAGTTGATGGCCATCACGGCCGTCGTGCTGGGCGGGACATCGATCTTCGGTGGACGCGGCACGGTCTTGGGTACGGTGCTCGGGTTGTTTGCCATCGTCGTGTTGCAGAATGGCCTGCGCTTGAGTGGGCAGCCGGCGGAACTGACGGGGATTTTGACCGGCGTCCTGTTGTTGACTACGATCGTACTGAATCGTTTTTCAGTTTTTGGCCAAACGAGCGCGCAGGTAGGTGAAGAGGAGAATGAGGTGAGGAACTCGCAGGTAGCAGCGTTGAGCGCCGTCATTATTCTGGCCGCGTTGATTGTGGCGGGCACCAATTGGATGTTGGTACGTTCACTACGACCCAACGCCGCGGGTGTGCAGCAGAACGGGCTTACGCCAACTACCACCGGACGCAAGACTCAAGTTGCGATGATGCCAAAGGCCAAGGGCGACCCTTACTTTGTTAGTTGCCGTCAGGGCGCGGAAGAGGCAGCCCGTGAGTTGGACATCGATCTGTTGTGGGATGGCCCAACGGACCTCGATCCCGCAAAGCAGAACGAGGTGGTGGAGGCCTGGATCACAAAGGGCGTTGATGTCATCGCCGTGAGCGTCGAGAATCAGGCTGGTATCTCCACTGTTCTGCGCAAGGCCCGCGAGAAAGGGATTAAGGTCATTACCTGGGACGCTGACTCGGAAAAAAACGCCCGCGACTTTCTGATCAACCAGGCCACGCCGCAGGGCATTGGTTACACGCTGACCGATGAAGCCGCGCGGATCATGAATAGCCGGGGTGAGTTCGCGATCATTACGGCTTCGCTCAGCGCCGCCAATCAGAATGAATGGATCAAGCACATCAAGGCGCGCCTGGCTGAGAAATACCCTGATATGAAACTGGTGGCGATTCAACCCAGCGATGGCGACCGCGACCGTGCCTTTGCTGAGACGCAGACTGTGCTAAAGGTTCATCCCAACGTAAAGGTGATCATGGCGATTGCGGCGCCTGCCGTGCCCGGAGCTGCGGAAGCGGTGAAACAATCTGGGCGGACGGACGTGAAGGTGACAGGACTGTCGCTGCCTAACATGAACAAGCCTTACGTCAAAACGGGGGTTGTGGAAAGCGTTGTGCTATGGAACACGATCGATCTCGGATACTTGACTGTCTATGCGGCCGATGCTTTGAGCGGAGGGAAGCTCAAACGCGGCGATCGGGAGATAAACGCCGGACGTCTGGGAAAGATTGAAGTTGCCGATGATGAAGTGCTTCTAGGCGCCCCGTTTATCTTCAATAAAGAGAACATTGATCGGTTTAACTTTTGAGGACTGTCCGCAGATTACAAAAGACACGAGGCAGGAGCAGACGGCAGGAGCAGGGAAAGCATAGCGAGCCTTGACGCTCCTGCCGTTTGCCTCCTGCTCCTGCCTCCTGTATTTGGTAGTCTGCGGATTAGGTTTTAAGTTTATGAAGCAAACCAGAATTCGAGAAATGCGCGCCTTTGTGATCGCGCCCGGCGAGATGGGAGCGGACTATCACAATCAGACCGGCCGTCATTGGATCATCGATCTGCCGATTGCCAATCCGATGTCCGTCTATGAAGAGTACAAGGCGAAGCGGACCAGTTGGGGAATTAATGCGCTGGGTACGGTCGTGGTCGAGGTAGAGCTTGACGATGGAGTTATTGGAATTGGGTGCAGCATTGGTGGAGAGCCGGCGTGCTACATCATCGAGAAGCACCTGAGTCGCTTCGTCGAGGGACAGGATCCTCATAACGTCGAGCTGATCTGGGATCAAATGTGGCGTGCGACGATGCCGTATGGGCGCAAAGGTCTCGCCATTCAAGCGCTCAGCGCAGTTGATCTCGCGATTTGGGATTGTCTGGGGAAGATCCGCGGCGAACCTGTGTACGCTCTGTTGGGAGGGAAAACAAAAGAGAAGTTGCCTGTCTACGCAACTACCTCGCGTCCCGACATAGCCAGTCATTGGGGCTTTCAAGGCGCAAAAATCCCCTGTCGTTATGGTCCGGCAGATGGCGACGGTGGGTTGAAGAAGAATATCGCCGTAATGGCCGAGGCGAGGGAACAGGTCGGCCCCGATTTTCCACTGCGGCTCGATTGTTACATGGCCCTGACCGTTCCTTATGCGATTAAACTCGCGAAGGCCCTGGCGCCATACAACCTGGAATGGATTGAAGAATGTCTGCCGCCCGACGATTACGACGGCTATGCAGCAATCAAGTCCGCGCTGACTGGAATCTGTCTCGTGACCACGGGTGAGCATGAATACACCCGTTATGGATTCCGTGAACTCATTGCGCGCAAATGTGCAGACATTCTGCAGCCCGACATCAACTGGGTTGGTGGACTGACTGAAGCGCGTCGCATCGTGGCGATGGCCGCGGCTTACGACCTTCCGATTATTCCGCACGGCTCGAGCGTCTTTTCGTATCACCTGCAGTATGCGTTTACCAATTGTCCGATCGCAGAGTTTCTGGTGATGAGTCCGCAGGCCGACAAGCTCGTTCCCTTGTTTGGCGAACTGTTCAAGAATGAGCCGCTGCCGAAAGACGGCTATCTTGAAATCAGTGATGCGCCTGGGTGGGGCGTGGAGCTAAATAGTCAGCTGGAGCTGGTAAGACCGTATGTAAGGTCGGGGTCGAAGGTGACACTGGAGGTTGGGTGAGAATCTTGACAACTCAGTTTGCAGGACAAGTAGCGGTAATCACCGGCGCAGCCTCAGGGTTGGGTCTGGCAATCTCCAGTAAGCTCGCGGTTGAAGGTGCGCGCGTGGTGCTTTTGGATTTGAACGAAGGGGCGTTGCAGAAGGCCGCAAGTGAAGTCGGAGCGAATGCGGTTTGTTTTCCGGTCGACCTGACAAACGAAGAGCAGGTCGCGAACGTGATCTCGCAAGTCGGGAAGGAGTTTGGCCGCATTGATGTACTCGTTAACTGCGCCGGTGTTACCGGCAAAACCAACATCAAGAGTCAGGATGTCGATACGGCCGATCTTCGTTTCGTCTTCGATGTGAATTTCATGGCGTCGTTCTTCATGGCCCGGGCCGTGTTGCCGTGGATGGTAAAACAGAATTATGGCCGCATCCTGCACATTGCTTCGATCGCCGGTAAAGAGGGCAACGCGGGGATGCTTGCTTACTCCGCGTCGAAGGCCGCAGTGATCGGCATGACGAAGGTTCAGGGCAAGGAGTACGCCGAGACGGGCATCACGGTCAACGCGCTGGCCCCGGCAGTAATTCAAACACCGATGGTTGATGCGATGCCGGCTGAACAAGTGAAGTACATGACCGACAAGATTCCGATGAAGCGTTGCGGCACGCTCGAAGAGATTGCGCACATGGCGGCCTTCATCGTTTCGCCGGGCACTGGGTTCACTACCGGGTTTACGTTCGACATGACAGGCGGAAGAGCCACGTACTAGGAGGCAGACCGCAGGAGCAGACGTTAGGGGCAGGAGGGAAGCATTTTCCATTTGTCATTTCTCATTTTTCATTTACCATTTCATGAATCTTATTTCGTGTCCGTTCGTGTGGTTTCGTGGATTGTTTCTTTTGCCCCAGGCCGGGAAACGATCCAAGAAAAACGCCAAGACCCACGAAATGAACTTCAGGAAATGGTAAATGAAAGATGAGAAATGACAAATGGAAAATGCTTCCTCCTGCCGACTGCTCCTGCCGACTGCTCCTGCCGTCTGCCTCCTGACAAACAGATGGCAACCAACTACCAAATTCAGCTGCTCAAGATGGGTCAGTGCGATGTGATGGGTCCGGAAGTTTACTGGATGAGTCATTGGAACGACTGGGTGCAATTGTATTTTTGGATGGTGGTTATTCGCGGCAACGGAAAGACCGCAGTCATCAACACCGGCCCGCCGGCTGACCTGACTGAATTAAACCAGCGCTGGAGCAGCGGCTTTGGCGAACGCGGAAAGTTGGCGCGCGACGAGAGTGAGCGTCCGGTAGCTGCACTCGCTTCGCTGGGGATCAAGCCGGAAGATGTGGACTATGTGCTCATCACGCCGATTCAAATCTACGCCACGGCTAACATACAGCTTTTCAGGAACGCGCAGGTTTGTATCTCCAAGCGTGGTTGGATAGAAGACTTTCACGCCGAGAAGTTTCCCATGCACGTGCCCCGCAAGCTGCGCATCTCTGACGAGACGTTGCAGTATCTGATGTTTGAAGGCCAAGAAAAGGTTCGGCTGCTCGAAGATGAAGATGAAATCCTACCGGGTCTTCGTTGTTTCTGGGCCGGAGTACATCATCGTTCCTCAATGTGTTACGTAATCGAAACTGAGAAAGGTCGCGTCGCAATCTCAGATTGTCTGTTCAAGTACGGGAACTTCGAAGACGGTGAGCCACTCGGTATCCAGGAGAGTCTGGAAGAATATTACGTAACTCGCGAACGCATCAGACGCGAATCAGAAATCTTCATACCGCTCTATGAGCCAGATGTGCTGAAGCGATTTCCCGGTGGACGGATTGGCTAAAATGATTCGCAAAGCGTTCTTGATGACTCTGAAGCCGGGCCACCAGGCAGAGTACCAAAAACGACATGATCCGATCTGGCCCGAGTTGCAACAGGTACTCAGGGATCACGGGGTTCATGATTACAGTATCTTTCTCGACCCCGGCGCCGATCGACTCTTTGCTTATGCCGAGATCGAATCAGATGAATTGTGGCGGCGGATCGCTGAAACGGAAGTCTGCCGCCGCTGGTGGGCATATATGAAGGATCTTATGCTAACCAACGCCGACAACAGTCCAGTAGCCATCGATTTGAGCGAAGTGTTTCATCTCGAATGACAGTTGTAGGGATCTCAATGAGAAAGGGCGTCCTTTGACAGGATTTACAGAATTCACAAGATCTGGCCTCTACGACCATCGTGTAAATCTTGTTCATCCTGTCTGAGGTTCTCAGATCAACGGGAGTTCTGAATGGCGAATCGTTTGCAAGGCAAGGTGGCGATTGTTACCGGCGGCTCGGTCGGGATTGGGCAGGCCACTTCAGTTTTGTTTGCCGAAGAAGGCGCCAGGGTCGTCGTGGCCAATCCGAATGCGAGTGCCGGCGAAGAATGCGCTGCCGGAATCCGCGCTCAAGGCGGCGAAGCAATCTTTGTGCAGACCGACATCTCGCAGGAAGATCACGCGCGACGCGTGTGCGACGAAGCGGTGCAGGCTTTCGGACAACTCAACATTCTCGTAAACAACGGCGCGGTCTTCATTCTTAAGGGACTGGAAGCTTCAGTTGCTGACTGGCAGCGCATGCTCAGCGTCAACATTATGGGTACGGCCCTGATGAGCCGGTTTGCTTCCGACTACATGAAACAGTTTGGTGGCGGATCGATCGTCAACCTCGGCTCCATCTCCAGTTTCGTGGCGCAGCCTTCCTTCATTACCTATAGCTCGACCAAGGGCGCGATTCTCCAGATGACGCGCAACATGGCGATGGACCTGGCGCCATTCAACATTCGCGTCAACTGCGTCTGTCCGGGCACGATCTTTACGCGGGCGTCGGAAGAACACATGGCCCGAGTGGGAATGACGAAGGAGGAATTCATCGCCGCGGAAAGTCCCAAGCATCTTCTCAATCGCGTCGGCGATCCGCGGGAAGTCGCCTACCCGATTCTGTTTCTGGCTTCGGACGAAGCTTCATTCATTACGGGTACGCATTTGATGGTCGACGGCGGCTACACGGCGCAGTGAAACAGGAGACAGACGGCAGGCGCAGGAGGCAGGAGGGAAACATTTATCATTTGGCATTATTTGTCATTCGTCATCTGAATAGCGACTCACTCAAGCCGCGTGTCATGAGGTCAGTACCACAATGCGGTAGCGGTGGGTCATGAGGTGCGATTC
>JAMQPI010000190.1 GCA_023717565.1 Pyrinomonadaceae bacterium | reverse complement strand
GTTAATGATCAGCAAAACTTGGAGCCGCAAAACCATCGCGGCGTTTCTGTCAGTTGCCGTCCTAAGCGTCTATTCGATGATTGCTTTGGCGTCGCCAGAGGCTAAGGTTCCATCTGGAGAGCTATCTATTTCCGGTCAGGTTACGGTTAACGGCCAGAAGGCCATTTCCGGCGGCACTTTGTTTTCGGACAGCGTAATCGTCACGTCAGATAACAGCAGCGCCACCGTGAACATCAGCAAGTTGGGTCGGGTTCAGCTATCACCCAACTCCACCTTGATGCTCAGTTTCACCGACAAGGCCGTTACCGGTCAGCTCGATAATGGTATCGCCAACCTTTCAACGTTGGCAGGGATCTCCGTGAACCTGACAACCAAAGACGGATCGGTGGTGGTTGACGGAAGCCAGGCAACTTCGTTTACGGTGACCGCCAAACGCGGAAATACAGTGGTTTCAACCCTGGCCGGTCTCGCGGAACTACGCACCGGTGGCGCCGTCAAGCAGATTGCGGCTGGTGAGAGTGGTACTGCCGGGACGCCGAATCCCCAGGCGGATGAAGATAAGGGCCTGAGCAGTGGCGCCCTCGCGGTGCTTTTGATCGCGGCTGGCGGGGCGGTTGTCGCAGCTATCCTTGCTACCAGGGAAGATGAAATCAACTTCGGCGGCACCGTAGTTGTAATCAGCCCGAGCAGATAGTCGAGACGTCGTCGCCAAAAACACCGCTGCGCTATACCATGGCGCGCGGTCACTTAGACTAACCTTGCGGGTCACGCGACTCTCAGTCGTGCTTGACCCGCAAGGTTTTGAATAATGACATTCATCCCACCTCAAGTCCCTGAAGGTTGCTCCCAATGCATATCGCGGTAATCGGCACCGGATACGTCGGTTTAGTGACGGGCGCATGCTTTGCCGAGTTTGGCGTCGATGTTACTTGCGTCGATGTCGATGCGGAAAAAATCGAACGCCTCTCCGCGGGTGTGATGCCGATCTATGAGCCGGGGCTTGGCCAATTGGTTACCAAGAACTCTCAGTCCGGACGCTTGCGATTTACCACTGACGTTAAGCAGGCCGTCGAACAGGCCCTGGTGATATTTCTCGCAGTGGGGACTCCGCCAAAAGATGATGGTTCCCCTGATATGAGTTTTGTGGAAACTGCGGTGCGGTCGGTGGCGGAATTCATGAACGGTTACAAGGTCGTAGTCACGAAGTCGACCGTTCCGATCGGTACGGGCGAGTATCTCCGGCGCCTGATTCGAGAGCATCAGAAATCGCGCGTAAACTTTGGCGTGGTCTCTAATCCGGAGTTCCTACGAGAAGGTGCGGCCATAAACGACTTCATGCGACCAGACCGGGTTGTCATTGGCAGCGCAGACGAAGAGGCGATCGCCATCATGCGCGACCTATACCGTCCTCTCTACCTTATTGAAGCGCCATTCGTGGTGACGTCCTTAGAGGCTGCGGAACTAACAAAGTACGCTGCCAACGCATTCCTGGCCACCAAGATATCGTTCATCAACGAGATTGCCGCTTTGTGTGAAAGGATCGGATGTGACGTTCACGATGTCGCCAGGGCCATGGGAATGGACAAGCGCATCGGCAGCAAGTTCCTACATCCTGGTCCGGGTTATGGCGGATCTTGTTTTCCCAAAGACACGCGGGCGCTGGCCTCAGTGGCCCGGCAGTTTGGTTGCGACTCGCGGGTTGTGGATGCGGTCATCGAAGTTAATCAGCGCCAACGAAAAGCGATGATACCCAAGATTGAAAAGCTTGTTGGCGAACTCAAAGGAAAAACAGTCGCCGTGCTGGGGCTGGCGTTCAAGCCGGAAACAGACGATATGAGAGAGGCGCCGTCAATCGAGATCATTCGTGGTTTGCTCGAGCGGGGGGCAAACGTGCGCGCCTACGATCCGGTGGCTATGACAGAGGCCGCCCACGTTCTCCCGAAGATCGAGTACGCTGCTGACGAGTACGAAGCAGTTACGGGTGCGGATGTACTCGTGTTCATAACTGAATGGAATCAGTTCCGAGCCCTGGACATGACTCGTATTCGGGATTTGATGAAGGCGCCTAAGATTGCTGATTTACGCAATATTTATCAGCCTGCTGACATGCGTGAACTAGGATTCGACTACGTAGGAATAGGTAGATAGGCTACCAACGAAACGATCTAATCTCCGCGTCTGGTTCATTCCGACTTTTGTTACTGCTATGGGTCTATCAGGTATAGCTTTGGTAACTGGCGGGGCTGGTTTCATCGGCTCCAGTATCGCTTCGGCATTGGCAAAGAGCGGTGCCAGGGTTCGTGTGATTGATGATTTGTCGACGGGCTACCTGGAGAACCTCGAAGAAATTGGCGGTGACATTGATTTTGTCAACGCGAGTCTTGCAGACGAGACGGCCCTACGTCGTGCCCTCGAGGATGTAGAACTGGTTTTTCACGAAGCTGCAATTCCTTCGGTTCCGCGTTCAATTGAAAACCCACGGCAAACCCACATCGCATCAGTCGATTCGACGTTCTCACTCCTGCTCGCTGCGAAAGAAATGAAAGTAAGGCGCTTAATCTACGCGGCCTCCAGTTCGGCCTACGGGGATCAGCCAACTTTGCCAAAACGGGAAGACATGTTGCCGGACCCTTTGTCGCCTTATGCTGTGGCGAAACTGGTGGGAGAGTACTACTGTCAGGTTTTCACGCGCGTCTACAATCTCGAGACTCTATCCCTGCGATACTTCAACGTCTTCGGTCCGCGACAGGATCCGAGTTCACAATATTCGGGGGTAGTCTCACGGTTTATCAGCCTGCTATTGAAGGACCAGCGACCGGTGATATACGGCGACGGCGAGCATTCTCGTGATTTTACCTATATCGATAATGTTGTCGAAGCGAATCTAAAGGCGGCCCAGACTAACAAAGGGCTGGGTTCAATTATTAATGTCGCCAATGGTGAGCGAATTTCTTTGAACCGGCTGCTGGAGGAGATCAAGGACTTAACCGGCAAGGGACAGGTGAGTGCGGATTATCAAAAGCCGCGCGCCGGAGACGTGGTCCACAGTCTTGCTGACATCTCGCGCGCTCGCGAACTCCTCGGCTTCGAACCGCGGGTTGGCCTACGAGAGGGCCTCAAATCAACAATTGACTGGTGGAAGCAGAGCCGTTTCGCTGCCTCGTGAGCATTAGCCGTAAAAACGCTTAAACGTTAGATCCCACACTCTTCCCATTCACTAACGCCTGCAGACTCACTACGTAGGGTGCCCGCGCGACGCCTCGGTCCGTAATGATGGCCGTAACAAACTCGTTTGGAGTGACGTCAAATGCAGGGTTATGGACCGCGACACCGTCCGGACCGAGTTGATGACTGCCGATATGAGTAATTTCTCTGGTGTCGCGTTCTTCAATCGGGATTTGATCACCGGTGGACAGCGACAAATCGAGCGTGGTAATTGGTGCGGCCACATAGAAAGGAATGTTGTTTTCCCTTGCCAGGACGGCAACCATGTAAGTGCCGATCTTGTTTGCGGTATCTCCATTAGCGGCAATGCGGTCGGCGCCGACGACGACACAATCGACCTTCCCGGCCTTCATTACATGACCAGCCATCCCATCGGTGATCACAGTAACCGGGATGTTGTCTTTCGCTAGTTCCCAGGCGGTCAGGCGCAAACCCTGGAGGAACGGTCTCGTCTCATCCGCGATAACGGCAACTCGTTTTCCGGCATCGCGCGCGCCGCGGATCACGCCCAGGGCGGTGCCATAGTCTCCGGCAGTTGCCAGCGCACCCGCGTTACAATGTGTCAGCACCGTGGCCCCGTCCGGAATCAGTGGCGCGCCAAAATGACCTATTGATCGATTAGCGTCTATATCCTCCTGGAAAATGTTGAGTGCTTCAGTTACCAGATTCGCCTTAATCTCTTCGGTGTTCTGGGTCCGCGCTTTCTCACGATTAAATGCGTCCCGCATCCGTTCAATGGCCCAAAACAAATTGACCGCGGTCGGACGGGTTTTGCTCATTACCTCACACATGTAACTAAAATCATCCTCGAGATCCGCCACCGAAGTCCCGACCGATTGCTTGGCGCCCAGCGCTAGCCCAAAGGCCGCCGATACACCAATCGCCGGGGCGCCGCGCACCACCATCTTTTTGATCGCTTCTGCGACCTCTTCATACGATCGCAAGGTCAGATATTTTTCTTCGGTTGGCAGCAGGCGCTGGTCGATCATGCGCACGCCTTCGTCGGTCCATTCCACAGTCTTTATCATTTGGTTACGTGTTCCTTGTTCTCAAAATCCGGTGAATCTTACTGGACAGGTCGGGTTGAATCAACGCCGCATCGTGCTTCACCAAGACGTAGAGGCGCTCTTATTAGTCCAGGTTTGACTCTCCGGAGATCCGCGTGGTACTGTCCGACCGCAGTCAAATCGATGTCATTGTTCTTTGCTAGATCAAAGTGTCAGGGTGCCCCCAATTGCGGGGGAGAATAGGGAAGCGGGTGTGAATCCCGCGCGGTCGCGCCACTGTGATGAGAATTGTCGCCAGTGCCTTTTCGTGAGGCATCGACGACAAATCCTCTAAGCCAGAAGACCTGCCGATGGCACTTTGCAGCCTTTTGAACGCCTCGCGTAAGGGTGTTCAGGCCGCACGGATTCCGGGCCGATTATCGAGTCCCGCCGACAGCCTGTTCTCACCGAGGAAACAGAAGATCGGCGGGATTTTTGTTACACGCACCCTCAACACAGCCAGGTTTTAGATCAATCGCGACGGCGGTTTCGATCCTGTGTGCTTTGCTTCTGTTAGCCTGCTCAGGTCAAAAACAAACTCCCACTCAGGCAACTGATGCGAGGCAACTCACTGACGAAGCCGGCAGAAGAGTCACCGTCCCGGCGACGATTGATCGATTCATCTCGCTGGCCCCCAATCTCACCGAAATTGCTTATGCGGTAGGCGCCGGCGATCGGCTGGTTGGCAATACAACATTTTGTGATTACCCCGAAGAGGCCAGGAAAGTGCAGAAGGTTGGCGATACGCTCCAACCGAGCATAGAGCGAATACTCGCCCTCCGACCACAACTGGTCCTGGTCTCAACAGCCTCGCAACTCGAAGCGTTTACCAAACAGTTGGACGAACATCGGATCGCAGTGTACGTGACGGACCCTCACGACCTTGAAGGCGTTTTCCACTCGATACAAAACGTCGGTAAGCTCCTGAACCAGGATGCGCGAGCCGAAGAAACCGTACGGCAACTGCGAGAGCGAGCTACCGGGGTTACAGACGCAGTGAAATCCGCGAAGCCGGTCAGAGTCTTCTACCAACTTTCCGCTGAACCTCTCTACACGGCCGGCCGGGATTCATTCGTTACGGATTTGATCCGACGCGCCGGCGGCGTATCTGTTACGTCCGAAGTACCAGAAGCTTGGCCAAGATATAGCCAGGAGGCAGCAGTGGCCGCCCGTCCGGAAGCGATTATCCTTCCGACCGACGGCTCCATGGGGAGCGCAAACTCGGACGTTGCAGAAGGGCTGAAAAGATCTCCGGCCGCCCTTAGTGGCAAGGTCTACCGAATAAATGGTGACTTTCTTTCACGACCAGGACCAAGAGCGGTAGATGGCCTGGCCGCGCTGGCGCGCGCCCTCCATCCAGAAGCAGTAATCAAATGAAAGCGAATACCGAAGCAGCTCTGGAGCACGGCCCGAAGGCTCGAGATCTTAACGATGGCAGGGTAACGCTGCGCCAGACTCTAGCTGCCTGTAGCCTGCTCCTCGTTGCGTTACTGGCAGCCATCCTGGTTACTTCGTTGTTTGGCAGCGAACGACTTCCGACGCGAGCATCAATCTGTGCGATCGCCTCTCTGGGCCAGTCAGCGTGTGGGTTAACACCTGATCAATACGCGATTCTGCTTGAGATTCGCCTACCCAGGATTTTTCTCGCTGCTGCAGTCGGTGCTTCGTTAGCTGCTGCCGGAGCAAGTTATCAGGCGTTACTTCGCAATCCCCTGGCTGAACCATATCTGCTGGGAGTTTCTAACGGGGCTGCGGTTGGCACGATGATCGCACTGGTTTTCTTTGGTGCCTGGGAGTGGAGTCGCCCGTTAATGGCGTTTACGGGTGCGCTGGGCGCGACCTTTGTGGTCTATCGACTCGCACACGGAAGAGCGGGAGCAAGCCCCGAACGACTCATCCTGGCTGGTGTCATTGTCACTACCTTTCTTTCATCCGCAATTGTCTTCGTGACGACTTTGATGGATGCAACCAGAATACGTTCATTCACATTCTGGCTGCTGGGCGACCTCTCTGGCTCAACCACGAGACTGCTTACGCTGGCCATCATCGTGGCGATCTTGGGCACAGCCGTGCTGGCGGCTAACGCCAGGTCTCTAAATCTATTAATGCTGGGCGAGCGGGACGCATTCGATCTGGGCGTTGAGGTGGCTCGCGTACGCTTGATTGTCTTCTTCGTCGCGAGCTTGTTGGTGGGGAGTTCGGTAGCCTCAAGTGGTTCGGTGGGCTACGTAGGTCTGGTTGTCCCTCATCTCGTCCGCCTCTCACTGGGAAGCGACAATCGCATCACTGTTCCGGCTGCGGCTTTAGCGGGCGCTCTCTTCGTGGTCGTGGCCGACACGGTCGCGCGAACAATAATTGCGCCCAGGGAACTGCCGGTGGGAGCAATTACCGCGCTGATCGGTGCACCGCTGTTTGTCTATCTGCTGAAACGAGGCTAAGTCGAATTTGCTTCAAGCTGAGAACATCACAATCAAGTACGGGTCACGACTAGCAGTGTCCGATGTGTCGTTGAACGTAAGACCCGGCGAAATCATAGCGATTCTTGGTCCAAACGGGGCTGGCAAATCGACACTGCTCCGGGCGCTGAACGGGGGCTTGAAACCCAGCTCAGGACAAGTCCTGCTTGAAGGTCATTCCTTAAATCAGTATCCGAGGCGCGTGATCAGCAGACATATTGCGGTGGTAGCCCAGGAAGGCGATGTCCGTTTTCCAGTGACGGTGCTTGAATTTGTACTCGGGGGCCGTTACGCGTCGGCCAGCACGGGCGCCTGGGGCTGGGAAACAGATCGCGACATCAAGGTGGCCCACGACGTTCTCCGCGAAACTGAGCTGAGCGAATTGTCAGGCCGGTTGATGAATGAGTTGTCCGGCGGCGAACGCCAGCGTGCCGTTCTGGCTCGGGCCCTGGCAACCGAAGCGACCGTCTTGTTGCTCGACGAGCCAACCGCGAACCTGGACCTCGCGCATCAAGCTGTGATCCTCGGTTTAGTCAGACAACGATCTGATCTTAACGAGGTAGCGGCGGTTGTGGTCACACATGACATTAACCTGGCGGCTCAGTTTTCGAATCACGTCTTGTTGATGAAAAACGGACATGCCGTAGCCTTTGGTCACCCTGCTGAAGTACTGACGCCAAAATTGCTCAGAGAAGTTTTCGACGTACGAATTCTAGTCGACGCACATCCGATCACGGGTGTGCCGCGAATCACACCGGTGCATGAAGTGCGCCGGTAACCTGGGAGCACAAGCTATCTTGCCTGTGCTTATTCCTATCAACCCGAGCTCGGCTCAAGGGAAGGCGGTCAAAATCCGCCACTGCCCGCGCAACTGTAGGCGACGACAACGCGTGCTGTCAGCCACTGGGGATACAAGGATGAAGGCGGAAGGATGAAGGATGAATACTCTTCGATATCCCGTCAGCTTCCCGAAGACCTGGGAAGGCGCATGCGATTGATCAACGAGTGATGACAGCAAAAAGAGGGGTTGATTTTTCATCCTTCATCCTTCCGCCTTCATCCTTGCTTTTCACGTCGTGAGTCAGGAGACCATGCCGCTGCTCCTTCGTAAAGCTCGCACTGCGACGGGCAGGAGACTCTACACATGAACACTAAAAACGATCGAACTCTGCATTTTCATTTCCGAAGCAAGCCACTCAGCATTTTGGCTCTGCTGTTTCTGATTAGTTCCTTTTCTTATGACGCTTTCGCACAAGCCGGCGCCGGTATTACGGTCCGGGTCACGGATCAGCAAGGCGCGATTGTCCCCAGGGCGGCTGTCACTCTCTTCACCCGCGACGACCGAGTCCGAATCAAGACGCTAACTGACGAAGCGGGCAAGTGCAGCTTCGAACAACTCTCTCCAGGTGAGTATCTGATCGAAGCTGAAGCAGCGGGTTTCGCGAGCTCAGCCACAGAGGTTCTCCGCGTTGAGCGCAACGCGACGGCGACGATTGATATTCCGTTGCCGATTGCAAGTGTCAATGAAAGAGTCACTGTCACCGCGCAAGGTACGGTGCAACCAGTTGACGAAGTCTCCAAAGCGGTTTCAGTAGTGAGTCAGCAAGAGATAGATCAACGCGACGAGACTGCGATCTCCGAAGCGTTGCGCACCGTTCCTGGTTTGCGTGTGCAACAGCTTGGTGGACCAGGCTCGTTCACCTCGATCAAAACCAGAGGATTGCGAAATGAAGATACCGCGATCTTGATTGATGGTCTGCGCTTTCGCGACGCGGCGGCTCCTCAGGGAGACGGCTCGGGCTTTCTGGAGGACTTGATCGTTACCGATGTCAGCCGAGTTGAAGTGCTGCGCGGGTCGGGCTCGTCGCTCTATGGCTCGAATGCGATCGGCGGGGTCATCAATCTTGTGACTGACGAGGGCGGCGGTGCTTTCCATGGCAATCTGCTCGCCGAGGGAGGCGGGCTGGGCATGTTTCGAGGGCGAGCGCAGGTGGCCGGTGGGGCGCGCAACGACAGCATTGTTTACAGTGCCGGCTTCTCACAGCTCAACGTGACGCGCGGTGTTGATGGTGATGACGAGGCGCGCAACTCGAGCGGACAAGGCCGCGTTCTCTTTCGACTGACACCCACCACCACGCTGTTGGGTCGCATCTATGCAGCCAATTCTCGCGTGCAACTGAATAACAGTCCGGAGGGTATTGGCAATCTACCACCAACCGGAATCATCGAAGCCATTGCGCTCTCGCCCGAGGAGCTTAGTGGCTATGAAGCGGGCGTTTCTACCTCGATGCTGAATGTGGGCGCCGCTACATTCATCCCGGCCGCAAACGATCCCGACAATCTGCGTAAAGCAAACTTCTTTTCCGGGGCCGTGATCTTCTCGCAACGCCCGACTGAAGCCTTCGGCTACAGTCTTAGTTATCAGGGTTTGGCCACCAATCGCACGGGCATTAATGGACCCCTGGGAGTTGGGTTTCAACCGTTTGGGGGAACTGAACAATCGGATTTTGATGCGCGCGTTCATACCCTTAGCGCACGTCTTGATGTCCGTGCCGGACGTGCAAATTTCATTACCGGCGGTTACGAGTTCGAAAACGAGAACTTTAGGAACCTGTCGTTTCAAGTCAATCCAGCGGACAATTCGACAGTAGACGTAACGCAGAGAAGCCACGCGCTCTTCGTTCAAGATCAAATGCGGCTCCTGGAAGATCGACTCCAAATCTCCCTGGCGTTTCGCACCCAGTTTTTCAGTCTTCAACAACCAACGTTTACGCCCGCAGCCTCTGCCCCTTACAGCGGCCTTGTCTTTCAATCGCCTCCCACGGCTTACACGGGAGATGGTTCGATCGCCTACATGTTCCGCTCGTCAGGCACAAAGCTGCGCGCTCATGTCGGCAATGGCTATCGTGCGCCATCGCTTTTTGAGCGCTTCGGCACTTTCTTTGGAAGCTTCGGCTACTCCACCTATGGCGACCCGCGCCTGCGGCCGGACCGTTCCATCGCCGTTGACGGCGGCATTGACCAAACATTTTTCCGCAACCGGGTGCGGGCCTCGGCGACCTACTTCTACACGCGCCTTCAACAAGTGATCATTTTTGACTTCTCCGGCGCGATAGATCCGGCCACAGATCCGTTCGGTCGCTTCGGCGGTTATCGCAACACGAATGGCGGAATCGCTCGCGGTGTCGAGTTGAGTGTGACGGCGACACCCACGCGAACACTGAACGTCTCGGCCTCCTATACCTATACGAAGAGCCTGCAGCGAACGCCTCAAGTGGCCGGCGTGCTCCGCTCGCTGGTGATTCCAGATCATCAATTCTCGCTGGTTGCCACCCAGCGCTTTGGTCGCCGCGTAATGGTCAATTTTGATCTTGCAGCCTCAAGTAATTACCTGGCGCCGATTTTTGATCCCAACACTTTCTCCAGCCGTGCATATCGCTTCCGCGGACTGGCCAAAGCAGATTTGGGCGGGAGCTACACGCTGCCGTTCGGCGAATCACGTTCGCTGCGCTTCTTTGGATATCTCGACAACCTGTTTGACCGGGAGTATTTCGAGAGTGGCTTTCGCACTCCCGGTCTCACTGGGCGAGCGGGCGCTGCGTTTAGCTTTTAATCTAGTCAGGAAACCGCAGCTTTAGTTCAAACACTGACCTTGGGCTATGTGCGATGCAACAAATGACGCTGCCGCATTGATGTCCTGGAGCGGGGGTAAGGATAGCTGCCTCGCGCTATATGAGATTCAGAGAGCGCGAAGCCATCGCGTAGCGGCGCTACTAACAACTGTTACGCGAGATTACGACCGGATTAGTATGCATGGAGTCCGGCGGGTGTTACTCGAAGAGCAAGCGGACAGCCTGGGGCTGCCACTTCATCAGATTCTCATCTCGAAAGACGCGACCAACGAAGAGTATGAGGAGAGGATGGGCGAGGCATTTTCAGTGTACCGAGGGCAGGGAATAGACTCGATAATATTTGGTGATCTCTTTCTCGAAGACATCAGAACTTATCGAGAGCAGTTCCTCAGACGGCACCAGATGCGCGGCCTCTTCCCGGTCTGGAAAAGTGACACGTCTCGGTTCATCAAAGAGTTTATAGAACTGGGATTCAAAGCGGTCGTAACCTGTGTGAGCTCTCGCGCGCTCGACCAATCATTTGCGGGAAGATTAATTGATGACGAGTTCCTTTCATCTCTGCCCGTTGATGTTGATCCCTGTGGCGAGAACGGTGAGTTCCACTCCTTTGTCTTTGATGGTCCGAATTTTACGGAGGCGGTAAGGTTTTCTCTGGGAGAGACTGTTCTAAGAAGCTCGTTCTGGTTTCGTGATTTATTGCCGGCATCATGAGTGTTTTCCCCGTTACCGGTAGTAGGATATAGGCGATGAAAGCTCAACAGCAGATCGTATCGTTTCTTCCTTCCGCTACCGAGATCGCCTGCGCGCTGGGCTTGTTTGATCAACTGGTGGGGATCACTCACGAGTGTGACTATCCAGAGGAGATTGTTGGAAAGCCCATCGTAGTCCGGAATGCGCTGCCAATTGAGACGATGAGTCAGCGCGAGATCGATGAGGCGGTGGCTCAGCGAATGCGAGAGGGTCGGAGTCTCTACGAAGTTGATGAGAAACTTCTCCAGACCCTCGCCCCTGACCTGATTCTCACGCAGGATCTATGTCAGGTTTGCGCGCCATCGGGAAATGAAGTGTCGCAGGCTTTAGGCTTGCTACCAAAGAAGCCTGAGATCCTCTGGCTGACGCCTAACTCGCTAGAACAAATAATGGGTAACGTGAGAGACCTGGGCGAGGCCACGGGACGCACCAATGAAGCTCAAGAGTTGATCGCCAAAGGTCGTGCGAGGCTCGAAGCGATCTCCGCAGTGACCAGCCGCCTATCGCACCGACCTCGTGTGTTTTGTATGGAGTGGCTCGAACCGGTTTATTGTAGCGGCCATTGGGTTCCGGAAATGGTCACACTCGCTGGAGGGGAGGATGCGCTTTCTCGACAGGGGAGCGATTCCATACGCATTCCCTGGGATGAAGTGGTGAAATGGGCGCCTGAAGTTCTGATTATCACACCGTGCGGTTTCAATCTCGAGAAGTCGGTCGAGCAGGCAGCCCAGCTGGTCCGTTACCCCGGCTGGTCAGATCTTCCCGCCGTCCGCGAAGGCCGAGTGTATGCAGTGGATGCCAATTCGTTCTTTGCTCGTCCGGGACCGAGGGTTGTGGACGGGACCGAGCTCCTGGCCCATCTCATCCATCCAGAAGTTTTTGAATGGAAAGGATCGACAACCGCCTATCAGCTGCTGGATTTGTGAGTTCCGAAGGCGGTTGCAGTCGTGGCTTCAGGTTGCAAGGCTCAGAGTCGCGGGCGCAATTGCGTCAACTTACCGAACCCGACCTTGCAACCTGAAAGTCTTAACCACGCCAAGTGCGTGGGTCAAGGTTTCTTTGTGAGCAGACCACCACCAAGGAAGACAGCACCTAGCAACAGGTGAATTCCGTGGTCCGTCATCCCCAGTACCAAAGGACCAATCATCAACATGCGGCCATCCGCTGGGTCGCCCTTTAGCATGCCGACCAGACCGAGCGTCAGGTAGAGAAGACCGAACACGAGACAAAATCCTTTGGCCCCTTTAAGAGATCCGGCGAAGCCAAAGTACAACGCGACGACACCAGAAACGATGTGAACCACATTATGAGGTGGCATTAAGTGAGCATTGAGCAAATCTGGCTTGGCGAAACCCGCAACTCCGACAAGCAGGAAAACGACTCCCAAAATCTTGCAAACAGTCTTTGCCATGATTCGTGTTTTCTCTCCTCTTTGAAAAGTTGTCAACTGAGCAGCCGCTTCACCCGAGAACGAAACAGCGCTCCCCCTGACCCTTCCAATTACTTTGCCGCTAGATTGGGGCGAATATGCGCGAGTGTATATCAAACGCGTGGCCCGATTGCAAAGACTTTTTCGCCAGCGAGTCTAGCCCTCTGTTATTGGGTTAGTTTGGTGCAGTGCTATACTGACGCCCGTCGATCCCTATTCAGAACGAGAGTTAACCTGGCAGGTTTCAGGAGGTGTTCAATGAGAAGCTTCAATGGGCAACTTGGTTTTGGAAGACATTTAATGAGTGCCGCGTGTCTGTTGTTTGTGTTGGCGAGCACCACAAGCGCTTATTCGATAGTAATGCGCGGTGGCAAACGAATCGAAATTCCCGCGCAGTTTAGCGTTACCAACATGACGTTGACTTACGAGTCCGCGCCCGGTTTTTGGATCACTCTGCAGATGGCGGCCATAGATATTACGGCAACGGAACGGGTAAACAATGAAATGCCTGGGAGTCTGCTGGGCCGCGCTACCAGAGAAGTAGCCGCACCTAAGACCTCGGTAAGGACAAGCCAGGCGCTGCCGGCCAAGGCTTCGCGTACGGTTACTAACCTCGACCTCGAGTCTTTTAAGCACCTGAGACTGAAGAGCGAACGCGCGTACGAGCAAAGACTGAAGGACCAGGGGCTTCCTCCAATGGCAGTACTGCGGGCTCAAGCCGAGGCGGACGCTAAACGGTTCTCTCTGGAATTAGCGCAACAACGCACTGCAGCGGAAGCTAACGAGAGAGCTGCCCAAATTCAGGCCCAGATTGCAGCGTTGAGCGTTCAGCTGAACAATCTCCAGTCCCGTAGCAGTGAACCCTCATATGTTTACCCGGATGCGTTTACGTATTACGGCGGATTCCCATATTTCGGCGGACGATCTCGGGTCAACCCGGCATTGTTCCGGGTACCGTCTGGTTTACCGATTGGTGGGGCCTTCGGGTCGTTTAATGCGCAATTCGGCTCTTATCGACCGGGGCGCATAATCGTTGCTCCGGGAACACAGTTTGGCGGTCACGGCGGCTTTAGAGGCGGGCACCACGGGTCTCCACGTTCCCGTTAACTCCGGCACCGATCACTGACTAGTGCCTAACAACTGGGAAACAATTATCGGATTGGAGATTCATGCTCAACTGAGCACCGAATCGAAAATCTTTTGCGGATGTTCTACGCGCTTCGGTGATGAGCCGAACCAAAACACATGTCCGGTGTGCCTCGGCTTACCTGGTGCGCTCCCCGTACTCAATCGCCGCGTAATCGAGCTCGGCGCTCGGGCAGCCCTGGCTCTGGGGCTGCATATAAACCAGACCTCAATCTTTGCGCGCAAGAATTACTTTTACCCCGACCTGCCGAAGGGCTATCAAATCTCACAATACGACCAACCATTCTCTGCTAATGGCGAGTTGGAAATCATGACCGCCGAACGTGACGACGCCGGACATCCGGTCGAGTGGAAACCGAAGAAGATCGCTATCACTCGCCTCCATTTGGAAGAGGACGCAGGGAAGAACGTGCACGAGGGGCTTCCCGAAGTAGATCGATACTCCTATATCGATCTGAATCGCGCTGGGACCCCGCTGGCTGAAATCGTTACCGAGCCAGATTTCCGCACATCGTGGGAGGCCTATGACTATGTCAATCATGTGCGGCGCGCTTTGCAGTGGGTGGGAGCTTCCGAGGCCGACATGGAGAAAGGCAATCTGCGCTGCGAAGCGAATGTTTCGGTGCGCCGGATCGGCGATACAAGGTTTGGAACCAAATCTGAGTTGAAGAATTTGAACTCAGTGCGATTCATGCAGCGGGCAATCGAATATGAGGTGAACAGGCAAATCGGAGTGCTTGTATCGGGCGGGACGTTGTTGCAGGAGACCCGGCTTTGGGACGATCGTTTGATGGAAACGAGGCCGATGAGATCCAAGGAGGACGCTCACGACTATCGATACTTCCCGGAGCCCGACCTGCCGCCACTCGTGGTCTCAACAGCATTCATTGAACGAGTTCGTGCTGCCATGCCTGAGTTGCCGGAAGACCGTCGCAAGAGATTCATGGAGCAGTATGGACTGTCTTTCAGTGACGCATCACAACTGACGTCTGAGCGGTCGCTGGCGGACTACTACGAACAGGCCGCGGAAGCATCAGGTAATCCTCGGACCACTGCCAACTGGCTCAGGTCTGAACTGCTGCGAGAACTTGAAGCTGCCGGTTTATCAGCCGGTGCCTCACCTGTAACACCGAGTGAATTGGGCGCGTTGTTGCGCATGATTGATGAGGGGAAGATCAGCGGCAAGCAGGGCAAGGATGTGCTGATTGAGATGTTTCGTACCGGGAAGGGCGCTGCCTCAATAGTCGAAGAGCAGGGGTTGGTGCAGGTAAGCGATACCAGCGAGATCGACCGGATCATTGATGAGATCCTGGCGACGAACCCGCAACAACTCGCCGGCTATCGGGCTGGTAAGGAAACCCTGTTCGGTTTCTTTGTGGGCCAGGTCATGAAGGCCTCAAAAGGAAAAGCCAATCCGAAAGTCGTAAACGAGCGGTTAAAAGAGAAGTTGCAGGGTTAGTGGAAGATTTTGGAGTGCGGTGGCAAGGCTTTGCGCGACACCGCTTTGGATTGGCCGGACAATATCGAATCCTGAATCGAAAATCCAAAGCGGTGTCGCGCAAAGCCTTGCCACCGCACTCCAAAACAAACGATGGATCCCAAAGGCAAAGTCGCAATCGTTACGGGCGGGACGAAGGGCATCGGCCGGGCTATTGCAGAAGCGCTTGTGCGCGAGGGCATTAATGTTTGTGTCGCCGCGCGCCAGCGGAATGAGATTGACCAGACCGTTGTCTCTTTGGCAAGACTGGATCAGGGGCGCGTCAGCGGGATGGTCTGCGACGTCCGCGATCATTCTCAAGTAAAGGCGTTATTCGATCGGACGATCGACGAGTTTGGTGGCGTCGACATTCTCGTTAACAACGCCGGTATTGGAATCTTTTCCACCGTCGAGGAAACGTCCCCAGAAGACTTTCGCGCTGTCATCGAGACCAATGTCTTTGGAGTTTACTACTGTTGTTATGAAGCCATTCCCTTGATGAAGGGGCGCGGCGGCGGTTACATCATCAACATCTCTTCACTGGCCGGCAGCAACGCGCATCCGCGGATGGCCGCTTACAATGCTTCCAAGTTTGGCCTCAATGGATTCAGTGAAGCAATGATGCAGGAAGTGCGGCACGACGGCATTAAGGTGAGCTACATCATGCCGGGTTCGGTGAACACAGAGTTCGGCGGCGACGTGCCTGGCGAAGAAAAGAGCTGGCAGCTGCAGCCGCAGGACATTGCCCGCGTTGTACTCGACCTGCTCCATCACGACGAGCGCAGCCTTCCAAGTCGCGTTGAGATCCGGCCCAGTAAACCACCAAAAAAATAGATGCGAGCTGTTGTCCAACGCGTCACTCGTGCCAGCATCCGGGTTGAAGCGGAAACTGTCGGTGAGATCGGAAAAGGCCTGGTTGTATTGTTGGGTGTTGCCCGCGACGACATCGAGAAGGACGCGGAATACCTGGCCGAGAAGATTGCTTCGCTGCGGGTGTTTGACGACTCGGAAGCCCGGATGAATCTCTCAGTAAAAGATGTTGGTGGCGCGCTGCTGGTGGTTTCGCAATTCACGCTCTACGGAGACGTGCGGCGGGGTTTGCGACCTTCATGGATTGAAGCCGCAGCTCCGAAAGTTGCGGAACCCCTGTACGAGTTTTTCGTGGAGCGCGCCAGAGCCCAGATTGGTGAGGTTGCTACCGGGCGCTTTCGAAGCATGATGCAGGTTGAACTAGTCAATGATGGTCCAGTAACGATCTTGCTGGACAGCCGTAAGGCGTTCTAAGCTCTTCGTCCCTTCAAATCATGTCATCAGTTGTCTTCGATCTTTGATCCAGCTCAAACCGATCACGATCACGGCGCTCGATCTTGTCTATGAATTCAAGTTCTTCGTTGTCTTCATAGCTTACGCCAATCGCTTGCGCGTTTTCTTCAACCATGGATTGATCCGGCGTAGGGTTGTCGCCGGCAACGGTTTCCGAACCGCTCTCGTTTACGTCCTCCCACGAGGCATCGAGGTCGCCGCCGGCATCTTTCGGTGACGCGGCGGTGTTGTTTCGCAGGCGTTGGGCCAGCAGTTCAGGATCCTTCGGAGCCCGTAGGATTTCCTCTTCCATGAACTCTTCAATCTCGGGATCGGGAACGAAATCCGGATTGTTGCTTAGGTACTCAAAGCCTTCAGCAAGTTTCTTGGTCATAAGCTCTCCTCAATTCCTTCCACGCTAGCCCGAGCAGAAACGACTCCGAGACTGGAGACACATTCGGTTTCTCATCCGGGAGATCGAAACAGAGTTTTGGGGATCCTTCGCGCTGAACTATAGCAAACGTGCGAAGGTGCGGCAATGACGGTTTCCGCATTGCTTTGACGCCCGATAGCCTCCTTCCTATTGGCCACGATTGGGTGGCTCGCGCGGTGAATCATAGCTTCAGGCATCGGTGCCTGAGATCAACTCCGGAGGCATTTGGTTAATCCGGAACGAATACTTTAATAAGTCAATATTTTACTTGACATACTTTCAATTCTCTTTTAGAGTCTCGCTACTTTTTCTCAAACTCCCGACAAAACCTCCCGGCCCGGAATGTTGACAACGATGAGTTTCAGCCCAGCTATCTGTCTTTGCCGATAGGATCGCTCGTCTGAAATCAATCCGTCTTTGTGCTCCCCTGGACTCAGATGTTTCTGAGATTCATCTCTTGTGGGAGACGCGTTGCATAGTCATTCAGCTCCAACTAGAGCGTCCTTGGCTTTGGTTGAGAGCTTCACACCAGCGGGTTTCAAGCAGGGTTCCTCGTTTAGACGAAACGTCTAATTTCTTTTGGTTAACTGCAAATTGTCACGGGTTCTGCACTGAAGAATCCGTCTATATCGTTCGATTCTTGATAAGCCGAACTGACTCTAGGCTCGTGTGGGAGATGAAGAATCGACGTCCAGAGGGCTGACGACCCTTCCTGGGGTGGTAGTCCCGACTCACCTCATCTCCCGATGACAAAGGCGTAGGCAAGAGTTCCCCGTGCGGAGTCTTCTGAACCAAACTCCGCCACACAACAATTTGAAAAGGAGACAGTGAGTATGCAAAGAAAACGAAGGTCTCAATTGCCGATACTGCTGCTCGTAGTGTTCGCAGGCACGGTAACGCTATTGACGGCGTCTGTACTGGCACAACTCCCCGATAGAACCAGGAACCCTAATGCTGCCAACGAAGGCATAGCGAAGTCACTCACTCAACAGATTGGGGCTGGACGTGGCAACATCATGACTCCCCAGTCCTCGGCGTTTATCATCGCTCGCGATCCATTTCGAGCCGTACGTCGCGGCCGCCAGCTCTTCCAGCGCAAGTTCTTGCAAAGCGAAGGTCAGGGCCCGATCACCGGGGAGGGCGACGGCAAGACAGACATCCAATCGGATCTAATCATCGGCGCAGGTTTGGCTGATAGTTGCGCGGCCTGTCATGCGCTGCCGCGCGGTTCAGCAGGGGCTGGCGGCGATGTGGTTACCAGGCCCGATAGCCGTAATGCTCCACACCTTTTTGGTCTTGGCCTGAAGGAGATGCTCGCTGATGAGATTACCGCTGAGTTGCGCGCGATCCGGGAGGATGCGATTGACGAAGCAAGGCAACGGCGTCGAAGCGTAACCAGAACCTTGAGAACCAGCTCGGGGAAGGGGAGCATTAGATACGGGTCCATCACTGCGAGACCCAACGGAAGCGTCGATACGTCGCAGGTCGAGGGCGTCGATTCCGATCTCCGCGTGAGGCCCTTCTTCCTGCATGGCGAGACAATGTCGATTCGCGAGTTCCTGGTCGGCGCGTTCAACGCTGAGATGGGGCTTGAGGCAGTCGACCCGGACCTCAGGAACGCCGAGAGATCAGGCGGACGTAGGGTTGTCACACCGGCGGGTATGGTGCTAGACGGAAGGGTCGACAGAATAGAGCAGCCGCCGGTTGAGGACGAAAATCATGACTCGGATTTCGACGGCAAAGTGAATGAGATCCCCACCAGCCTGGTAGATTTCATGGAGTTCTACCTGCTTCACTACTTCAAAGCCGGAATCGGCGAAACTTCCCCCGAGTCAATAGACGGCGGGAACCAATTCGTAAGTCTCGGATGCGCCGGATGCCACATCCCCAATCTCACTATAAACCGCGATAGGCGAGTAGCGGACGTCGACACCGTGTTTGATCCCGCCAGGGGGAACCCGTTCAACCGGCTGTTTGCGACGGCAGCCCCGTCCCTCACGGCCGTAGACGATGGCAGCGGACACCCGACTCTCAAGCGGCCCAACTTCGGTAGCTTCGTCGTGAGAAATATCTTCACGGACTTCAAGCGACACGATCTGGGACCGAACTTCCACGAACGTAATTTCGACGGAACAATCCGGACGGAGCTGCTGACCACGGCGCTCTGGGGTGTAGGTTCCACTCCGACTTACGGTCACGACGGTCGGAGCCACGACTTGATGACCGTAATCCTACGTCACGGGGGCGAAGCCCAGGAGGCGCGCGACAACTTCGCCAACGCCAGCCGGAC
>JAMQPI010000185.1 GCA_023717565.1 Pyrinomonadaceae bacterium | reverse complement strand
GAAACCGCACGAAAAAGATTTCGTGTTCGTTCGTGTGATTTCGTGGATCGTTCTTAATCCAAAGCCCAAGAACAACTAATTCATGACAGATGTAACCATTGTCGTTGTGCCGCGAGAGCGTTTTAGCTACACGGCTCGTTCACTGGAGAGCATCTACGAGCATACCGACATCCCGTTTTCGCTTGTCTATGTAGATGGCGGATCTCCGGCGCGCATCAAGCGATATCTGGCTCAGCAAGCTCAACGGAAGAATTTCAAATTAATCCGTACCGAGCGCTACCTGTCCCCAAACCAGGCCCGCAATCTTGGACTCAAAGTCGTTCAAAACAAGTACGTCGTATTTGTAGACAACGACGTGCTCGTAACTCCCGGATGGCTCAAGACCCTGGTCGACTGCGCCGAAACGACAGGTGCCTGGGTGGTCAGTCCTCTGACACTTGTCGGCAGCATAGGAACTCAAACCATTCACGCGGGGGGAGGCACTCTGAACATCAAAGAAGATCAGGGCCGCCGCGTCTTCGATGTTAGCCATGGCTTTGCGGGAAAGTCCGTCGCTGATGTCGCCTCTGATTTGCGTCCCCAGACAACGGAACTTGCCGAGTTTCACTGCATGCTAATACTCACTGAGGCTTGCAAACGAGTTGGCCCCTTTGATGAAGGACTTTTCAGCATGCACGAGCATGAGGACTTTTGCCTGGCAGTGCGGGAATGCGGAGGCTCAGTCTATTTCGAGCCTCGGAGTGTCATCACCTACGTCGCTCCACCTCCCTTTGCCTGGTCGGATCTTCCCTTTTTCATGCTGCGTTGGAGCGAAGCCTGGAATTTCGACAGTCACCAGCACTTTCGAAGCAAATGGGGACTCGACCAGGATGACAAGAACATCGTTATTGCGCGCAATTTTGCCAGAGAGCATCGCCATCTTTCGCTGCGACTGGTCCGAGGAGTTGCGAGACGCCTCAGTCGCGTGTGCCGATGGCAGCCCGACAGGATGGAACAGAGATGCCTGTTTCCAGCGGAGGCGCGAGTAAATCGTTACCTGGTTCGCCTTCTTTCCTAAGCAGACCCCTTAAACAACACGATCCGAAACTGCACGAGATTGAGTCTTAATCCAGTCTAGTCCATGTACTCTTACGCTCAGACCAATATCCAGCTCTTCAACCAATTGCAAGAGGCCGGTTACGAGCATGCCGACCTGGTCTGCGTCCGTGACGCATACACCGTCGCGATGCGTTTGTTCACCGGCTGTTTCCGACAATCAGGAAAGACCTTTATCTCGCATTTGGTCGGCACTGCCAGCATTCTTGCGGAGTCTCGCGCTCCCGCGAGCACAGTTGCCGCGGGCTTGCTGCATTCCGCTTATAGCCACGGCGAGTTTGGCACAGGGGAGCGGAGTATCTCAGAGGACAAACGCAAGCAACTTACTCTGGTCGTGGGTCCAAAGATTGAACACCTCGTGGCTCAGTACACGCTTTCTCCATGGGACGAACAGACGATTTCGGCACTCCTTAATAGTTTTCCTCCCCCTGGTTCCGTTGCTCGAGAAGTCCTATTGATTCGCCTGGCTAATGAGTTGGAGGATCACTTGGACTGCGCTGCTCTCTATTCGGGAGCGCCCGAGTATCGCCGGGGCGTAATAAATGACTACCTGTTCCAGTGCATCGAGATCGCCGAGAAGCTTGGCTTTCCCGCTCTGGCTTCAACGCTCTCCAGGGCATTTGAAGAAACGCTATCCAACGAATTGCCGTCTGCCTTTCACGGGGAGAATTCTAATCTTACTCACCAGAAGGCAGTTCACCTGATTGGCTGGAAATCATCGTTCCTTTTTCCGCCGGCAACCCATCGCTTGCGCCTGAAAGTGAGAATCAGTCGAATCTTTCGGCGACGGTTTCTTGCTCGCATTGGTCGTTTTGCTCTTCCACTCTGATGGTTACCAGGAATCCATACTAATGACGTTCTCTAGCAACTGCTTTCGGCCGGATGATAAGAATTCCGCGATCGCTCCCGACAAACTGGTCTCAGTAATTATTCCCTGCTACAACCAGGCCCAGTTCTTAGGCGAGGCGATTGAGAGCGTACTGTTGCAAAGCTATCCACACTTCGAAGTGATTGTGATAGACGACGGCTCGACAGACAACACCCTGGAAATTGCTGCTCGTTATTCCGAAGTACGCACCATTCGACAAAACCAACAGGGCATTTCCACGACACGCAATCGCGGCTGGCGGGAGAGTCGAGGGCGCTGGTTGGTGTTTCTTGATAGCGATGATCGGCTCTTGCCGCATGCTCTTGAACTTGGCGTGAAACACCTTCTTCGTCACGCCGACTGCGCATTCGTATTCGGTCGTCATCGCGAGATAGACGCAGATGGCACCGCACTCGCGACGACTTCTTTCGTCGACCTTCAGAAGGATCCGTATCGGCAGTTGCTGCTTTATAACTGCGTCTACACACCGTCCACAGCAATGTTCCAGCGCGACCTATTTGAGACTGTGGCAGGCTTTGATCCTTCCTGCCTGGGTGCCGAGGACTACGACCTTTATCTTCGGCTGGCCCGGAAATTTCCTGTTGTTAGTTACGATAATATTGTCGCCGAATACCGCCGGCACGATGCAAACATGACCAGCGACAACGCGCATATGTTAAAAGTCTGCCTCGCCGTTCTGCGCAGACAGAAACTCAGCGTGCAAGGAAACAATGACTGGGAACAGGCCTATCAAACTGGCATGAATAATTGGCGCCGGCTTTGGGGTGAGAGGCTGGTGAGTCAGGTGTGGTCTGACCTTAAGGAAGGAAGAGAGTGGCAACGCTCGATGAGGGACATGATGGTGTTGATGCGACATGGTCCGGACGTGTTTCCCCGCCAGCTGGGACGAAAACTGCGTCGCTCCTTAATCGCGGATCGGAATGGCGAGAACGACGGCGATCCACAACTCTCTGGAGAAGTTTCAGGTGACTAGAATTCGGCCTTAGCTGTAGCCCAAATGTACATACTCGGCATTAATGCGTATCACGGTGACGCGGCGGCGGCCCTCCTCAAAGACGGAGAGCTGATCTCTGCAGTTGAAGAAGAGCGGTTCAATCGCGTCAAGCATTGCGCCGGCTTTCCTACGGAGTCTGTTCGCTACTGCCTCAAGGCCGCGGGAATCCAGGTCGAGGATATCGATCACATTGGAATCTCGCGGGATCCTTCCGCACATCTCCATAAGAAAGTCCTCTTTGCTGTGCGGCGAGCGGCTCAGGGAATTTCGGATTTTGGAGGAAGAATTTCGGATTTCGGATTTCGGATTTCGGATTTACAATCAGCCAACAAAGAACTCCAGCTAAGGGGTACAGCTGACGAAGCTACAGTTCCCGCATTTCTCATCAGCGATGATAGACACAATCCGCAATCCGCAATCCGCAATCCGCAATCTAATGCCGAAATCCGAAATCCGAAATTCTTTTTCCGGCAGGTTAAGGATCGGCTGGATAATGCTGCGAGGGTGCGCGACTTAAGACAGGACCTGACCCAGGCGTTGGGAGTACCCCACAACACCATCAAGGCGCAGTTTCATAACGTCGAACATCATCGCGCGCACCTCGCTAGTTCGTTCTACGTGTCTCCTTTTGAGCGCGCGGCGCTGCTTTCTATCGACGGCTTCGGCGACTTCATTTCTACGATGTGGGCGCAGGGAGAAGGGAACCGGATTAAGGTGCTGGGTCAGGTTGAATATCCGCACTCTACCGGAATCCTCTACACAGCCACCACGCAATTTCTCGGGTTTCCACACTATGGCGACGAGGGCAAAGTGATGGGTCTCGCGCCCTATGGCAAGCCACGGTACATGGAAGAGTTTCGCGACATCATTCAAACCGAAGCAGATGGGCGCTTTCGTTTGAATCTCGATTACTTTCGCCACCATGCCGAGGGCGTGGACATGACCTGGGACAATGGCTCACCAGTAATCGGACGAATATTCTCGGATGAATTTGCACAGGCCTTTGGCCCGCAGCGTAAGGACGGCGCGAACTTAACCGAACGCGAGCATGACATTGCCTCCAGCTTGCAACTCCGTCTGGAAGAAGTAGGTTTCCACGTGCTGCGGCATCTACACCAACAAACCGGCCTGACCGATTTGGGACTCTCAGGCGGCGTGGCCTACAACTCGGTAATGAACGGTAAGATACTGGTCAACACTCCCTTCCGGCGAGTCTTCGTGCAGCCGGCGGCAGGTGACAGCGGCACGGCGCTCGGAGTTTGTTATGAGATCTACAACGGCATCCTGAACCAGCAACGCGGACCCTCACTCGAAGGCGCTTACACTGGGCCAGAGTTCACGAACGTTGAAATAAGATCTGAGTTAGAGCGCAGCGACCTAACATTCGAGAACTATGCCGACCAGGACCTAACGAAGCGTGCGGCCCAGGATATCGCTGACGGACTGGTGGTTGGTTGGTTTCAGGGACGAATGGAATTTGGACCGCGAGCACTGGGCAATCGCTCAATTGTGGTCGATCCCAGGCGTGCGGAAATGAAAGATAGACTGAACGACCGCATCAAGAAGCGGGAGCCTTTTCGACCATTTGCGCCGTCAATCCTGGAAGAACATACTAACGAATACTTCGAGCAGAACCATCCGGCTCCGACGATGCTGATGGTCTATCAAATCAGGCCGGAGCGTCGCTTTGAAATACCAGCGGTTACGCATGTGGATGGCTCTGGCCGTTTGCAGACAGTGTCGCCGCGATTGAATCCGCTTTACTATCAGCTCATCTCAGACTTCTATAAGCTGACTGGAGTCCCGCTAATCCTGAATACTTCTTTCAATGAGAATGAGCCGATTGTCTGCACTCCGCGCCATGCCATTGACTGCTTCATAAAGACTCGAATGGATGTGTTGTACTTGGGGAATCAATGTGTACGCCGGACAGCAAAACAGTGATAAAGTGCTGAGTAAACCCTCTAACCTCACTAAGGAGAAACCTCATGAAGAAGAAAATTGAAAAGTTCGAAGATTTGATCGCATGGCAAAAGGCGCGAAAGCTCACGGCCAGGATTTATGAAGTCACGAATAAAGGAAGTTTCGCTAAGGATTATGGCCTCAAGGATCAAGTGCGGCGTGCAGCCGTCTCCACCATGTCGAACATGGCCGAAGGTTTCGAGAGGGGAAGTCTTGCAGAGTTTAACCGTTTCCTCTCAATCTCGAAGGGTTCGTGCGCTGAATTGCGAACGCAGCTTTACATCGCTTTAGATGTCGGCTATTTGGAGAAACCGTCTTTTGAGTCATTGATGACCCAAGCAATCGAGGTCGGAACTATTATTGGCGGTTTACGAGCAGCAGTAGAGCGGAAACGACAGAAGGAAACAGAAATCGCCGGAAGATAGCTGACAATTCCCGCTTCACTAACACTCGGCACTCAGTACTCAGAACTCAGAACTTTGCTATGACTAAAAAAGCGCTTATCACCGGCATCACCGGTCAGGATGGTAGTTACCTGGCCGAAGAGCTCCTCGAACGCGGCTACGAGGTCCACGGACTTGTGCGGCGGGTTGCCCTGGAAGCGCCTGAACGAAGGACTGAGCGGATCTCTCATCTCATCGATAAGATCACACTTCACCCAGCCAGTCTGGAAAGCTACCCCAGCATTTTCCACATCGTCAGTCGATACGACTTCGACGAGTGCTACCACCTCGCAGCTCAGAGTTTTGTGGCGGAAAGCTTCGCCGATGGCTTCTCGACGATGAACACGAACATCAACGGCACGCATTACATGCTGGCCGCCTTGCGGGAACTGCGGCCGCATTGCCGCTTCTATTTTGCCGGTTCCAGCGAGATGTTCGGGAAAGTACGCGAAGTGCCGCAACGCGAGTCGACGCCGTTTCACCCGCGCAGCCCTTACGGCATTAGCAAAGTTGCCGGCTTCGATTTAACCCGCAACTACCGCGAAGCCTACGACATGTTCTGCGTCAGCGGCATTCTCTTCAATCATGAAGGACCACGTCGCGGCTTCGAGTTTGTCACCCGCAAGATTACCCAGGGGGCAGCGCGAATAAAACTCGGTCTTGCCAGTGAACTCCGAGTGGGCAATTTGGAAGCTCAACGCGATTGGGGACACGCCAGGGACTACGTCAAGGCGATGTACCTGATGCTGCAACAGCCAGAGGCGGACGACTACGTGGTTGCGACCGGAGAAAGCCATAGCGTACGTGAGTTTTGCGAGCAGGCTTTTGCGGAGGTTGATCTTGACTACCGACAGTATGTCGTCACCGATGAGCGCTTCCAGCGTCCAGCCGAGGTCGATCAACTCGTCGGAGACTCCAGTAAGGCCCGCAGGGTTCTAGGTTGGCGTCCCACGTACACCTTCGAGGGGTTAGTAAAGGAGATGGTTCAGAGTGACCTCGAGACCTTGACCAGAACAGAGGGGCACAAGTTATCGAAGCTGGGCCGCGCCGTCTGACCCTTGCGAGGGTGTGCTCAGGTCGAAGCAGTTCGGCTATTCAATTTCTGAAACCCGAGACAGAAGCATGAGAATCCTGGTAACCGGTGGCGCTGGCTTTATTGGCTCACACTTGTGTGAGCGCCTGATCAACGAAAGCCACGATGTGATCTGCCTGGACAATTTTTTTACCGGGCGTCGTGAGAACATTTTTCAACTGCTCGACAATCCGCGCTTCGAACTTCTGCGCCACGACGTGATTGAGCCAATCCTGCTTGAGGTCGATCAGATCTACAACCTGGCTTGTCCGGCTTCGCCGATTCATTACCAGTACAACCCTGTAAAGACGGTAAAAACCAGCGTCATGGGCATGATCAATATGCTCGGGCTCGCCAAGCGGGTACGGGCCCGCATTCTGCAGGCCTCGACGTCTGAAGTCTATGGCGATCCTCTGGTCCACCCCCAGCCCGAAGAGTACTGGGGCAATGTGAATCCGATCGGCATCAGGTCGTGCTACGACGAGGGCAAACGTATTGCCGAGACGTTGATGATGGACTACCACCGGCAAAGTAAAGTTGACACGCGCATTGCGCGAATCTTCAACACTTACGGACCGCGAATGCTGGAAAACGACGGTCGCGTCGTTTCAAACTTTGTCGTGCAGGCCCTGCGGAGTCAGCCGTTGACGTTATATGGGGCGGGCGATCAGACGCGGTCCTTTTGTTACGTCGATGATCTGGTCGACGCGCTTATCAAATTGATGAACACCGACGCCCTGCATGAACCCGTGAATCTGGGTAATCCCACGGAGTTCACCATTAAAGAGTTGGCATCGGAAGTGATGGAAGTCTGCAGATCAAATTCGGAGCTGGTCCATTTGCCGCTGCCTGAAGACGATCCAAAGCAGCGCAAACCTGACATTACCCGCGCGCAAGCATTACTCGGCTGGACTCCCACCATCCAATTACGCGCTGGGCTGGAACGAACTGTCGGCTACTTCCGTCCGCGGATCCTGGGTGTTCCGGTACTACAGGACGCAACGCCCACCAAATAACTCAGGACTGTTTAGACAAAACACTTTGGAGTGCGGCGGCAAGGCTTTGCGCGACGCCGCTTTGGGTTGCAAGT
>JAMQPI010000182.1 GCA_023717565.1 Pyrinomonadaceae bacterium | reverse complement strand
GCTAGCGGCGAGCCGTTACAGTACATCACCGGACGCCAGGCTTTCTTTGGTTTGGATTTTGAGGTCACCAGGGATGTCTTGATTCCACGACCTGAGACCGAGTTAATTGTGGAAACGGCTCTCTCGCTGGTCGCCAAAGGCGCGGTTGCGCCATACATCTGCGACGTCGGGACGGGTTCCGGATGCATCGCGGTCGCCGTGCTACACGAGAACCAGCGAGCGACGGCAGTTGGTATCGATCTCGCTATCGAAGCGATTCAAGTTGCCCGGCGAAACGCCGCACGGCATTCAGTTGCCGCGAGAACTTCTTTCCTGGTCGCTGATTGTTTGGCTGCCCTAAGCTCTGGTAACCCGATATTCGATTTGGTGGTTTCCAATCCACCCTACATCGCCGCGTCAGAGTTGGACGGGTTGCAGAGAGAGGTTCGCGATCATGAACCGCGTTCGGCGCTGACCCCAGGCGTTGACGGGCTAACCATTATTCGGCGCTTGCTGCTTGATAGTGGCGCCCTTGTCAAAACAGGCGGTCATTTGCTCATCGAGATTGGTTTCGATCAGGGGGAGGCGGTCGAGCGCTTGATTGACCGGAGTAACTGGAGATTTCTCGATATCCACAAGGATTTGCAAGGCATTCCTCGCGTGCTAGCGTTACAGAAAGCACCCTCATGAGATTTTCTACCCGACTCCTTCCAAAATCTTGCCACATCAGGCAAGACGATGGTGTTTACCTCTCAGAACCGCGAGAAAACGAAACCACAAGAATCTGAAGAGGAACTTCCCAGGAGATCATGACCATGAATAGTTGGATAAGACGAAGTGTGTTGATTGCAACAACGCTAAGTGTGATGAGCGTGGTCGCGTTTGCGCAAGACAGGTCTAAATGCTCTCTGACTTGTAGCGACAATTGGTATAGCGACCGCTTGATGTCGCATTGCGAAATTAAGGAACAAACCGTGGCGGCGGGGGGCACAATTACGGTCGACGCTCGCAAGAACGGAGGGGTTTCCGTGAAGGGCTGGGATCGAAATGAGGTCCTGCTGCGGGCCCGAATCCAGACGGGTGCATCTACTCAGAGTGAAGCTGACGCACTGGCAAAACAGATCAGAATTGAGACTGCGGGCGGCAAGATCTTTGCCGATGGACCGGAAAACCGCAGGGACTACAATTGGAATGTCAGCTTTGAGGTTTTTGTTCCACGGCGTTCTGATCTCTCCCTGGAAGCCTACAACGGAGGCATTTCGATCACAGACGTTAGTGGACGCATCGAATTCACCGGGCACAACGGCGGCGTCGTTTTGAAACGCGTTGGCGGACTGGTTCGGGGCGGTACAACCAACGGCGGCGTGGTAGTCGAACTTGATGGTCCACAGTGGGACGGCGAAACGCTCGATGTGAAAACTACCAACGGCGGTATTGTTATGTCGGTCCCAGAGAATTATTCAGCACACTTGGAAACCGGAACAGTCAATGGTCACCTCAGCGTGGATTTTCCCGTGACTGTGCAGGGACGGATTACCAAGGAACTGGCGGTGAACCTGGGTTCCGGTGGACCAACTGTACGCGCCACTACCACAAACGGTGGCGTGAAGATCAAGCGCACGGGATCTGGTTCTAACAACTGACGTTTCAAAAACTCAAGACCCACAAAGGGTGCGGCGTTGGGCTCAAATCCAGGAGCCAACGACGCACCCTTTGTAGTTTTCTCTCTCTCCGGTTACCTCAGACTAATTTTCTTACGGCTCTGCCGCCCCCAGTGCGGTAAGGCTCCGCCTTACCGAGGACTACTCGATTTTATAGAGGCTACGCCTCCGTCGGACCACAGACAGGCATAGCCTGGAATTTGGTTGGATGCTTTCGGTAAGGCGGAGCCTTACCGCACTGGGCGCGGCGAAGCCGAAAACGACTGCGACCCTGAACTCCAGCTCCCAAACGAACAATTACTCTCGCCTTTGTCGTTTCGGGTTTTTAATCTAATCTGTTGTGCGTGGACAAGTTTCGCATCAGGGGTGGCAACCCGCTCAAAGGCAGTGTCTCAATCAGTGGCGCCAAGAACTCTGCGCTCCCCTGCATGGCAGCTTCCTTGCTAACCCCTGAAACGGTAACGTTGCACAATCTTCCTTACGCGCGGGACATCATCACCCAACGCCGCCTGCTGGAAGACCTGGGCGCTACCGTGCTGACCCCGGAACTCCGGACCCACAAGATCAACGCCTCTCACATCGAGATTTTTGAAGCGCCCTACGAACTCGTTAAGACGATGCGCGCGTCGGTGTTGGCGCTCGGGCCGCTGTTGGCCCGCTTTGGTAAAGCGAAAGTGTCTCTGCCCGGCGGGTGTGCGATTGGAACGCGTCCCATCGATCTGCATCTCAAGGGATTTGAACAACTGGGGGCAGAGGTCAGACTGGAAGCGGGAAACGTGGTGGCAAGTGCTCCGGCGGGAGGGCGACTCAAAGGGACAGAAATCCGTTTTGAAAAAGTAACCGTGACAGGTACGGAGAACCTGATGATGGCGGCAACACTGGCGCGGGGGACCACTGTTCTTCACAACGCTGCTTGTGAGCCCGAGATTACCGATCTTTGCCAATTATTAAACCGGATGGGAGCGCGGGTGCGAGGCGGTGGGACACCCACTATTGAGATTGATGGTGTCGAGGCACTCGGCGGCGCCGAGCACACGATCATCCCTGATCGGATCGAAACCGGGACCTTTATAGTTGCGGCGGCAATTACCGGCGGTGAATTGGAGATCAAGGATTGCCGGCCTGAACATCTATCCAGTGTGATCAAAAAACTGACCGAGGTGGGGGTGGAGATTGAGGAACTGAACCCCAGCACGTTACGGGCGAGATCGAAGCGGGGCTTAAAATCCCACGACGTCACCACTGAGCCGTATCCTCAATTTCCTACCGACATGCAGGCCCAATACATGGCGCTGATGACACAGTCTGAGGGGCGCTCAGTGATTGCCGAAACAGTCTTCGAGAATCGGTTTATGCATGCCTCCGAGTTGCAGCGAATGGGAGCCCGTATCCAACTCCAGGGAAGGCTAGCCATCGTTGATGGTCCTACACCCTTAACCGGGGCTCCGATTCAGGCTTCGGATCTGCGCGCGTCAGCTTCGCTGGTCCTTGCCGGTCTGGTGGCGCGTGGCGAAACAATCATCGATCGCGTTTACCACATCGATCGTGGTTATGAGAAGATTGAAGCGAAGCTGCGGGCAGTCGGCGCAGATATCGAGCGGATCAGGGAATCTGTAACGGCGCCAAGCTCGGGGGCAACACACCAGGACGCGGCGGCGTGATCAATCCGGGTTTAAAATCCAGACAGAGAGTCTAATCAAAATGTCAGAGCAAAGCTGTTTGTTTTGCCGAATGATTGCCGGTGAAGTGCCGGCTGAGTTCTTGCACCAGGACGGTGCCTGCGTAGTCATCCGGGACATCAACCCCCAGGCTCCAACTCACGTGCTGGTGATTCCTCGTGAGCACATGGAATCGCTGGACGAAGCCTCAGTTAGAGACGAGGCCCTGCTTGGGCATCTGTTGCGAGTTGGTGCGCGCATCGCCAACGACGAGGGACATGCGGAGGATGGTTATCGCACGGTCATCAACAGCGGCGCCGGCGCGGGTCAGTCAGTGTTTCATCTTCACGTGCACGTCCTGGGTGGTCGCCCGATGAGTTGGCCTCCCGGATAAGTTGTATGCTGCCGTAGTATGCAGCAATCAACTCCGCACTAGTCGAATGACCTCATTAGCAGCCTGTTCGACGCCCGGCTAAATGTTGCGCGAAGCAACAAATTAGTCAGCCCTTGGCCCCACTCCTCGGACTGCTTCTGAAACTCCGCTCTCATACTTCTTGAAGTTTTCATTGAAACGACGAGCGAGATCGCGGGCCTGGCGATCGTAAGCTTCCTTATCTGACCAGGTGTTACGCGGTTGAAGCACATTCTCAGGAACATCGGGGCATGACACCGGCACGCCCACTCCGAAGATCGGATCGGGAGTTGTTTTCATCTGGGCGAGTTGTCCGGTAAGAATTGCGCGAATCATTGCTCGCGTATGCGAAATCTTCATACGATGCCCGACGCCGTACGCTCCCCCGCTCCATCCGGTATTGACCAACCAGCAAGCAGCGTCATGCTGGCCCATCTTCTTGCCCAGGAGGTCGGCATAAACGCCTGGGTGCAGCACCATGAAAGGGGCGCCGAAGCAGGTAGAGAATGCAGCCTCCGGTTCTTTGATCCCTTTTTCCGTGCCGGCAACCTTGGCCGTGTAGCCGGAAAGGAAGTGATACATCGCCTGTTCGGGAGTAAGGCGCGAGACGGGAGGCAACACTCCGAAGGCGTCGGCAGTTAACATGATGATATTCTGCGGATGGCCGGCATGGCCTTCAGGCACGATATTGGGGATGCTTGTCAACGGATAGGAGGCGCGAGTGTTTTCAGTTTTCGCGGCATCGTCCAGATCGATCTGACGCGTCTTAGGATCGAAAACGACGTTCTCAAGAACCGTTCCAAACATCTGGGTGGTGCGGTAGATGTCCGGCTCTGCTTCAGCCGACAACTTGATCACCTTCGCGTAGCAGCCTCCTTCGAAATTGAACACCCCGTCGTCTGACCAACCATGCTCATCATCGCCTACCAGTTTGCGTTCCGGATCAGCCGAGAGCGTTGTCTTGCCCGTTCCGGAGAGACCGAAGAAGATCGCCACGTCACCCGAGTCGCCCACATTTGCGGAACAGTGCATACTCATCACGCCACGCTGCGGGAGCAGGTAGTTCAAAATGGTGAACACACTCTTCTTGGTCTCGCCGGCGTAGGAAGTGCCACCGATCAACACCAGCCGCTGGCTAAAATCCATCAGAATGAATGTCGGCGAGCGAGTACCGTCACGCTGTGGATCGGCTTGAAAACTGGGGAAGTTGATAACCGTGAACTCCGGTTGATGAGGTGCGGTAGCTTCACGGTCGTTAATGAACATGGTGCGTGCGAAGAGAGAATGCCAGGCCAGCTCGGTAATGATCCGCACTGGCAGTCGGTACCTGGGTTGAGCGCCGGCAAACGTGTCTTGTACAAAAAGCTCTCGGCCGTTCGCGTGGGCCATCATCCGATCCTTGAGGGCGTTGAATTTGTCCTGGGAAAAATCTTTGTTGATGTCCCCCCAAAAGACCTTATCCTCACTCGCAGGATCTCGGACGATTGCCTTGTCTTTGGCGGCCCGGCCGGTATGTTCGCCTGTATCAACAATCAATGCTCCCTGATCTGAGAGCGCGCCTTCGTGGCGGCGAATGATCTCTTCATACAGCTCGGGTGTGGTGAGGTTCCAATGGACTTTGCTTACTTCTTTAATACCGTAATTATCAAGTTCGTATTTCGTATTCTTGTGACCAAGGTGTTCGGTCACTCGTCCTGTGCGCATTGAAGTCATAGTGTCTCCAATTGTTAAGTATTAGGAAGGTCGAGCATACTCGCTGCGAGCGTGGATTTGCAAAAAGGGCGAATGGTTGATCTTCGGACCTTTCTCGTAACGGATCTCTTACATCACCGAGGCA
>JAMQPI010000156.1 GCA_023717565.1 Pyrinomonadaceae bacterium | reverse complement strand
CCTGAGTGTGATATATGACTGTTCGCATTTTCAATTAACGTTTTGTCGGAGGTGTCCACTAGACTATGGCGACCAAAGCCGCGACAGGCAAGAAGCGCATGACGCAGTCGGAGGTAGTTAATCACTTTGCAGAGAAGACGGGCATGAAGCGCGCGGATGTAAAGCTATTCTTTGAGGAGATCTCAAATCTCGCCGCACGAGAAGTTAAGACCAATGGCGAGTTCGTGCTTCCGGGTTTTGGAAAGCTCGTTAAGTCTGAGAGAAAAGCGCGCGAAGGTCGAAATCCCGCAACCGGGGAGACCATTCAGATCCCGGCGAAAACCACACTGAAGTTTCGTGTCGGAAAAGCGATGAAAGACACGGTCTTGCCGAAGAAATAAGGCCGATTCTTCGATCTCTGGCTTTAATTAGATTAGGCGCCGCCCCAGTTCATTCTTGGATGAACTTGGAGCGGCGCTTCGTTTTTGGTCCTTCAGTCCGATGCTTGTCGTCCCAATCGAGGATCTTCCGCTCGTTAGGGCAGGAAATACAGCGCTTTCGTGTCCCGCGAGTAAATTGTATGCACTAAAGGACTTATGACAACCACCCCCAGAGCAAACACGCGTCAGAATAAAATGTAGCCTTTTTCCAAAGTCTTCTATATAATCCCCTGTTTCGTCGTACAGCCGGCAAGCAAACTGTCTGAACAATCAGGCAGCGACACCCGGAAACTGCCGATGCGAGGCGTCTGACATCCCCAGGAGGTCAATAGCGCATCCTAGACCGTAGTTATTATTAACCCGAGTATTCGGGCCTTAGAGGAGTGAAAAGGAATCGTGACTTTCGATAGACACTTACCGCTAGACGAGCGGATTCTCAGAATAGATCATATTCAGGCGCGCAGGTATTCAAAGCTAACCGGCGTGGCTCTGGAGATAGCAACCCAAGGGATTTTGAGGCACCTTCGCGCTTGTGACCGCATGGATGTTAATCCAGACACCTCCGCGGTTCGAGAAATCATCGATGACGCACTGAATGGTCGCCGAGTTTACGCAGAGACAAGCGAACATCCACGCGCGGCGTAATTCGAACCCAACCAGGCAACAAACTTAGAGGCCGCCCTTCGTGGGTCGGTCTCTTTGATTTTTCAGACGGCACTCTTCTTAATGAGCGGTTGACCCGAATAGCCGTCGACATGCTAACATCGCGACTAATCGGCAATGTGCCCCCGTAGCTCAGCGGATAGAGCATCTGCCTTGTCGGAGCCTTAATGGGGAAAGTTTCTAAGTAAGGAACCCATTGAGTGGACGACCCCATATGCGGGAACGCCCTGAGAGCCTCTGGTACTTGGCATCTAACGCCGAGTAAAAATCTATGAGGATTGGGTAATCCGCAGGAAACCGCCAAAGGCATCACGCGTGGGTGGGATCCTCAGAGACTATACGGGTCGGGACTGAGATGTCCAAGATATAGTCCAGCCAGCAAACCCGGTTTTGAACGGGCGGTCAGGGAAAGCCTGATGCTGGAAGCTAAGCAGAGGGCCGCAGGTTCGAGTCCTGCCGGGGGCAAGTATTTCTCAGCTACACCAGCATGTGGCGGCTATAGTTCAGTCGGTTAGAACGCTTGATTGTGGATCAAGAGGTCGTGGGTTCGAGTCCCACTAGCCGCCCCACTCAAACTCAGATTAGTGAAAAGCTGACCGCCAGTAGATTTCATGAACGCCAAAGGCAATGGCCTAGGAGACTGATGATGCCAGATGAGCAGAGAGTCGCCAACAATTCCCAGACATACCTGGTTGATGCCGACGACTTCTCCTTTGAGACACTGGAACAAGAAAACGGTCAGGCCACGGTTATTCGTTTTGCTTTGGTAGATCCGCGCTATCACGCTGGTGACGTTCTGTTAGTTCTCTCAGGTAGTGAGATTCACTTTCATGGAATGATTGGCAGCCTCGGAGAAGGATGGGCGGTGGCAACTGATCGGCGCGGTTCCCTGTTGGCCGCTACCGTTCAATGAGACTCATTCGTTAGCTACTAAACGCTTGGCGGAGACGTTAGCGTGTGTATCCCGATGGATGGTCTACTTGCACGCCGGCTGATAGTGAACGTACTTGTATCCGGTGATAACCCTTTCCAGTATGGGTCGAGAGATACGTGAGGGCTATCTGCCTGTCCAGTGAAGTTGTCAACTCCTTGATGAATGGATCAAAACTCACTGGTGTGCCCATGCCTTGAAAAAACGCTCTTCCGCCAGTTTCTTCGGCAAGTCTCAGCAACGATCCCTGGGCATTCGCAGCCAGGATTGGATCCCGGCTCCCAACGGTAGGAGCATAGAAAGCATAAACGGCGATACTTCGACGTTGCGCCTCGTTGATAGCCCTCTGCAGATCAAGGCTCTGGCCCGCCGAACTTGAGTCTGCACCATGTGAAAGATCCAACCCATCTGACACGAGAAGTATTGCTCTTCGACCCGAGGGCTGCGAATCGAAACGCCTGATCGCCTCAATAACCTCCACGTACGGATTGTAGGGTGCTGCGCTGGCAAACCCCAGAGGCGCTCGGAGTGCTTTGCCCGCTTTTTCTAAATCCGCCGTAAACTTCTGGCGGACTTGCAACGAGCCAGTTCTCAAATAACCAACCAGGACTCTGGAACCGCGCGGCAGACGGTTTATGAACTCTCTTAGCGGCTTGATTTCATTACTGATCGACGACACCACGTCGTCCTGAATCAGCGTGGCCAGCGTTAACGGCGAGCTAGTTCCAATTGCCCGAATCGAGAGGATCGTCTGCGGATCGCCGTCTTCGGTCACCGTGAGATCTATCATCTGCAGTTCTGGCTCCGGCTTCATGCCTTTGACCCGGATACTAATGGGGATTGTCCACGGTCCGGCCGCAAGCGACCCACCCGCAGAAGTTACAGCCGGAGCTTGGGCGAAAGCAGGTTGACGGCTGGAACTCACAACCATCAAGGACATCAATCCAAGAAAGATTGTTGCTGCGAGTAGTGAAACTGTTTTCATCGCTGACTCCTAATATTAAGTCGCGTAGGGCTTTGTGCATTATACAGACATATACGGCAAACTGCCCCTGGACCTTCTAGTGTCTTGACTGGCGTCTCCAAGTCGTACAGGCTACCGGTGGGTTCACGGATGGGACGATTCGCGGTGTGGAAGCCTCCGGCCCAAATCATCAAGGCTTGGGTTCTTTCGTCACTACTATGATTCAAGAAACGCCAGGAAAGCTGACCGCCAGAGACAAGAAACTTGCAAATTTCTTGTATTGGATTCCGTGGATCGCGTTTCCGCTAATCGCGCTTCCCTTCCCAGTCGTGTTTTTCCTTCTATTCCTTGGTTCAGCAGCAACTGACGCGGCGGCCGTGTATCTGCTATTGGCGGTTATCGGTCTGGCGTTGGGCTGCTTCGCGGGTGCGCTGGTGATGATCCTGTTGTTTCTCTATCGCAAACGTTGGTTGCGACGCCTGCGCAACAAGTTGGCTGAGGATGGCATAACCGCCAGTGAAGTCATCTGGTTCACAAGCGAATTATCTACGGCTGAGCGGAAAACACTATTAGAGACAGGCAAACACAGCCTGCTCCTGGCTGATGCTTATCGCGAAACGCTGGCGAGTCGGTTGACGGCAAGTCGTATCTTAGCCAAGAGCAATCAAGAGTTGGTAAGGGTCCGATCCAGAATAACTCGTGCTCGCAGTCTAGCTGGGGCCGATACGGCCACTCTACTGCTTGATCTCGAGTCAGACCAACGGCAACTGGAGAGCCTTAAGACCGAGGCGAAGGACCGTTTGGCCGAGGCCAGAGCTCGCTTGCAGACAATTGAGGCAGCAGCGAGCCGCAGTCTTAACCAGGCTGAAACTCATGCAATGCTACGGCGACTAAGCGCGACGCAGGAGCACCTGCCGCTGGTGATTGAGATGGATGAGTTGGAGCGAAAAACTCTACGCGAAGCCGAGCGCGATCTCAAAGAACTTGAATCGCCGGTATCCCAGAAACGTTCGGGTTTAGACGATGGTTAAGCCAACTCCCGCCAGCGGTATACTCCTGGCTCAAGCCTCAGGGCATCACCATCGTCTACGAGCGCCCAGTTCCCCGAACCCGCCTCCGTCCTCGACAAGCCAGTGACGCTTGCCAGCTCACCGCGAAGTGTCATCCCGGCACCGGTCAGGTAGGCACGAGCGATTTCTTTCAAGCCTTCTTCCTTGCTCACCCTGAGCGCCAGCTCATCATGAAATCGACTTTCCGCGAGGGACCAGATGTAACTGAACGTTGGTTTGTATATCACGTCGCTCGGGATCACTTTGAAGGCCTTTTGAAGATCATCGACTGCCTTGTTAAAGCGACCACGCTCATCAATTCGACTCGCAAGTCGTAGGTCTTTCGTTCCCATCTCCCACTCACGGCGGAGAACCCGCAATACCGACCGTGCCTCGTCAGACAAGACCTCAACCTCCTTGGCCATCGGAACGCCCCAGAGCGCGTGAAAATAAGGAAGCATTCGCGGCGAGATAAAGGTTAATCGGCCTCGCTTCAGTTTCGCGTAAAAGACCCGGCCACGACGCATTAAGTCGTCCTTAATGAACCAGGTGAGTCGGCTCTCGGGGTCCTTCTGAACGTTTCGAGGCATGTAAGCATCACGACGGCCACAAACACCTATATAGAGAGAAGGCCCTGGCCGGCGGCAATCCGTCATGGCGCTGCAGAACCCTACCTGATGGATAAACCTCTCCGCAGCGGCGACATCTTCGATGCGGTTCTCCGCCTCACGATGCCAGGAGCGATCGCGGTAAACCTCAATCAGCTCTGGAAGATCATGTTGCCTTAACATTCTGAAATCCTATCAGATTGATTACCGTGGCTCATCAGGTTGACCGAACGAGCGGGCCCACTGACCTATGCACTCGGCCTTGCCCTTTACCCTAACTCCTTCAATCACAGGGCTTGCGGTTAGAACGGCAGATGGCACGGTCATTGCAAAAAGGGCTGTGCGCCCAGATCGAATTCTCAGGGCGGGAGCTTAAACACTAGTTGACCGAGGATGGCTTGAAAATGAAAAGAACGAAACGCTCATTGGTAATGACCTGGCTAGCATGTGCCTCGCTAGTATTGTCGCTCTGCTGCGGCATTCTGGTGATGGACAAAGCCAGCGCCAAAGGCGACCGGCGCGATCGGGTCGGGAGACAGCACCGTAAGGTGGCCAATGATCTCCGAGACCGCTCACGCAGAGAGCCCGGAGCGAATGCCCTGAAGGTCATTCTGCAGCTGAACTCCCGGCCAGGCCTCGAACTGAGGGCACTCCTCAGAAGCAATGGTGTGAAGGTCAGGAAACAGTATACGAACTTCAACACACTCGCGCTGGAGCTACCGGCCAGTGTGGTTGACTCACTCAATTCCTTTCCCGAAGTCGAATTTGTTTCGGTAGATAGTGAAGTGAGATCGCTGGGCGGCCACGTCGCGAGCACCACAGGCGCTGACGATGTCCGTTCTCTTGGAACTCTGGGCAGCTCCCTCGATGGAGATGGCGTGGGAATCGCCATTGTGGACTCTGGTATCTACGGTGGCCACGTCGCGTTTCTCAGAGCCGGCACTTCGCAGTCACGCATAGTGAGGAGCGTCGACTTCACCGGTGAAGGACGCACTGACGATCCATATGGTCATGGCACTCATGTCGCATCTGCGGCGGCCGGTAATGGCATCGTCTCCTATGGCAAGTATGTCGGCATCGCCCCAAAAGCAAACATTATCAACTTGCGGGTCTTGAATTCCCAGGGTGTCGGATCAGTATCTGGTCTCCTGAGCGCACTCGATTGGCTGATGGATAACCGACTCACATACAACATCCGCGTGGTGAACATGAGCCTTGGTATGCCGGCCATAAACTCCTATAAGGATGATCCTATCTGTCAGGCGTCGCGCAGATTAGTGGACGCTGGAGTGGTGGTGTTCGCCGCCGCCGGCAACAATGGTAAGAATAGCGGCGGCCAAAAGACTTACGGCCATGTCCATTCCCCGGGTATCGATCCTTCAGTGATTACTATCGGTGCTGTTGATACGAAGGGATCGAATGACCGAAGCGACGACGGAATCGCAACGTACAGCTCAAGAGGGCCGACGCGCAGCGGTTGGACCGACGACATCGGCGTCAAGCACTATGACAACCTCGTCAAACCAGACCTCGCCGCTCCAGGCAACAAGCTGATTTTTGCGAAGTCGCCGAACAATCGTTTGGTGCAGAACGACCCCTCTCTCGAAGTTGCGGTAAGTTCCAACGCCTCGCGCGCCCAAATGAGACTAAGCGGAACATCGATGGCCACACCGCTGGCAGCAGGTGCCGCAGTCCTCATGATTCAGGCCAACAACAAGCTGACGCCGAACATGGTGAAAATGATTCTCATGTATACGGCCCAGCAGATGCCGAACTTCAATATGTTTGAGCAGGGTGCCGGCGAACTCAACGTAGACGGGGCGGTTCGATTGGCGAAGATGATGCGCACTGATGCTTTGAGTGCCATACTCGGTTTCTCGCTCTTAACGAGCAGCGCACCAAGCCCGCACTCGACCATTGACAACTATACTTTCACGTGGTCCCAGGGCGTGATCATGGGCAATACCTTCGCCACTGGTAGCAATCTGATTACGAAATACCAAAGTGTATACGCGCTGGGCGTATTGCTTAGCGACGGTGTTCTTCTATCAGACGGGGTCCTCTTGTCAGACGGCGTGCTCCTGTCAGACGGCGTGCTGCTTAGCGATAGCATTCCGCTTAGCAATGGCACCACCATGGGAGGTGGAGCGTCCTTCTGTAGCACTGGAGTCCTTCTTAGCGACGGCGTGTTGCTTAGTGACGGTGTGTTACTCAGCGACGGCGTATTACTTAGTGACGGGGTACTTCTCAGCGATGGCGTTCTGCTGAGCGATGCGATCCTGCAGTCGTACAGCGCCTTGCTCGGCGGCGACCCCACGGAAATCATGCCTATCGACCAGGATTTTGGAAGCGATTACGCTGGTTACTAATTTTTGCCCCCCCGAATGTCATCCGCTATCAAACAAGGACCAATCCCCATGAATCGTCAAACCGCCACCGCAAGAATCAGTATCAAGCCCCTCACGGTTCCCTGTCGGGAGAATGAGGTAGTCACTCTCCCGTTAACCCAGGAGCTGGAAGCAGAAACACTGGAATTTCTTTCTCGACGTCCCATGCACACGGTTGGGATGATCGGGTTTATCCGGGACAACGGACTGGTCAGTGAACGTAACCGTGGCACGTTCTACGGCTGCCGCAACCGACAAGGGCAACTCGAAGGCGTGGCACTGATTGGTCACGCTACTCTGATGGAAACAACAACGGATCGCGCGCTCCAGGCATTTGCCGACCTGGCGCGTCAGAGTGCAACTCCTCATTTAATCATGGGCGAGGAAGAACGTATCAGTGATTTCTGGAACTACTATTCCGAAGACGGACAGGATATGCGCTTTGCCTGCCGCGAGCTCCTGCTCGAACTGAAGTGGCCCGTGCAGGTTCGAGAGGAAGTTCTCGAGATGCGCATGGCTACATTGGGTGACATTGAGTTACTCCTTCCCGTACATGCTCAGATGGCATTCGAGGAAAGCGGTATCAACCCCCTGGAAACCGATCCAGACGGTTTTCGTGAACGGTACGCTCGTCGCATAGGACGAGGTCGAAGCTGGGTTTGCGTTGAGGAAGGCAGACTCATTTTCAAGGCGGACGTGGTATCTGACACGCCCGACGCAGTCTATCTCGAAGGCGTGTGGGTCTCGCCGGAGAAGATGGGCACTGGCTACGGTTTGCGTTGCCTCTCTCAGTTAGCGATTAACCTGTTGTCCTACACCAAATCGATTGTGCTTTTGGTGAATGATGAGAACAAGAAGGCGCAGCGCTATTATCAGAAGGCTGGTTTTAACCTGCGAGCAGCCTACGACACAATCTTCCTCAAGTAGGCGTTGTGCAATCCCCCACGACGATCCGACTAGAGACGGATTTCGCCTCGCGCCCCCAAGTCAGCACTCATCGTCACGCCACCTCTCGGCCCACCAAGAGCCTAGCCTGTTGCCCCCAAGGCTGATTTAGAAAGAGCCCGGCCGCTCAAACCACCACGCCTACGGCTTATCGCAGGGTCACGTGGATCGGGGCAAAAATGTCCGAATTCGCAAAAAACAACCAGAGGCCGTTCGATCTATTTGCCTGGATTGCAATCTCCGCAGCCGCGATAGCCGGTCTATTCTCGGCTTATCGATTAGATCTTTTCCTCTTCGTCATCACTCTTCCGGTAATCGCAGCCGCAATCCTCACTTACCGCATGTATCTTAAGAACCTTGAAGCAGCAGCCGCCCAGGCTAAGCACGCCGAGCAGCATGTGCTGGAGCTATCACAACACATCGCCGAGCAGGAACGTATTCGCGAGCAACTTGCTCAGATAGAGAAATTGTCGGCGCTAGGCGAGTTGGCATCGGGTGTAGCCCATGACTTCAATAACACCCTGGCCGGCATTCTGGGCCGGGCTCAACTGCTGCTGCGCACCAACGACCCGGAAAAGATCAGCCGCGGCCTACGCATCATCATTAAGACTGCCGAGGACGGTGGGAAGACCGTCAAGCGGATTCAGGACTTTGCGCGGCAACGCCGGGATCATGACTTCCGGCCGGTTTCGGTGGACCAGATACTTCTTGACGTAAGTGAACTCACCAGACCACGCTGGAAAGACAAGGCGGAGGCGTCGGGAATTCACATCAGCTTGAATGTGCGGGTAAGGTCCAAGTCTAAGGTCATGGGCGATGAATCGGAGCTCCGCGAAGTGCTGGTCAACATGGTACTCAACGCCGTCGACGCTATGCCCCAGGGCGGGCAGCTAACGCTCTCGGCCGAAGACACTGATGGCTCGGTGGTGATCTCGATCGCCGACACCGGAACCGGAATGGCGCCGGAAATTCGCTCGCGAATTTTCGATCCCTTCTTCACCACCAAGGGCAAAGCCGGGATGGGTCTGGGACTAGCGGTGGGCTTCGGAATCATCAGACGTCATGAGGGGACCATCACCACACATTCAGAGATGTCGCAGGGCACAACTTTCCGCATCACTCTACCTGCCGCCAAAACCGAGGACGAATCGCTAATTACATCCATTTCTCCGGGCCTGACAGAATTAACCAACGACTTGAACGGATCTCTGAAAGACGCACGGAAAGACAATCAACTTAAGATACTTGTTGTTGATGACGAGGAACATGTTCGCGAATTGCTCCGCGACCTTCTCGAGAGCGAACGATGTAAGGTTGTGACAGCTCCCGACGGACATGAGGCACTGGCACTCTTTGAGTCCAGGGAATTTGACGCTGTCCTCACCGATCTGGGAATGCC
>JAMQPI010000145.1 GCA_023717565.1 Pyrinomonadaceae bacterium | reverse complement strand
CTCCCAAACGTCCATCACCAGGATCGGATGGAAGCCGGCGACATTGCCGGTTTCATGCAGCGAGATCCAGTGATTTGAGAGCCTGTGATTGGCGGGGTTCTCATAACAGATTGCCCAGCCCACACCGCGCATCTTGCCGATACCCTGAAAATCTGTCTTCCAGATATCGTAGCTGCCAAAACTCGCTTCCGCCGCTTTGAGGAATTTGGATGAGCGATCCGGCTCGCCCGTGCTTGTGCCCTTCTTGAGATTCTCGAAATAGTACTCGTGCAGAACCATTCCGTTGTATTCAAAACCGAGACGGCGTGTCAGTTCGGAATAGGCGGGCATCTCTTCCTGATCGACCTTCCCGTCTTGAATAAACTCCCGAATTTTCTCCGTCAGGTTGTTTGTTTCTTTGACATAGCCTTCGTAGAGCTTGAAGTGTAGCTCCAACGTCTCATCCGAAATGCCCTTCAAACCACTGAGATCAAACTGTCTGGCCTTGTAGGAATCTGCTGAACTCATTGCTCACCTCCCTAATACCAGGAGGCAGGAGCAGGCGGCAGACGGCAGGACAAAAACTTACCAATTTCCTGCCTCCTGCCTCCTGCTCCTGCCGACTATCCTTTTTTAGTTCTTCCCGAAGATTACCCAGTCGCCGTGTGATGTGCCCATGAACAAAAGCAGCGGGAGCGATAACCAGGCGTTCGTCCGCGATGCAAGAAAAGCCTGGCGAGCCAACTCCGGAGGCGCCGCCGGTCCGGTGCCGGCTGTGGCCGCGATAATGCGCTTATTGTTCGGCCAGATAATTCCCCAAACATTCAGCATCATGACTATGCCGTAAGCACCACCGACGCCAATCGAAATGGTCTTGTTGCTGGCCCAGCTCTCGCCGCCGACGGTCAGCATGACCACAAAGAACTTCACCAGGCCCCAGGTAATTATCGCCACCAGCACGAGCATCACGATCGCGTAAACGCGTCCATCCTTGGTCAGGGCCGCCACCTTCTTGATGATCAGGAATTCTATGATGAACAAGACGATGGGATAGGTTAGCCAGGCAAACAGTACCCACCAGAGGTTGATATTGCCGAGTCCAATCGTGTTCGCGTTATTCACATCTGCTTTTAATGTGTACATCGCGAAGTAAGCAAGACCTGCCAGCACGGTGACGACCGCACCCCAACGGAAGTACCAGAGTGCTCGTGAAAGAAGATCCGGGTTGACCTTCTTCTTGGTGTCCGGATCAAGCGCCTTTTGAAATGGAACGTTGATGAGGTTGAAGAAATAAAGCAATCCAATCCACGTTATACCTGCGACGAAGTGTGCCCAGCGAAGGAGAATTCTGAGGAACGCTTGGGAATCAGGAGTATGAAAAATTTCCTGAAACATAGCCAGACTGACGGGGAGATGAACAGTTGACTCGATTAGCATAGGCCCTCCGAGGTGTTAAGTGGGACAGACAGCTCATCTGTCGAGGTCACTTGAATTGTTAGATTACCCGCGCAGATTACACCGAGATGCTCTTGCTACGCAATAATGTCGAAAATACTGGTAAGACTAGTCTTCCAGTGGTCGCGGCCCGGCATCCATGCCTCTCACGCTGGCCTGGTTGATCACCCGAACTCTCAGATCATCATTGACGCGTATCTGGCAGGAGAGACGCACGTTGTCGGCGAGCTCTGATTCCATTGCCAATCGATCGCGCTCCAGTTCGCGCATTTCCCCCGGGTCTCCGGCGAGAATCTCAACTCGACAAGTGGTGCAACGCGCATTGCCTCCACAACGATGGAGGATGTCGATGCCCGCATCCTCAATGGCCAACACGAGTTTATTACCTGCGGGCGCTTCAAAGGCCACGGTTCCGCTTGCAGTCTCGGCTTCAATCTTCGGCATCAGTCTCGTACTCCAGAAGTTTTGTTTTGATTGCCTCTAGAATTTGGCACAAGTGTCAGAGTTGAGCAAGCGAGCAAGATGTTTCGCCCTGTCATGGGTTTGAAGTGACTGACAATTCCATGAAGGTCACCCCGGCAACCGGATTGTGGTAGTAGGCGTCGATCTCTCGAAACCCCAGCGAACGATACATCGCGAGTGCAGTGTCCATCTTGCCTGGCAACGTATCGAGGCGCATCCGCGAGTAGCCAATCTCGCGTGCGGCGTCAATTATGGCTTGGGTTAGTTGACGTCCTAGACCCGCTCGACGAAATTCGGGCCGTACGTAGAGTCGCTTGATCTCACAGGTGCCCTCTCCAAGGCTTCGCAGTGCCACACAGCCGGAAACCTGATCACCACTAACAGCAAGGAAGAGACGGCCGCCCGGCGGAGCGTATTCCCCGGGGAGTTCTGCAAGTTCTTTTTCGAAATTCTGAAAGCAGAGATTTATCCCCAGCCAGGCCGCGTACTCTTGGAACAACTCGCGAGCGCGATCGATGTCTGCGGGAGATTGTGCTTGAACTATCTTCACCTGGGACTCTGATGGATTTATACGAAAGAAGGCCGGGGGTCTATAACAGACTCCCGGCCTTCCGATTCATGCACCGCGCCTTTGATAACTTAAGCAGTAAAGGAAGTGCCGCAGCCACAGCTTCCGGTTGCATTCGGATTCGTGAACGTAAAGCCGGAACCCATGACTCCGGTCACATAATCGATCTGCACGCCGTTCAGATACTGAGCGCTGAACATATCGACGAACAGGCGGACGCCGTGTTCGTTGAGAATGAAGTCCCCCTGACGCGACTCTTCTTCGATATTCAGGCTGTACTGAAAGCCAGAACAACCGCCTGGCACGACCCGGACGCGCAGTCCTGAAGTCTCGGGAAGTCCCTCTTCGCTGGCCATGAACTTCTTGATCTCAACAGCAGCCGGCTCGGTAACATTCAGCGTAATATTTGGGGCTGCAGTTGCAACGCCAGGTGTTTCGGTCGTAGTGGTTTGTGTAGACATATCTTGAATCTCCCACGAATAGTTCCAATTGTTTCGGCCAACTTGCCGATGTATCAGGTCCTCTTCAAATCAAAAATCATCACTCGAAAATCCTGAAATCATCTTACTGACCTTTGCCTAAAACGACAAGTTCAGGCTTCATTGCCTCAATTGAGACCTGTCTGGCAACCTCTTCGGCCACCCTCCGGAACGCCAGGGCCTGAGGAGAATCGGGTTGGCTAACTACGATCGGCACGCCCTTGTCACCGCCTTCACGCACTTCAATGCCCAGTGGAATCGAACCCAGGAACGGCACGCCGTACATGGCAGCGAGCTTCTGGCCCCCGCCTTCGCCAAAAATGTCATAACGGTTCCCGGTGTCCGGAGCAATGAAATAACTCATATTTTCAACCACACCCAGAATCGGTATGGCGACGGTTTCAAACATCCGCAGTGCTCTCCGCACATCAGCGATCGCCACATCCTGCGGGGTCGTAACTAGCACCGCTCCCTGGACCGGAACCAGCTGCGCGAGCGACAACTGGACGTCGCCCGTACCGGGGGGCATGTCAACGATCAGATAATCCAGTTCGCCCCACTTCACATCGGAAAGAAATTGTTTTACCAGACCATGCAGGATGGGCCCACGGACAATCATCGGCTTGTCGCCTGGCTGGAGGAAGGCCATCGACATTATGCGGACGCCGAACGCCTCAATGGGAATAAGTTTGTTAACGTCCAGCTCGGGGCGCGCCTCACTGGCGCCCAACATGATCGGAACGTTAGGCCCATACACATCCATATCCATCAAACCCACGCGCGCGCCATCGAGGGCCAGCGACACCGCGACATTGACGGCCACCGTCGACTTGCCGACTCCACCTTTTCCAGACGAGACCGCGATGATATTGCGAACTCCCGGCACGGAGACCTTTTCTCCGATGCCACGCCCTTTAGGAACCTCGGCGTCCATCTTGACGCTGACCGACTGCACGCCCGGCAGAGCGCTTACAAGTTCCTTCGCCGCCCCTTCCATCTCTTCCTTCACCGGGCACGCTGGAGTTGTCAGCACGATGCGAAACGAAACATTGCCACCGTCGATCTTGAGATCTTTGATGAATCCGAGGGTGACGATGTCCTTGTGCAGATCCGGATCTTGAATCTGGCTCAGGGCACTGAGTACGAGTTGTTCGGTTAGTTGTGACATCGTCTTATTTTGGTACCTGGCTTGAAAACGGATTATGCCGGAGCGAAAGTCGAATGTCGACTTGCGAGGGATTGTCTCTTGCTTGAACGGAGTTCTCTAACTAAGCAAGAAGGAACGATCCAGTAGAGTAGGAGAGAAGGCGACGTGGTGCGACCCACTCCCCCCTCCTCGAACCGGACGTGCGGATTTCCCGCATCCGGCTCTCACATAGACTCTCGCCGCAGGGTTATCAGGCAGTTGCACAGCGCTCAAGGGTATTGCAGGCCGAGGCGTTTGAAGTAAGCGTAGT
>JAMQPI010000105.1 GCA_023717565.1 Pyrinomonadaceae bacterium | reverse complement strand
TCCCCGCGTGATACCGGCGGCCTGCATTGTCAGGTCATAAAGCACACGAGTACTCAGATTCTTTTCGCGGAGTTGGATGAGGTTGACATGTGCGGCCACTGCCGCAGCGACTAGACTGAGGAGCCGTGAGAAATCCTTATCTCCCGGCGTTGTTTGCGGGGTCGTCTCGCCGCTCGTGATCAGGTAGATGATTGGCTTTAGCTGGTGGAGTGGCATTTTTTGATGGCGCCGTGGCCATGCGTCCTCGCAAGGCGTCGAGGGTTTGCCTGAAGTGGAAGATCTCCCAAAACGCCATGCCCAGATTCAAGATACCCAACCCGGTAACGGCGCCACGGACCCATCCTGAAGCGACCACACTCTGCAAACCATAGAAACCGGTCTTGCGGGCAGCGTACAGAAGGAAGTAGTTATTTCCCCAATCACTCAAGCCGAGAAATCCCTGCGGAATCCAGGGCAGTAGTGTGAGTACAATGCCGATCTCCAGGCAGAGGACGATATAGAAGATGACGCTGAGCTTGGCTGACATTAGTCGTGAATCGTGAAATCGCCAATTGATAAGGGCCTATTTACGATTTCCGCTTCTTCTTCGATTTCCTTTGTGCCTCGATTTCGCTCTTTTGCGCCTGCAGTTCCTGAAGCTTGTCTGCTATGTCGCGGTAGGAGACATCAACGCCATAGACTTCGGTGAAAATCTCGAGCGCCCGAGCGATCTCCCCCATTTGCTGGTAGGCCAAGCCAAGCTCATAACGCAACGCCTTGTATTCGTCTTCCGCGTGCCCCGGCGCCTCCAATCCTTTCTTGAACCAGAGCACTGCCGCGCGCGGCATCCCCTTGTGGACAAAGCAATGGCCAAGCATGTTACAGCACTGAAGATAGCGCGAGGTCCCGTCGCCCGGTTTCGTAAGATTTGCGGCGGTCTGGAACTCCTGGATGGCTTCATCATCGAGTTCCATCTCTTTATACGCCGTGCCCATGTTGTAATGCGTCTCGTAGTCCTCGTTTGAGAGGGGTTCCTCTTCGGCTGCCTCTCGAAATTCTTCAAAGATCTCGGCCAGACCGGCGTCGATCCCTTTGGTGCCGGCAGACGAAGGTGGGTTGGAGCTAGACAAGACCTCAGCAGTCGCAGTTTCTATTCCGCCCATTCCGCCAAAAGTGATGTCAACGTCAGTCGCTTCCACTCCGGCAACGTCAACGAGTGGCACGCCCTTCAATTTCTGCCGCCTGAGATCGATCTCCGGGTTGGGCCCAAATTGGCGCTCCATAATATCCAGAGTATCGGCGGCAATGTCGGTGTAGCCCTGGGTAATGTAGAAATCTACGCTTTCAAGTTCCTGGCGCAGCATCGCCACAGGGTCTCTTCGGTCAACAACAGTTCTGGCCGGTTCTTCATCGATTGCGACACTACCCGATTCAAACCCTTCTACGGACGACTCAACTCCATAACCAACTGGTGTTTCCTCGTTGAGGTCTGCGAAAGAGGAACTGGGATCCTTCGCTGGCTCCTCGGAAACTGAATTAAACTCAAACTGATCAACGGGAGCAGTCGACCCGGCATCTACGACGGCAGCCTCTGGTGTAACGTCGCCAAAGGTTTCGAACGCAGCTCCGTCACCGCTGGAGGGTTCCAGGGCAAATGCAACTTCTTCGACTGCCTCTTGGGCTGCCCCGCCCAAAGCTTCGAGACGTTCGGCGTAGCGTTGCTCATCCGGCGCCAGGCGAACCAGCTGCGTGAGGGCATAACGCTCGTCCTGATCAAGTCCGGCAGCTTCAGCGGATTCCGCGAGTCGTTCCAGAGCCAACCGCAGATTGTCCATGTCCCGCTGCCACCAGTGAATTCTGACCAGCAGCCGCAGAGCTTCGACGTGTTCCGGATTTCGGGCCAGCACTTCCTGGACAAGTTCCAGCAGATCGTTTTCCGCACGACCCGCCAGTAACTGTTCGGTGATGCCGGCCAGAACTCTGGTGGCCTCGTTTACCTGATCCATTCCCAGGTAGAGCCGGGCCACCTCGATGAAACGAGGAAACTTGGAAGCATCATGGGTCAATAGCGTGGCAATGACGCGCTCGGCACCCACTGGATTTTCCGCATCGATATAAGTGCGAGACAGCAATAGCAGCAGATCGGGATCATCCGGTCGTTCCTTGAGCATTCCCTCGAGCAGCTCCGCCGCCTCATCAGCCGAACCTAACGCGACGTGAGCGGATACCACACCTCTCAGCGCGGCGTCTTCGTTGGGTCGAATCTCCAGTGCTCGGGAGTAGGCTTTGAGTGCTTTCTCAAACTGGCCGG
>JAMQPI010000097.1 GCA_023717565.1 Pyrinomonadaceae bacterium | reverse complement strand
TGTGAAGATCAATGTCAGACGATCGATGCCGAGCTCGCCGATCTCATTGAGCCGGGGCAACTGACCGGCGGCCGACGTTTTTAAAAGTTCAAGCGCCCACACCGCCGCAAACAAGCCGAGCACTCCACCGCACAGGGCGACGATAGCGGACTCGCTCAGAAGTTGCCGCGCCAGCCGACTACTGGAAGCGCCGAGCGCCGCCCGAACTGCAACCTCGTGCTGCCGCTGCCCTGCTCGGACCAGAAACAGATTGGCGACGTTGACGCAGGCGATCAAGAGCACGAGGCCAACCCCACCCATTACGATCAGCAACGCCCGCCGCACGCTGCCGACCACTTGCTCGGCTAGCGAAACCAGCCTGATGCCGCGGCCGCGATTGCTGTCAGGAAACTGTTCCACCAGCTGGGTCGCCACGCCGTCCAAGTCGGCCTGTGCCTGTTCAAGCGTGAAGCCAGGTTTGAGCCGGCCGATTACTTGCAGATAGGTTTGCCCGCGATCGATGTCATTCGGCTGGAAATTCATCGGCACCCAAAGGTCGGCCTCGCCTGCGGGACTCTTGAAACCGCGGGGCATGACACCGATGATCTGAAAATCTTCTTTTTCAAGCAGTATCTTCGTGCCGATTACCTGTGGGTTCGATCCGAATTGACGTCGCCACAGCTCATCGCTGATGACCACGACTCGCGTCTGCCCCGCCGTGCTTTCTTCTGCGGCAAAAGTTCTGCCGAGCACGGCCGGAACTCCGAGCAGGGAGAAGTAGTTGGCCGAAACGACGCTTGATCTCAATTCCAATGCTGGAGTCTGGCTGACCAGCGTTAGCGAGCTCAGCCGCTGCCATGCGGCGATGTCTTGTAAGGAGCGATTTTGGCGTCGCCAATCAAGCAGGTTGGAAAGCGAGGTCATCTCTAACTCGCCGCCACGTGCCAGATTGGTCTCCCAGATTCTGATCAAACGGTCAGGCTGTTGGTATGGCAGCGGACGCAGCAACACGGCATTGACCACGCTGAATATCGCGGTGTTCGCTCCGATACCGAGCGCCAACGTGATCACGGCAACCGCAGCGAAGCCGGGATGCCTGGCCAGACTCCTAATCCCGTAGCGAATGTCTTTGAATAGTGCTTCCATGATTTGATTTTTGATTTTAGATTTGTGATTCGTGATCTTTCATTTCCGATTGCGATTACCGCATCGCTCTCCACTCTCTGGTGCTTTCTATTGGACTCAGCCCCTCAGATCTCAGACTTTCCGGATCTCAACTCTCAACTCTCAACCTCAGATCTCAGATCTCCAATCTCAGAGTTCCATGGCTGCCTACAGCGACAATTCCCAATCCACTCCAATTCCAATCACAAATCTGAAATCAGAAAGTTCTGAAATCAAAATTCAAAAATCACAAATCCCCTCACTCGTACCTTAGCGAGATCACCGGATCGACTTTCGTGGCCCGCCTCCCGGGCAGGTAACAGGCCATCAACGCCACAACAGTTAGCAGAATCGCAATCGCAGCGAAGGTTGCCGGATCTGTGGCGGTTACACCGAAGAGCATCGTGGCCATCAAACGAGTCAAAGCAAACGCGCCCACCAACCCGATGGCAATACCGATCAGTGCCAGCATCATTCCCTGGCCTATCACCATCTTGAACACGTCGCGTTGTTGCGCCCCGATGGCCATCCGAATGCCGATCTCGTGGGTGCGCTGGGTTACCGTGTACGACATCACGCCGTAGATACCGACCACGGCCAACACCAGGGCTATTCCGGCAAAGATGCTGAACAACGTTAGATTCAGACGTTCCGGCGCCACGGATTCCGCGCGAATCTCGTCCATGGTCTTGATGTTGTAGATTGGTTGCTCTGAATCGAGCTGTTTTACCTGTGCGCGCGCGGCAGCGATTATCTGATTTGGTTCTCCGGTCGCCTTGATGATGACGGTCATGCCGGTAAATGGAAGTTGCCAGAATGGAAAGTAGCCCTGGACGTAATTTGAATCCTGGTTGAGGCCGTCCATCTTTACCCGGCCCACAACTCCCACCACGGTGAGAAACCTTGGCGTCTCGTCTGATCCCATTTTGATTCTCTTACCGACTGCGTCCTCGTTGGGCCAATGCCGGCGAGCAAACTCTTCGTCGATGATGATTGAGTTCACTCCGGCCACGAGTCTTTCGCCCTCTTCGAGTTTGCTCAGATCTTGTCCTTTCAGAAACGATCGATTGTCCTCCTCGGTAAAGTAGCGGCCGCGCAACAGTGGGATATTCATCGCCCGGAAGTAGTCGGGCGTTACTGTGCAGGCTTCCATTAGCGGCGTCTGATCGCGAGGCGGGCGGGGTTGGCCATCAACCACGAATGACGTTTGCCAACCGTTGTTGCCCAGCGGCAGCCCTGAAGCGGCAGCAACCGCTTCAACCCCGGGCAGAGTCCGGGTGTTTTCCAGAAGCCGCTTGAAAAACGCAATGGTCTGGTCTTCGTTGGTGTATTTCTTCTCCGGCAAACTAACTGTGAAGCTGGCCAGGCGTGCATATGAGAATCCCGGGTTCACGTTTTGCAGGCGGTAAAAGCTTCGGATCATCAGACCGGCGCCGATCAGCAACACCAACGTGCTGGCAACCTCTACGATCACCAGAGAACTTCGCAGCCAGTGGCGGCGCGTCGTACCGCGTCCCGTCTCTTTCAAAGTCTCATGCACGTCCACCACGCCTGCTTGCAAAGCGGGCACCAGACCAAACAAGATTCCTGTCAAAAATGAAACGCCGATAGTAAACGCCATCACCCGCCAATCAAGACCAATTTCTTTTGAGCGTGGGATGGCATCCGGACTGATATAAAGGATGCAGTCGATACCCCAGCGGGCGATTATCAAACCGAGAGTTCCACCCATCAGGGCCAGCAGCACGCTCTCAGTCAGCATCTGACGCGCGATGCGCCATCGCCCGGCTCCCATCGCTGAACGAATCGCCATCTCTTTCTGACGCGAGGTGGCCCGAGCCAGTAACAGGTTTGCGATGTTGGCGCAGGCAATCAGCAGCACGAAAGCGACGGCGCCAAACAACACCCAAAGAGCGCTGCGGGCATTACTCACATAAGTTTCCAACAGCGGTCGGATCCGCACACGATTGCCGGCGTTTTGGTCTGGATATTGTTTTTCCAGATTAACTGCAATGTTTTCCATGTCCGCCCGCGCTTGCTCCAGAGTTGCGCCTGACTTCAAACGCGCGACGGCGTAGAGACCGGGATGATTGCCTCGTTCCTTCCAATTTGGATCGCCAGAGAGTTGACCGACCGGGACCCACATCTCGACGCGGCTGGGATAGGAAAAACCCTGGGGCATTACGCCAATCACGGTGTAGCCCTTTCCATTAAGAGTCAGTGTCTGGTTCAAAATACTCATTTGCCCGCCGAATCGTCTTTGCCATAGACCGTGGCTCAACACGACCACTGACGGGCCGCCTGGTTGGTCTTCCTCGTTGGTGAATAAGCGGCCGACTCCGGGATTCACTCGCAATGCGGAGAAGAGATCTGCGGAGGCCTGGGCGGTGAGAATTCGCTCAGCCTCGCCGGCGCCGGTCAAGTTGTAGCTTTCGCGGTTGAACACGCCGATCTTTTCAAACACATGATTCTGATTTCGCCAGTCCTCAAAGTTAGGATATGAAATCGACATCCCATCCATCACCGGGCTGGTTTCATTCAGAGACACCAGGCTGTCAGGCTCGGGGTATGGCAGCGGACGCAGCAGCACCGCGTTAACCACACTGAAGATCGCGGTATTGGCGCCGATGCCCAGAGCGAGGGCCAGTATCACTACGAAGGTAATGCCGGGGTTCTTCAGTAACATGCGCGCGCCGTAGCGAATGTCTTGCCAGAGTGTCTTCATCAATTGCTCCTTGTACGTAGCATAGACTTCAGTCTTTGTAGCCGCCTTGTAGATCATCCAGCCTTGAAGTCATCGCAGCCCCTCTCACAGACTAAAGTCTGTGCCACCCAACTAAGTGGGTCTGGTCGCCTGAACGTTGATCATGATCTTTAGCTGACGCCCAATCAGCAGGCGCAGGGCGTCAACATGGAAATCAAGCCGATCAATGGCGGTAAGCGCGCTGTAGTACGCTACCTCCTCTCCGCTGGGAGAGCGGCTGCGGTCTATCTCGCTCACATCCAGTACGACATCTCTGGTTGTGTCTTTGACCGTTAGCGATCCGGTAACTCGCAAAGTGTCTCGGTCAGTTCCGGGCTCTACTTTCGTCGTCTTAAAACGAATTTCGGGATAACGATCGGCATCGAGGAATTTCGCGGCCCGCAGCTGGTCATCGCGTCCCCTGTTACCTGTATCGATGCTCGCCGACTGCAGGACCACTGTGGCCGACGAGCGGCGGACGTCAGCCGGATCAAGCACCAGACTGCCCTCGACAATGGTTATGCTGCCCTTCACGGTGAACAAGAAGAGTTTCTTGATGGCGAACTCCACCGTCGAGTGCGTTGGGTCAATGGCCCAGAGTGTCGGCGCATCAGTTGTGATTTGTTCCCGTGGCTTCATCTTGATTCCAATGCTGATTCGAATTCCTATTCGTGTCTGAGCGCCACCAGTAGATCGACTTTCGTCGCCCGCCGCGCAGGGAGGTAGATGGAAAGGGCTGCCACTATTCCGAGCAAGCACACGGAACCAATAAAGACCAGGGGATCGTGTGTTTTGACCTCAAATAACAGCTTCTCAACCAGCCGAGATAGAAAGAACGCCGCCACCAAACCGACCACGATGCCAATGACGGACAGTTTCATCCCTCCGCTTAGGATCAGTCGGATGATGTCCTGACGCTGAGCTCCCAGCGCGGACCGAATACTAAGTTCGCGCGCGCGCTGACCGATGGAGTACGACATCACGCCATAAATGCCGATGCAGGCGAGAATGATTGCGACCGAAGCAAACAGGCCCAACAGGATCAGCGTGGTCCGTTGCCGGGACAGCGATTTGTGGACGGCCTCTTCAAGAGTCCGCACGTTGGCGATGGGTTGATCGGGATCGGCTTCCAGAATGGTTCTTCTGACCATCTCTGTGAGAGTCGCTGGCGGCACCGAAGAACGAATCACCATCCCTGCTGTCGGATAAGAGAAATGAGCTCGTGGTCCATATATTCTGGGGCGTGGATCACTACTCAGCTCAGAATGGCGAATGGGTGCTACGATGCCCACGATCTCCCAGGGCTTATCCGAATAGTTGAGAGTTTTGCCAATTGGATTCTCGTCGGGATAGAGATCGCGGGCGATACGCGCGTCAATCACCAGCACTCGTGGCACCGTTGGTAGGTTGTCGGCTTCTGCAATCACCCGTCCACGCAGAAGCTTGATGTCCAGGGCAGAAAAATAATCACCACTTACAAAATCGTCCTGGACGTTATATGGTCCGAGCGCAGGTTTATCCGGCCGGTCAACAGTGCCGCCTCGACCGCGATTACTTAACGGCAAGGTGGTCGCAGCGCCTACGGATTCGACGCCGGGCAAGGCAGCAATCCGACCATCCAGCTCCTTGAGGAAGCGTTGTTGATCTTCGGCTTTCGGATACTTGGCCTTGGAAAATGACAAATCGAACGCCAGTGTTTGCTTTGGATTAAATCCCGGATCCGTCTGCAGCAGCCGAATGAAGCTGCGCAGGAACAAGCCCGCACCAATCAGCAGGACGAGTGTGAAGGCAAACTCCGACACCACCAGGAATGACTGAGAACGCCGCTTCGAAGCGGACATCGCTCCTCGTTCTGTCTCCTTTAGAACATGATTCAAGTCTGGTTTGCTCGCGCGAATTGCCGGCAGGATTCCAAACAGCAGTGCGCAACCGCACGCGACAAGAATCGAGAACGCAAGAACGTTTAGGTCGAGTTCAGGATGTAGAGCCTGTGGAACTACGCCGGTAAGCAGGTTTGTTAGGAGTGCAATGCTGAACGAACCTAGCATCAGGCCAAGCGCACATCCCATCAAAGCGAGCAGTAGACTCTCAATGAGTAATTGCCGGACGATCCGAAAGGAATTCGCGCCCAGAGCAACTCGCACAGCCATCTCTCTGGCGCGGGCGTTACCGCGAGCCAGCATCAAGTTGGAGACATTCGCGCAGGCGACTAACAAGACCAGGCCTACCGTCCCCAGCAAAATAACAAGCGTCGGACGGACATCTCCGGTCAATTCCTGTTGCAGGGGGGCGACCGCGAGACTCCAATCTTTCTTGAATGCGGGGTATTCCGCTGCCAGTTGTTGTCTGATTGCTCGCAACTCTGCCTGGGCCTGGGCTGCAGTGACACCCGGCGCCAGCCGGCCCAACACACCGCAGCAGTGGTAGTCGCGGACCCACTTTACCGTGTCAGAATCGACATCCACGACAATCGGCACCAGAAACATGGTTTGCTCTTGCAGTAAGGCGCCGGGAGGGAGAACACCAATGATCGTGTAAGGGAGTTGGTTCAGTGAGACGCTCTGACCAACAATGCTCGCATCTCCGCCGTAGCGACGCTGCCAGAATTGATGCGTCAAGATAACGACTCGATTGTTGCCACCAATTGCATCTTCACCGGCAGCGAAGCCACGTCCAATCATCGGAGCGACACTCAAGACTGAAAGAAATTCCGTTGTGACCTGCAACCCGGTGACGTGTTCCGGGATTCCGCTTCCGGTGAGATTTAGGCGGACATCCTTCACGAGAGAGAGTTGCGCAAATTTAGAGCTATGTGCGCGCCAGTCTTTGAAGACGGCAGCTGAGACGCCATTCCGCCCACCGTTCGGAACTGTTTCCCAAACATTCACGAGTTGTTCTGCTTGAGGGTAGGGCAGGGCCTTAATTAACACCGAGTTAATCATGCTGAAGATCGCGGCATTGGCTCCAATCCCAAGGGCCAGGGTAAGCACGGCCACGATGGTGAAGCCGGGATTCTTCCACAGCATTCGCCCCCCATAGCGCAAGTCTTGCCATAGTGTGTTCATCCTGGAATTCTCCTAACCACGGCTCCCGAATTTCTGATCCGAATTTCGAAATTCAAATTTCAACTAACGACCGTTGATTCTGTTGCCCTGACTAACCAACTTTGATAAGCGCAAGTCACAATTACCTCAGTGACGCCGATCGCCCTTTCGTCTTAATCGCTGCCGCCAAATCGGGAATCAAACGCTCCCCTTCCAGCACCTGAACACTCGAAGCAATGAGGTCATTGCCAAAGGGTTCGTATCGTCCCCCCAGGTGCTCGTGAAAGAACCGCTCCGCGATGGCAAAGAGCGAGATCCAATTCTCTTTGCGTTCATAATCGTGTCCTTCGTCTGGATAAAGCAGGTAGGTCACCGGCTTTTCGTGCTTTTTCATTTCGGCGACAAAATCATCCGAGTACTTGCGGGGCACGTTTGTGTCTTGAGCACCGTGAGTGATAAGCAGCGGTTTCGTAATCCGTTCCGTGAAGTACAGCGGTGATTGAGCACGCAAGAGAGCCTTTCCCGCCTCCGTCGTTTCATCGCCAACCAGTCGCCGCCACAGATTCCGGAATCCGCCGGCTCCGCGCGTTTCCATCATCGTTTGCAAATCCGTCGGTTGATACATCGCCATACCGCAAGCGAAAACATCCGGAGTGAAAGTCAACGCGGCCAAGGTCGCGTAACCACCGTAAGACCATCCCCAGATCCCGACTCGCCGTCTTTCGGTCAGTCCCTGCTTCACTGCCCAATCCACCGCATCGACGAGGTCGTCATTCATCTTGCGCCCCCACTCGCGCGCACCAGCCTCGCGAATCCTTTTTCCGAATCCCTCGACACCGCGAAACTCGATCCGAAAAACCACGTAGCCCCGATTGGCCAGCAGTTGCAGATTGCGATTGACCAGCCAGTTGTTCCAATCGAACGCGATGGTCGGCCCGCCGTGAACATAAACCAGCATCGGCAATGGTCGATCCAGATAGCGTCCGTTCCCCGCGCGCGTCCAGGAGGGTAGGTAGAGATCCCCCGGCAGCTTCAAGCCGTCGCGCGTGGTTACCACCACGCCCTGACGACGAGCCAGGGCGAATGGCTCAAGCTCACTTTGTTCGCTGAAGAGAAATCGCGTCTTTCGCGCCCGACGATCGTAGATGTAAAAGCGGAGCGGCCCTCCGTCCTGAAAGACAACCAGCCAGGCGCGATCATCAAGGCTGCGTCCCGCGATACCCACATCACCGGTGTGAACGGTGGTGAGATATTGGAAATCTCGTTTGATTGATGGTTCGAAGAACTGGCGGCGCACGCGGCCATAAACAGCCGATGCGGATTGAACGCGACCAGTGCCTGGCTGAAGCAAGAGACCGATTCTGATATCGGCCAGAGGGTCTGTCGCGATGGTGCGACCTCTTCCGGTATTCAGATCAATCGCCCTGAGTACACCTGTGTCTGTGCGACGATTATCAATCAGATATAATGTGCTTCCGGCCTTGTCGAGCACTGAGGGCTGGGACAGGCGAGCTTCTTCGTACGTAAACTTTTCCAGCAGTTCGCAAGCTCCACCCTCATTCAATCGAAACAGCTCATATCCCTGGTCTTCGGTCTGCCGTACGGCGACTCGAGGTCGAAACTCATCGTCGGACAGGAACCGGTCATAACCGTCATTCTGTAAAACCAGCTTTAGTTCGCCGGTGCTCAAATTGAGGCGATGCAGGTCATAGCGCTTTGGGTCACGCTCGTTGAGTCCAATCAGTATTTCCTCTGGATGTTCAGAGCTGAGTTTTACGATCCGGGCCGAGACACCTGTTCGAGGCGTCAAATCGCGCGCCTGTCCGTCAGCGAGATTGAACACGAACAGATGGAGGTCTCTGTCCACGGGCTTTAGATAAACAAGCTGCCGCGACGTAAAGGCCCATTGCAGATTCAATACCGGCGCCTCAGTCTGCTTAAACAACAAGCGTGGCTTGGCCGGATCTGCGACTGAGCAAATCCATACGCCTTGGGTACCATCAACAGGCGCCAGATAGCTGATGTTTTGACCATCAGGACTCAGGCGCACATTTACCTTGTCTTCGTCAGCAAAAAGAATGTGGCGTGGAATCAGAGGGTCAGTCACGGGCGCGGCCTTTACGGCAAAGGCGAATGAGAGCGAGAGCACAGCGACGGTCGTTAGGATTGAATACTTAGGCAGCATTCGCTCAACGGAACCCAGGACTGGCAACAATCTGTTCATGCTTGTTTCACTCCTTCCCGGCTGTGATTAGCGACTTCGCTTTCTTGCCAATTTCCGATTGCCCTGTGCAATTTCGAATTGCGGATTTCCTAGTCCGCTCGCAGCGCCACCAGCGGATCGACTTTGCTCGCGCGGCGCGCCGGTAACCAGCACGCAACTAACGAAACCAGACTCATGACCAAAACTGTGCCGGCGATGATCGCTACGTGAATAGTGGGCACGTTGAAGAGCACGCTCTGCATCGCTCTGCCAGCCACCCACGCTCCCACGACTCCCAAGATCGTGCCTGCGGCGAACAGTCGCACGCCGAGCAACAGAAACTGACTGCGAATCTGTGCCGGCTGGGCGCCGAGTGCCATGCGCACGCCGATTTCGCGCCGGCGTTGCGCGACGGCGTAGCTCAACACTCCATAGGTGCCGATAGCGGCGAGTAACAGGGCCACGCCCGCAAAGATGCCGGTCAAGAGCGCCGGTGAACGTCGCAGCACAAGGCTGTCGGCGATGCGCATCTCCATCGAGCGGATGTTGTCAAGGGGGAGTTCCGGGTCAACTTGTCGCAGGATCTTACTCATCGTTGGACCAAGGAATTCTGGAGGCAGGCTGGTGCGGGCGACCAAAAAGTAGTTCCGAGAAAAATATCTGCTATAGGGAAAATAGATCGCGCCGGTCGTGTTGCCATCGGTGAGCGCAGTTTGTTTTACTGCTCCCACAACGCCAACTATGGTGAAAGGTTGTTCACCCGGATCGAGGTCAATGCCTCTATATACCTGTTGACCGATGGCGCTTCCCTGGGGCCAATAGCGGCGGGCAAAGTCTTCGTCGACGACACAGACCTGCTGGGCGCTATGGGAGTCTGAGTGATCAATGTATCGACCCTCGTGCAAGGGAATACCCATAGCTCTGAAGTAGTTGCCGGCGACGCCGAACTGGGGATGCACGATTACCGATGCGCCGGGCTCTGGTGCGTAGCCCACCACCGTAACGACGCTCGCGCTTTTTGACGTAGTTCCACTCATGGGTACATCGCTAATCAAACCACTCGCCGACACTCCTGGCTGGCGTCCGACTTCTTCCATCAATCGGTCCGCAAACGAAAGGAAGGTTGCGGCATCGCGGTAGCCTTTCCAGGGCAAGCCGAACTGGCCGGTGAGAATGTGATCGGAGCGAAAACCGGGCGACACTTCCATCACGCGTTTC
>JAMQPI010000475.1 GCA_023717565.1 Pyrinomonadaceae bacterium | reverse complement strand
GGATCCGCATCGATGCCCAACAAACCAAGCAGACTGGTCACGGTCGTGTTTACACGTTCGCACATCAGCTCGTTGTCTTCCCGGATCGAAGGCGGCGGAGCGGCAAACGACTTCAGGATTGAGACCTGGATGCCGGCGTTGCTGCCCGGGGTATAAATCCGCACGTCGGTCTTTTCCTTGAAGGTCTTGATTCGGGCTCCGTCCTGGCCCCACGCAGCCAAACCCGTTTTCCAAGACTCGGCTTGTTGGGCGGCATACTCCGCAGGTGATAGCCCCTTCCTGGCGGCGTCTTCTTCATTGATCCAGGGCGCGAAATCTTCGGCCTCTAGATCGGGAAAGGTGAGTAGCAGATTGGCGAGATCGCCTTTAGGGTCGATGACGATTGCCGGAACACCGTCGATAGCCGCTTCTTCAAGTAGTGAGATACAGAGTCCGGTCTTGCCGCTGCCAGTCATGCCGACACAGACGGCGTGCGTGACGAGGTCCTTTGAATCGTAGAGCAGCAAGCCCTCTTTCGGCTGTTTGTTCTTCAAGTCGTACGGGCGACCTAGATAGAACGCCCCGAGTTTTTCAAAGTCCTGCATGTTGGATGCCTTTGATGTCGTGTGATTGGATTGTCAGTCCAGCGGTCCGGTGATAATTCATGATGCTTAGCAGTCTAATTCACTGCCGGGGCACATCAACGACCGATTTGCTAGAAAACCGATTGAACGCGGCGTATTATACGTCGAATCCTCGTTTCTTTAAGACGGCTGTTATCGCTTCAACTAATATAAATAGGTGCTTTCGTTCGAACAGCACATTGCAAATTGCCAATGAGAATTGAACCGAAACATATCCTCATTCTCATCCTTATTTTGGTAGCCGTGCTCTTGCTTTACCCGAGGGAGAATACCGTTGCCCCCGCTTTCCGTCTGCGTGTTTTCGACGAGGCGGGTAACCCCGCGAGTCGAGTTGTGGTGAAGCAGGAGTGGGAGTATCTGGCTGTCGGCTCTGAACAGCAGTCTGAATACTCGAGTACTGACGAAAATGGCTATGTGGAGTTCCCGCGGCGTTCCGAGAGAGTTTCCCTGCTTCGGAAAGGGCTCAGCGTCCTGCGAGAGTTAGCGCATCTCATGCATGGTTATGGCATTGGTCCACGCGCGCAAGTGTGGGCGTACGGCGAAGACCCTCATGTTTGGACATTCGTTTCTTGTGAAGTGGGTAGGTCCGCGCCTCAAGAGTTGAGGCTGAAGCGGTGGGATACGGCGATGGGTCCGTGACCGTGTTGTTGTTCGGCCGCTCAAGCGCCGTCTATAAAGGCTCCCTGACGTAGTCAAGTGCAGAATAGATGAAACTAGTGCTACTCCCTGGCCTTGATGGGACTGGGCTACTCTCTGAGCCTCTCGTGCAAGTTCTGCCAGCCCACCTCCCACCTGTCGTTATGTCTTATCCAAATGATAAAGCGGAGTCGTACGCGGAACTTGTACGATCTGTGAAGCAGCAAATGCCGGCCAGCGAAGATTACGTCCTGCTCGCAGAATCGTTCTCCGGTCCCGTGGCGATCGAAATCGCGGCCACTCAGCCGGCCAACCTGAAGGCACTGGTTCTCTCCGCTACCTTTGTGTCTAATCCTGCGCTGCTTCCGGCGTTAATGAGCTTTCTACTGTGTGGACCATTCTTCAAGGTCGAGCCTCCGCAGTTCGTCATAAGCCGCTATTTGCTGGGCGATAAGCCGCCCGATAACTTGGTTGACACCTTCCGACGTGCGAGGCGCTCGGTTCGCCCAGAAGTGTTAGCCTTCCGGATGCGAAGTGTGATCAACGCAGATGTGCGAAAGGCCTTCGCGAGATGCCGTGTGCCTATCTTGTACTTGCGTGCCAGGCAAGACCGGTTGGTCAAGCCAGGGAGTCTGATTGAGATGCAAAAGATCAAACCGGAAATGACCGTTGTTGAGATCGATGGCCCTCACCTTCTGTTGCAGCGTGAGCCCGCAAAGTGTACTGAAGCAATAGTTCGATATCTCGCCGGTGCCCTATGAAACGTCGCCTAACTTCTTGCTTTGTGGGCAAGATTTGAACGGAGAGTGGCAACCTGGCGAAGGCCTCTATTTCAAGGTCGTTCGTTCCGGACGAGTTTGAAGGTTTCACCCCGTTAGGGAGTGAGATGTTTATAGCACTGAATGACCACCCAACTACTGCGCGGTTCGGAGGGGCGGAACTCAAATA
>JAMQPI010000086.1 GCA_023717565.1 Pyrinomonadaceae bacterium | reverse complement strand
TATAAACTGCTTTTGGTCTTTGCTTTTGCTTTTCTGGCTTGTTTTTCGTGTTCCTGCGTTTACCTCATAGTCGCTGTCACACTGCAGGGACAGCAACCATCTATGCGAGCAGCAGAGCGCTCATGAAGCACAATACGCACTCTCCTTTTAAGAGAGGTCGACCGTCCAATCAGCGTACAGGTATGAGTAATGACTACCTGACCTACGGCCTTCGCCGGACAAGTCGACAGCCCACTGCCGCATTACTCCGTCTCCTTCTTACCGCGACGGAGAAACTCGGCATAGTCAATTTCAGCGCGGCCCATGATGAAGCATCTGATCAAGAGCTTGCGGGCCACCGCCACTTTAGCGCGCGCCTTGCCTCGCCGCGGCAGCAGTCGCCGGTAGAACTGTTTCAACTGCTCGTCACCCCGAGCTGCCGTCTGGCCCGCTTCCACCAGCAGATAACGCAACAGTCGCGAGCCGGCTTTACTGATGCCCCCGTAGGCTTTCCGTTCCGCCGAAGAGTCTTCCATCGGGTCGAAGCCGACGTAGGCCGCCACCTTGCGGGTGGAAGAGAAACGACTCAGGTCGCCCAGGGTGTGCACCAGACATAGCGAGGTCAACAACCCCACCCCAGGATGAGTCTGCAGCCGCTGCACTCGAGCATCATTTTTAGCTTGCTCCTGCAGCCACTGCTCGACCGTCCCGATGCGCCGCGTCAGTTCATCCACCAGACTGAGCAACTCATCCCGCTGCTGCTGACTGATGGCCGACAGTTGCAATCCAGCCAATTGCTTGCGGCCGCCCCTGGTCAACAGTTGCGCCCGCAGACTAAGACCCGCATTGATGGCCAACGCATGCAGGGTATTGACCACCATCGTGCGCAGCTTCACCAGTTTGTGCCGGTAGCGCAGTTGCCGCAGTACTTCCCGACTCTCCTTTGAGTAACGAAACAAACTGGGAAACTCATTGTGAACCAGCAGGTCCAGCAACAGGTCGGCATCGCGGCGATCATTCTTCTGCCGCCGCCGGGCCAGTCGCCGGATCTCGGCCGCATCTCCCACCAGCAATTGATGCCCTAACTGCTCCATCAGCTCCTCGAACCAGTTGGTATAACCACAGGCTTCGATGCCGATGATCACTTCCCCTTCAAACTGTCCATAGAACCCCTTGATATCATCACCCTCGTGCTCTAACACCACCTGGCCCGTGGTCCCATCCCCAGTGTCCAAAAAACTCACCGTTTGTTGTCGCGCGTGGATGTCTACTCCGATATATAATGTCATCGCGGGTGCCTCCTTTGGCGATCACACACCCGGGAGTCTAACAGCTCTCGGTTTCGCAAGGTGCCCGCTTTATAGCATCAGCGTTAGATTTCTTCGTCTTTGGAAAGTAAGGTCGTATGAAACGAATCATAGAAGCCTCATTCGTCGTCCTCTCTTTATTCCTTGCCTCTGATGTCGCGCAAGGCTGCGTCTGTGCCGGCCTGCCGGAGAAGCCTACTCCCGAGCAAGCTAGAGCCATGCTCGTGAAGGATTACAACGGAGCGTTTGCGGTCTTCTCCGGCGAGGTTGTCGCGCTCGACACCTTCAAGGTTAAATTCAAGGTTGATAAAGTGTGGAAAGGTGATTTTGGGGATGATGTCACCATGTCAACCGGGGCCCAAGACAACGGCGACGGTACCTATACTTCGTCAAGCTGTGACTTCAACTTCAAGCTAGGCGAGAAGTATCTGGTGTACGCCGACGGCGCTTCCCCGGCAAAGATGCAGGCGCACGAGTGTACGAGGACGAGGCTCCTGAAATACGCGGAGCAAGAGATGAAAGACTTGGATGAAGTCTGGCCGCATAAACAGATGAACCAAGGTACTGCAGAAGCCCCTCATCCCGCCGCGAAATCTAACAACGGCATGCACCCGACGCCCCCCACGGTGCCTCTCATGTACGTTGAACGGGGGCGCGGGTGATGCCGAGCGTTATGCGGCTCACCTGAAGTTTTATGTGGAATTTAGATGCGACTGCGGTTGAATTAGGAAGGATGCTTAAGTCCTGTCCCGCTTGTGCGAGGAATCTGGACGATCATCTCTATGCTTCCTTTGCTATCACGGTCGCTTCTCCTGACAACAAAGAACGCCTGGGAGAGTTCTGTCGCCTTCTGAAGAGTCATGATTGGTCTAGGTTAAGGCAATTCGATGATTTTGATCCGCTTCAAAACGCAATCGAGGCGTTTGCGGTCAAGTGTGTTTCCAGCGCGATAGTATTGCTTGCGGTGCGTAATCCATTTGAGCTGTTTGATTCGAATGAAGTCCTTGACTGCGAAGTACTTGACTCGACTGCGGGAAAGGAACTTGATTCTTTAATCGAAGCCGACAAGTGGCGGCGGCTCTCGATTGCCGAATCAGCCGCATAACAAAGCCTTGCAGCTGACGGCGCGATAGCATCTTTCGCAAGTAGCTTTATTCCCTCAGCTTGGATGCTGATCGCGCGCCGCAGCTGAAGGCAGTCGTTGGGTGCTTCGTGATTATGAAAGTAATTAAGTGTTTTCCGCGTAGAGGTTGGTTGTGGTCGATGTTGTTGGCGCTGCTAGCGTCGCAAAGTTCGTTTGGCGTTCTAGCAGTCGACCAGAGTTTTCCCTCAATGGAAAGCGAGAACGCACTAAAGCGCCCGAAAGTTCTTAGTCTCTGCGAGCTGGTGTCTCAGCCAGCACAGCATCACCGGCGTAAGGTGCGCATTGAAGGGATCTACAGAGTTGCGGGTCAGAGTGCCTTATACGACTTGAATTGTAGCGAAGACAAGAACTGGATGGCGGTAGAGTTTGCTCGGTCGGTAAGAGGCTCAAAGCGAGAGCTTGATAAATTAGCGAAACGTGACAGGCGCGCAAAGGTCATTTTTGAGGGTACGTTTTTTGGCCCGGAACCGTTTCACATTGATCCCAAATTGCCGGCGCCCATCAAGGAGAAGCTCCAAGGTGCAAGTCGACATTATGGCCACCTGGATGCTTTCGAGACAATGATTCGCGTAACCGTAGTCAGGCACGTTGAGGAGGTGCCCACACGCGTTCCATGGTGATTCTTCAGATTGTCTTTTGACACTAAGCCGCACCCAACAATGGCTTGCAGCGGACGCGGCGATAGCATCCTTTTCAGGAGATCTCATGCGAAGTAACTTGCGTGAGTTCGCGCCGCGCCGCTGAAGCCAAGCGTTGGGTGGCTTCGTATTTGAAGGTGCGTTCAATGATTAGAAAGTCATTTTCCATACTGGTGTTAACCACGGCTGCAGTCGTCTTGAGCAACGCTCAGCAACCGCCCCAGCAGATTTCTGATTGCGGCGTGCGACCTAAGATCGAGGGCAATAATCCTGCTTGTTTCAAGCCTGTTGTTTACGGCAATGATAACGATGGATTCCCCAAGAAAATGAAAATTAGGGGCGTAGTTACAAAAGTCACGATGACACACATTGCTTGCGGGGTTCTTTGCCTTTGGGGAACCGCTGAGATCAGATTGCTCAAAAAGCCAAAAGGCTATCACTACGAGTATCTTTACGTGTCAGTTCTCTGTTTTGGCGGGAACGAGAAAGATTACCTTAGTAAAATAGTTGAGCAGAACGTAAGGAAATCGAGTGAACGCAGATATGAAAAAGTGTATTGCACAATAATTTATAATTTTCTGGATTCGCAAGGTAAGCCTTTCTATGACCTCTACCAGCAGGGACACAGCCCTGAATACAAGCTTAGAGTCGTTGGAACATACTCAGAGCCGAAAGTAGAAGGTTGATCCCAATACGCGCCACCCAACAAGCGCTTGGAGCGGACTCGCCGGTCACTTGCCTTTATTCGTAGTTGTGTAGGCGAGCAGCTCAAGCGCAGCGTTATGCCCTTCTTGGTTATATGCGAAAGCACATCCTCATATCGATCACTCTGTTGTTGGCTACTTTTGTGCTTTACACCTCACTTCGCATTGAATATTTGAATTTGCGGGCTGGTTCCTATTTGCCACGGCAGGATCGCAATGCAGATGGCTCATTCTCTGACGGCAAATGGAGGGTCTCATCTGAATACAGTCCGCGGGACCAGTTACGCGAGGTGGTAGCGACTTTCGGGCTCATGCAATACCTCATTGCTCCATTACTACTCATGCTAACTGTCCTCACGGTTGGCAGAACCAAGTCTGGGTGGGGGCGGCTAGTTGGTTGCTTCAGTCTTGTCATCGCCCTATTTGCTCTGACGTTGATGTATTATCGAGAATACTACACGAGCTTGGGTTATTGAATTACTCCGGGTCGGGCATAACAATTCGTTGAACCGGAGCGGAATGAGGTTGTCTTTCATTCGCACGACTTGAAGGCTTGATACAA
>JAMQPI010000472.1 GCA_023717565.1 Pyrinomonadaceae bacterium | reverse complement strand
GTTAGTGCGGGCGAGGTGGTGGCGCTCGCTGGTGAGAACGGTGCCGGCAAGTCAACCCTGATGAAAATCCTCGGCGGCGTTCATCAGCCGGATGCCGGCGAAGTCCTCATTGACGGCGAGCCGGTGGCGATCCACTCGGTTTCCGACGCCACGCGTTATGGCATCAGTTTCATTCATCAGGAACTGAACGTGCTCGACAATCTGGATGTGGCAGCGAATGTGTTCCTGGGCCGCGAGCCGTTGCGTGGTGGCTTCCTGCGCTTAGTTGACCGCAAGCGCATGCATGAAGAGGCGGCCGTTTATCTCCAGCGTCTGGGCCTCGACATTCCGACGGACACGCTCCTCTCCCGTCTTTCGATCGCGCGTCAACAGATGGTCGAAATCGCCAAGGCCCTCTCGCTTAAGGCGCGCATTCTGATCATGGACGAGCCGACATCGAGTTTGACGCTCACGGAAACAGCGCGCCTGCTCGAAGTCGTCCACGAGTTGAGGACCCAGGGCGTTGCCATCATCTACATTTCGCATCGGCTGAACGAAATGGAACAGATCGCCGACCGCGTAGTGGTCCTGCGGGATGGCGCGAACGTTGGCTCGCTCGCCCGTGAAGAGATCACCCATGACCGGATGGTGAAGATGATGGTCGGGCGCGATCTCGATCAGTTTTACCAGCAACCGCAGGCGGAAAGAGCGCCAGGCTACTTTGAAATTGAGGGGCTGCATACAAATCGTTACCCCCACCACAAGGTTTCCTTCGGAGTTGGGAAAGGCGAGATCGTCGGACTCGCCGGGTTAGTTGGCGCCGGGCGCACAGAAGTCGCGCAGGCGCTCTTCGGCATCGATGGCGCGATAGAAGCAACCATCAAGCTCGACCAGCAGGTGTTGCAAATCAGATCGCCGCAGGACGCCATCAAGCATGGCATTTATCTCATCCCGGAAGACCGACGCAACGCCGGGTTAATTACCGAGATTCCCATCCGCGAAAACATCACCCTGCCTTCGCTGGAACGTTACGCAAAGGCTGGGCTGATCGCTTTCGATCGTGAGCGCAAGGCCGCAACGGACATCTGCCAGAAGATGAACGTCAAAGCCCCCTCGGTCGAGGAACGCGTTATCAACTTGAGTGGCGGCAATCAACAAAAAGTGGTTTTGGCAAAGTGGCTCTCGCTGGAGCCGAAAGTGCTGATCTTCGACGAGCCGACGCGCGGTGTAGATGTTGGTGCGAAAGCTGAGATTTACGCTCTGATGCGTGGGTTGGCAGAGAGTGGAGTAGCCATCCTGATGATCTCTTCAGACATGGAAGAAGTGCTGCACATCAGTGACCGCGTAGCCGTGATGCACGAAGGCGTGCTGACCGGAATCCTTGAGCGTGCGGATTGCGCGGAAGAAAACATAATGCGCCTTGCTGTCGGCAAACACGCCGCCTAAAGAATCAGGAGGAGTAACCGGGTGACTATTGGCAGGAAACTTTTGCGAAGGGTTGTGGCGCGCGGATGGTGTCTCGCCCTGGTGTTTGGCTTGAGCTTGGGTGCTAACGCTTGGAGTGCGGGCGGAGCGCGATGTATTGAGCCGCGCTTGAACTCAGCCAAAGCCAAATCCAAAGCGCCGTCGCCGCTCCGCTCTGCCGGCGCACTCCAAAAAGCGGCGCGCATCGACAAGCGGGTGTTTGGAAAACTGCCGGACGGCACCTCGGTAGACCTCTACACACTAAAAAACGGCAAAGGGTTAGAAGTGGAGATCACGAACTATGGCGGCGCCGTGGTCGCGATTAGAACACATGATCGCAGTGGGCGGATGGGTGATATCGCTCTCGGCTACTCCGAGCCGGGCGGCTATGTGGCCGATACCTCATACTTCGGCGCGCTCATCGGTCGTTACGCCAATCGCATCGCGGTGGGCAGCTTCAAACTGAACGGCGTCGAGTACAAGCTCGCGCGAAACAACGACCCCAATCACCTGCATGGTGGCGTGCTCGGCTTCAATAAGGTTGTGTGGCAGGCACGTGAAGTGACCAACAAGGACGGCGTAGCTCTGGAGCTCACCTATCTCAGCAAAGACACCGAAGAAGGGTATCCCGGCAACCTTAGCGTCACAGCGACTTACGTCTTGACCAACGCGAACGAGTTGCGGATTGAATACAGTGCGACTACTGACAAAGACACGGTTGTGAATCTCACGCACCACTCTTACTTCAACCTCGCCGGTGCAGGAGCCGGAGACATTCTCAGTCACGTGTTGAAGATCAATGCCGACAGATTCACTCCAGTCGACGCGACCCTGATTCCCACCGGAGAGTTAAAGCCAGTGAAGGGCACACCGTTCGACTTCAACATGGCTACGGCGATCGGCAGCCGCATTAACCAGGCCGATGAACAGTTGGTCCGTGGCAATGGGTACGATCACAACTTCGTTCTGAACAAGATGGGCCGCGAATTATCGCTGGCCGCTAAGGTCTACGAACCCACCAGTGGACGATTACTCGAGATGTGGACGACGGAGCCGGGCGTCCAGCTCTACACGGGAAATTTTCTCAATGGGGTTAGCGGTAAGGCCGGCAAGGTCTACAACCGGCGCGGTGGGTTTTGTCTCGAAGCTCAGCACTTTCCGGACTCGCCCAACCAGCCGGCGTTTCCTTCGACGGTCCTTAAACCGGGCGCGCGTTATACACAAACGACCGTCTACAAATTCAGTAAGAGGGGCTAAAGAGAAGCCTTGAAAAAAGAACTCGGCACTTTCATCTTGCTAGTGGTCTTGTGTGTGGTAGTAGCAATACTCCAACCGCAATTCCTCTCCTCAGCCAATCTGCAAAACATGGCGCGACAGATCGGGATGTATGGCATCTTCAGCCTCGGTCTGGGGATCGTCATCATCACTGGCGGCATCGATCTTTCGGTTGGTTCAGTCTTCGCTCTTCTGGGCGTCCTGCTTTCGATGATGTTGACCGCGTGGATGTGGCCGGCGGCGTTGGCGGTGGTGGTGATTCTCGGCATTGCCATGGCGCTCGGAGCGTTGCACGGTTTGCTTATCACGAAGCTGCGCATGCAACCGTTCATCGTGACGCTCTGTGGACTGCTTTTTTACCGGGGCCTGGCGCGCTTCATCGCCAACGATGAGACCAAGGGCCTGGGCGGCTCAGGTAACTTCGACTGGCTGCGCGAGCTTGCTACTGGAGTGGTGTTCGGCATTCCGATGCCGTTCATACTGCTTATCATTATCAGCGCCGGCATGTGGGTCCTGCTGCACCGTTCGGTTTATGGCCGCTACTTGTATGCGGTGGGACGAAACGAAGTGGCCGCGCGTTATTCCGGCATCAACTCGTCACGTATCATCGCCAGTGCTTACATTATCCTCGGACTGGTTACCGGTATCTCGGCTATCCTCTTCGCTTTTTACACGAACTCGATCTCGCCTTCGTCACACGGCAATTCATATGAGCTCTACGGCATTGCAGCAGCCGTTCTGGGTGGATGCTCTCTGCGCGGCGGTGAAGGCTCGATCATCGGCATCCTGATCGGTGCGGCGCTGCTTCAGGTTTTGCAGAATCTCGTCAACCTGTTGGGCATACCGAGTTCTTTAAATTTTGCAGTGATGGGTGCGGTCATTCTGTTGGGCGTCATCGCCGATCAACTCCTGCAACGTCGTACGGCGCGGGCTACGTAATCTATTGAGGTCTGCGCTGGATGAGGTCAGTACCACCGCGCGTTAGCGACCGTATGAAAACTCAACGGAGTGTCATGAAGTCAGTACCGTAGCGCGGTAGCGTCGGGTCCACGGCTGCGACAACAAATCTACGTGTCATTGAGAATCTACGGATAGCGACTTGAGACACAAGAAGTCGAGATGCGGACCGCGGACCCGACGCTACCGCGCTACGGTACTGACTTCATGACACTCGGTTAGTGTTGATCAGGGCAAAAGGAACGGAATGAAACTGTTGGGCATAGATGTTGGCACCGGCGGGACGCGCGCAGTCGTCGTGGACGAGCAGGGAAGCATCGTCGCTTCGAATACAGCGGAGCATGCGGCGTTCGCCTCCCCGCAGACTGGCTGGGCCGAACAGGAGCCTCACGACTGGTGGCGCGCGACCACTGAAGCCGTGCGTGGCGTGCTCTCGCAACCTGACGTTAGCGCTGATGCAATCGCCGGGGTCGGTTTTTCGGGCCAGATGCACGGCGCGGTGTTGCTCGACAAAGATCAGGAAGTCTTACGACCGGCGCTGATCTGGTGTGATCAGCGAACGGACGCGCAAGGTAAAGCAATCACAAACAAGGTCGGCGCCGCCAGGCTCATTGAGTTAACCGCTAATCCGGCGCTGACAAATTTCACCCTGACGAAGTTGATGTGGGTGCGGGACCAGGAGCCGGAGCTGTGGAAGCGCTTCCGATATTTTCTGCTACCCAAAGATTACGTTCGCCTCCGTCTTACTGGCGAGCGCGCCACCGATGTCGCCGACGCTTCCGGAACGCTTTTGTTGGATGTCGCCAATCGGCGCTGGTCAGACGCCATGCTGGACGCGGTTGAGATCGACAAGAGCTGTCTACCAGCGCTTTTTGAATCCTCAGAAATTACCGGGCGGGTTTCGGCCGCCGGCGCTGCGGCCACGGGTTTGCGCGAGGGTCTGCCAGTCGTCGCCGGCGCGGGCGATCAAGCAGCCGGGGCCGTCGGAATGGGCATCGTGCGACCCGGCGCAGTGAGCGCGACCATCGGGACGTCGGGTGTCGTCTTCGCCGCGACCGATCGCCCCGCCCTTGACCAGGGTGGCCGCATACATACCTTCTGTCACGCAATCGCTGGTCGTTGGCACGTAATGGGTGTCACGCAAGCCGCCGGTCTTTCTTTACGCTGGTTCCGTGATCGTTTCGGTCTGGGAGATGGCGCGGCATTGAGCGAGGGGGCCGACCCCTATGATCTTCTGTGCAAAGAAGCAGCCGGCGCACCACCTGGATCGGACGGTGTGCTGTGGGCACCCTACCTCATGGGTGAACGGACTCCACACCTTGACCCGGTGGCACGGGCAGCGCTCGTCGGCCTGGCGGCGAGTCACACACGAGCACACGCCATCCGCGCGATTCTCGAAGGCGTGGCTTTCTCCCTGCGCGACACGCTGACGATCTTCGCGGAGATGAACGTGCCGGTCGAGTCGATACGACTCGGAGGAGGCGGCGCGCGTGGGCAGCTTTGGCGGCAGATCCAGGCTGACATCTACGGCCGTGAGGTAGAGATTCTGGCGGCAGAAGAGGGAGCGGCTTACGGGGCCGCACTGCTGGCCGGGGTCGGCGTGGGCGCCTGGTCGTCGGTCGACGAAGCGTGCGCGCGTGCGGTGCGCGTTGCCGCTCGAGTCGAACCGGATGCAGCGGCATCGGCGTTGATGAACAAGCGTTACTCGGCTTATCGCGCGCTCTATCCCGCTTTGCGCAGCGTGGCAGAAGCGGCCGGTTAAGATGCTAAAGAGGAAACGATCCACGAAACAACACGAAAATTACACTAATTAGTTATGCAGCTGATTTGATTGCAAGGAAGACCAGGTTGAAAAATGGCAAACGACAATTTCACGCCGGGCCCAGAACATAAATTTACTTTCGGGCTATGGACTGTAGGAAATCGCGGGCGCGATCCATTTGGGGACGCGGTGCGCCCGACGCTGCGACCGGTGGAGGCAGTGCAGATGCTCGCCGAAGTTGGCGCTTACGGCGTCAACTTCCACGACAACGACCTCGTACCCATTGATGCGACGGCACATGAGCGCGATCGGATTGTGAGCCAGTTTCGTCAAGCCTGCGAACAGCACGGCATCGTAGTGCCCATGGCCACTGTCAATCTTTTCTACGACGCGGTGTTCCGCGATGGCGCGTTCACCGCCAACGACAAGTCTGTGCGCGCTTACGCGTTGCAAAAGACAATGCGTGCTATGGATCTGGGTGCGGAGTTCGGCGCGAAGATCTTCGTCTTGTGGGGGGGCCGTGAGGGCGCGGAGACTGACGCCTGCCGCCGACCCGACGAAGCTGTGAAACGACTAAGAGAGGCCATCAATTACCTGTGCGAGTATTCGCTCGATCAGAAATACGATTACAAGTTCGCGTTAGAGGCTAAGCCGAACGAGCCCCGCGCCGATATCTACATGCCAACTACCGGTGCCTATCTCGGTCTGATTGCCACGCTCGACCACCCTGAGATGGTTGGTGTCAATCCGGAAGTGGCGCACGAGCACATGGCGGGCCTCAATATGACGCACGCTGTGGCCCAGGCGTGGGAGGCGGGCAAACTCTTCCATATCGATCTGAACGATCAGGTACCGGGCCGCTATGATCAGGATTTGCGTTTCGGATCCGCCAACCCCAAAGCCGCATTCTGGCTGGTGAAGTTTTTGGAAGACGTCGGATATGCGGGCCCGCGCGCCTTCGATGCTCACGCATATCGGACGGAAGACTACGAAGGCGTTAAGGAATTCGCGCGCGGTTGTATCCGGACTTATCTGATCCTGAAAGAGAAGGGAGCCCAATGGAACGCCGATCCGGAAATCAAAGCGTTGCTTGCTGAAATTGCTAAGACCAGCGGCGACGGAAGTGGCGCGAAATTCTCGCGTCAAAGCGCCACCGAATTGCTCTCTTCTGATTTTGATCGCGCCGGGTCGGCCGCCCGCGGCTTGAAATATGAGCGGCTGGATCAACTGACGATAGACATTCTGCTCGGTGCCAGGTGAGGAAGTAGTTCGCAAGTCGACGCTCACGGAGGCAGTTTCACGCAAAGACTCAAAGGGGGCAAAGGGCCGTGATTTTCATTCTCTGTTCTTCTTTGCGTCTTTGCCCCCTATGCGTCTTGGCGTGAAATCACCTTTCGTTAAGTTAACTCTCATGACAACACTGCGTCACACCCTGCTTGTCAGCATTGGCCTGCTGCTGTTTGCTTCGGGGGCCAACGCGACTCCGAACACCGTGCGCGATCGGATTAGGCGCGAGGCCAGCGCATTCGATCTCGCGGACGTGCGCTTGCTCGATGGGCCTTTCAAGAAGGCCATGCTGCTCGACTCGGCGTACCTCTTGCGGCTTGAACCAGACCGGTTGCTTAGCTGGTTCCGCAAGGAAGCAGGACTCAAACCGAAAGGCGAGGTCTACGGCGGTTGGGAGGCGCGGGGTATTGCCGGTCACTCGCTCGGCCACTATCTCACCGCTTGCGCGATGATGTTTGCGTCCACGGGCGACGTGCGCTTTCGCCAACGCGTGAATTACATCGTTACCGAACTGGAACTCTGCCAGCGTGCCAACGGCAACGGCTACGTCGCCGCCATTCCGAACGGGAAAAAAATATTCAACGAAGTGGCGGCCGGCGACATTCGCTCGCAAGGTTTTGACCTCAATGGTGGATGGGTTCCGTGGTACACGATGCACAAGGTCTTCGCTGGTTTGCTGGACGCCAATCAGTTCTGCGGGAACCGGAAAGCGCTGACCGTGGCCGTAAAGCTGGCTGACTGGGCTGACGCCACGCTGGCCAATCTGACGGAAGAACAGTTCCAGCGCATGCTCGCCTGCGAACATGGTGGGATGAACGAGTCTCTGGCCGAACTCTACGCGCGCACCGGGAACGAAAAGTATTTAAGACTATCGCGACGCTTTCATCACAAAGCAGTGCTCGATCCACTGGCCCGACGCGAAGACCGCCTCCAGGGAAGGCACGCCAACACACAGATTCCGAAATTGATCGGACTCGCGCGGCGCTACGAACTGACAGAGGATGCCGCTGACCGAACCGCGGCGGAGTTCTTCTGGGACCGCGTGGTGCATCATCACTCGTACGTCACGGGCGGCAATAGCGACGGCGAGCACTTCGGTCCACCTGATAAACTCAACGACCGCCTTACCCAGAATACGACCGAGACTTGCAACACCTACAACATGCTCAAGCTGACGCGCCACCTATTCCAATGGCGCGCGTCGGCCGAGTACGCTGACTACTACGAGCGAGCACTCTACAACCACATCCTGGCTTCGCAGAACCCTGATGACGGCATGGTTTGTTATTTCGTGCCGCTTAAGGCCGGATCGCGCAAGACCTATTCGACCCCGTTCGATAGTTTCTGGTGCTGTGTCGGATCAGGAATCGAGAACCATGCGAAGTACGGCGACTCGATCTACTTTCACAGCGACGACTCATTGTGGGTAAATCTCTTCATCCCGTCCGAACTTACCTGGCGCGCGAAAGGGTTGTCGCTCCGGCAGCAGACGCGCTATCCGGACGCCGACACCACGAGCCTGACCTTCAAGGCCAGAAGACCGGTAGCTCTGGCTCTGCGTCTACGCTATCCGGCTTGGGCGACGCGGGGCATCAACGTTTCGGTCAACGGTCGTCCGCAGAGTGTCAATGCAAAACCCGGGAGCTTCGTCGAGATTCGACGGACCTGGAAAAATGGCGACCGCGTCCAGCTGAAAATTCCGATGTCGCTCAGGCTCGAGCCTCTGCCGGACAATCCAAACCGGATCGCAGTTCTTTACGGCCCCACGGTACTGGCCGGAGAACTCGGCGCGGCGGATGAGGCAGGAGTTGCAAACCTGATCCTGGTACCGGCGCTGATAACCGAAAACAAGCCGCTCGTGGAATGGATTAAGCCCGCCGCTGGAGGGCCATCAAAGTTCCGCACTGCGGGCGTTGGCCGGCCTCGCGACGTGACCCTCTCGCCTTTTTACCGGATGCACCACACGCGTTATGCAGTTTACTGGGACCGGTTCACTCCCCAGCAGTGGGTAGTGCGCGAAGCCGATTACAAAGCTGAACTGGAACGGGCGCGCCGGTTGGAAGAGATAACAGTCGATTTCGCTCAGCCTGGAGAGATGCAGCCCGAGCGCGATCACAACATGCAGGGAGAACGCACAGACGCGGGAGAACATTCGAGTCGCAAGTGGCGACACGCGCGGGATGGCGGCTGGGTTTCATTCGACTTGAAAGTATTGCCTGACCAACCTGTATCTCTGGTCTGTACCTACTGGGGAAGTGAAACCGGCGCGCGCACCTTTGATGTCCTGGTGGGTGGCGTAAAGATCGCCACCCAGTCGCTACAGAACAACAAGCCGGGCGAGTTTTTTGAAGTGACCTATGCAATCCCGGAAGAACTGACTCGCGGCAAAACAAAAATCACCGTTCGCTTTCAGCCGCAGCCCGGCAACACCGCGGGCGGGTTCTATGGGCTGCGCGTGATACATGGAAAGTAGGACATGCCGTACTTTGCAGGGAGGGATCCATTTTCCATTTCTCATTTTCCATTTCTCATTTTTGATTGTTCCGATCTGATTTCGTGTTGTTTCGTGTGATTTCGGTAGCGCCAGGTAAAGCCTGGCTGTTCTGGTGAACTGAAAGGAGTTCATCTTGTCAATTGTCCGTGCAACAAGTAGGGCGTGCGAGCGTGAGTGGGAGCAATCCTGCTGGCGGGGCCTCGCAGGCGCGAACACGCG
>JAMQPI010000056.1 GCA_023717565.1 Pyrinomonadaceae bacterium | reverse complement strand
TCAGATGGGCGCGGTGTCAGCAAAGCGATGGAGTTTATGGTCCCGTTCATCCGCGATAAGAAATCCTGGCCAAAAGCGAAGGACGTGATGTACGACGAAGAGTGGCCGATGCGGCAGAGCAGTTTGCTCTTCGCGGGTGTGGCGTTACATCGGCCCGATTACATCGATTTGTGGAAGAAACTACCGGCCGATACAACGGTCGAGGAGGTCGTTCGCAACTTCTTTATTCGGCAGCCGGTGTTGTGGATGAACTGAAGGTGCATAACTAGACATCTAACGCCCTACGGGGTGAAACCCAGAGTTTCCATCGCGAAGTGGTAAACAGTGGGCGGATCAGATTGGGGACTGCGGTGATTTTTCATTTGTATTGAAAACTCTTGAACTGGAGTGAATATGACTAACTCTTTCCGAAGATCTGTGATAGCAGCTGTCCTGGCGGCAGTCATATCGCTAGTCGCCACTTCATCGTTCTCACAAAATGTGATTAGAGATCCGGCTCTCAATGTCGCGCTCCTGACCGCCGATACCACAGCTGAGCGCGACCAGCGGATGAAGTGGTGGCGCGAGGCCCGCTTCGGAATGTTTATCCATTGGGGTCTTTATGCAGTGCCCGCCGGTGAATACAAGGGACAGCGTTCGACTCGAATAGGCGAATGGATTATGGAGTGGGCCAACATCCCCAGGGCGGAATACGAGAAGTTTGCTCCGCAATTTAATCCCGTGAAGTTTAACGCTCGCGAGTGGGTAAGCATCGCGAAAAATGCAGGTATGAAATATATCGTCATCACGTCGAAGCATCACGACGGGTTTGCGCTCTACAACAGCAAGGTTAGTAACTACGACATCGTCGACTTCACTCCCTACAAGAAAGATCCAATCAAAGAGCTGGCCGCCGAAGCCAGGCGTCAAGGTCTGATCTTTTGTTTCTACTATTCCATTGTCGACTGGCATCACCCGTCGCAGTACGTCGACGCACCAGGCAAGGATCCCACTGCCGGAAACCGGACCACAAAGATGCGACCTGGCGGCAAAGAAGAGTACGTGAAATATATGAAAGCGCAGTTGCGCGAGCTCGTCGCTGTTTACGATCCGGCGGTGCTTTGGTTCGACGGTGAGTGGCAGGAATGGTGGACGGAAGAGGACGGACAGGATCTTTACCGCTTTGTTCGAGGTCTCAAGCCGAACATCATCATTAATAACCGCGTGGGCAAGGGTCGACAGGGCATGCAAGGGATGAACAAAACTGACCGCGAGTATTCGGGTGATTTCGGCACGCCTGAACAACGCATTCCTCCCAGTGGTTTGGCGGGTGTTGATTGGGAAAGCTGCATGACGATGAACACCACCTGGGGTTACAAATTTTACGACGACGAGTGGAAGACGACCGAAACAATTGTTCGCAATTTGATTGATGTCGCCTCAAAGGGAGGCAACTATCTGCTCAATGTTGGCCCAATGGCAGATGGATTAATTCCCCAGCCCAGCGTTGAGCGTCTTGCGGGAGTGGGTAAGTGGATGAAAGTGAATGGTGAAGCTATTTATGCCACCACCGCCAGTCCGTTTCAAACTGAACTAGCATTTGGTCGCGCTACCAGCCAACGAGACAGGGTCTATTTGCATGTTTTCGACTGGCCAGCGGATGGAAAACTCAGAGTACCGGCGCTGAATAAGCCGGTAACGAAGGCCTATCTGCTCGCGACTCCCAGGAACAAACTGGGAGTGACTCAGGGCAGCGAAGGTATAACCGTCACCGTGCCGGCAAACGCATCGGATCCTATTGCCACCGTCATAGTGTTGGAGCATGAGAAATGAAACGTCCAACGATGGGATGGCGTCTGGTCTCCGGAATCCGAGGGAGGCATAGCCTCAGTAGAATTGAGTAGTCCACGGTAAGGCGGAGCCTTACCGCACTGGGGTCGGCGAAGCCGCCTAGGGCAAGGGCAAGCCACCCTTCCTGACCTGAAGGTTCGCGGGCTTTTGGAATTGATCGATTTCTAGTGGAGGAAATTTGGGAAAGGTATTAACACGAAGAGAAATCCTGGCGATGGCGCTCGCGTCTCCGGTGTTGTCGGCGGCTCCCGGAATTGCCGGCGGCCAGGACAGAAAGGCGAATGAGCTCACCCGGCACTCCTTTATATATGGGACCGGCTCTGTAGTGCCCGTTGGTGATCCCCGCAGCATAGAGCAGGTCAGACTTAGCCAACGTTGGAAGGGTCCAATCTGCAGCTCTCGCTTGATAAACGAAGGTGCCGGGAGCGTGCGGGTAAAGGAGGTTGTGCTTTTCGATTTAACGTTACCTTTGCCTGCCGACACCAGACTGTACGGCGAAGGTTTCCAAATGTTGACGCAAACCGGCGGCACATTGGGCCAGCCCACTGATCTGGGCAACTACACCGACGCTAAGCATTACAAGTTGCCGGCTCCTGAAGGGGCCAAAGTGTTCTACGGTTTGTTGACCCTTGCCGAGACAACTGGAAAAAATCATCTTCTCGCTTTTACTTCTTGTCGTCGTTTCAGCGGCCAGTTCTATCTGGATGGTTCACGACTGAAAGTGGTCGCTGACACTGAAGGACTCGAGCTGAAATCTGGCGAGAGTTGGCAGTTGGAAGAGTTTATGTTTCAGTCTGGCCCTAACCGCGAACAGTTGCTGGCTGATCTCGGACAACGGCTGCAGGCGAACCATCCGAGGTTGCAGTTCGCGGCTCCGCCCGCGGGCTGGTGCTCCTGGTACTGTTTTGGTCCGCGGGTCACCGCTCAACAGGTGCTCGACAATCTCGATTTCATTGCCAGGCAATCGCC
>JAMQPI010000034.1 GCA_023717565.1 Pyrinomonadaceae bacterium | reverse complement strand
CAACGAAATGTGTGGTATTGCAGGATTCATTGATCTGTGGTCGAGGAGCGAATGTCTCGCGGCGGAAGAACGTGCGGCGACTCTCGACCGCATGTGCCGGATCATTACTCATCGCGGCCCGGATGATCAGGGCGTCCTGGTAAAGGATGGCGTCGCGTTGGGGATGCGGCGGCTTTCGATTATCGACTTGGCTGGAGGGCAGCAGCCCATCTCCGGCGAAGATGGCTCCGCTACCATTGTCTTCAACGGTGAGATCTACAACTTCCTCGAACTCAAACCTCAATTAGAGGCTCGAGGTCACGTTTTTAAAACGCATTCAGACACCGAGGCAATCGTCCATGCTTATGAGGAGTATGGCGCTTCGTGTGTAGACCATTTGCGCGGGATGTTTGCGTTTGCTATCTGGGACGATAATGCGCAACGACTCTTCATCGCTCGTGACCCCGTCGGAAAGAAACCGCTGTATTACACAATTACCCCTGACGGTACGTTAGTCTTCGGCTCTGAACTAAAGTCTCTGCTCCAGCATACTGGTGTTACTCGGGAGACCGATCCTGAGGCGCTGGACGCTTACCTGACGCTTGGGTATGTTCCCGATCCGCTCAGCATCTTTCGCGGTATTCACAAACTCCCACCGGGACATCATCTTACCTTTACCAAAGGTGAGGTGCGGGTTTCTGAATACTGGGATTTTCGGTTCGACACCCCGGCCGAGGGTAAAAACGAAGACGACTATCTTGAAGAATTACGTGCGCTGCTTGATGAGTCTGTCCGACTGCGTCTGGTTTCTGACGTGCCTCTCGGCGCCTTCCTCTCAGGTGGCATCGACTCGAGCACGATAGTGGCACTCATGGCGCGCCACATGGGCCAGCCGGTAAAGACTTTCTCTATCGGCTTTCACGAGGACAGTTACAACGAGCTGGAATTCGCCCGGCTCACTGCCAAAAAGTATGGCACCGACCATCACGAGTTCTTCGTTACTCCGGAGATCTGCGACATTGTCGACGAGCTAGCCTGGCATTTTGATGAGCCCTTCGCGGACTCTTCGGCTATTCCCACCTATATGGTTTCCAAGCTCGCCCGTGAGCACGTTACCGTCGTCCTGTCAGGCGATGGCGGCGACGAACTCTTCGCGGGTTATACCCGTTACGGGATTGATCAGGGAAGAAGCGCGTTCTCTTACATGCCGAGTCTGGTAAGAAAAGGCCTGATGCAACCGCTTAGTTCGCATCTGCCCCATGGAACTCTGGGGCGCAACTTCATTCACAATATTTCGCTCGATCCAATCGATCGATATCTCGACAGCGTTTCTATTTTTACCCGCCTCAACAAGGAGTCGCTATACACCGACGGCTACCGAGAGCAACTGAGCGATGGAGACTGGGTAACAAAGTGTTTTCATAAACTGGCCGCGAAAGTGGGAACCGGCAACCCTCTCGATCGACTACTGTACCTGGATAGCAAGACCTATCTGCCAGGCGACATCATGACCAAGGTTGACCGCATGAGCATGGCAGTTTCCCTGGAAGCGCGGGCTCCTTTGCTCGATCACAAGCTGATCGACTTCGTTACGAAAATACCTGCCTCAATGAAGCTG
>JAMQPI010000002.1 GCA_023717565.1 Pyrinomonadaceae bacterium | reverse complement strand
GAGAGCGTAGTTCGCTCACGGCGAAACCGCAGGGCCAGTCATTTCCATGAATTATGTCCGGCTGCCAACCCAGGTGTTTACAAAGCGCCAGCGCCGCACGCGAGAAGAAAGCGAACCGCTCATGATCGTCACCGTAGCCGTATATGGCAGGCCGGGAGAAGTATTCGGGCGCTTCGATCAGGTAACCAGGAGCCCCGGCCGCATCACTTTGCCAGACTCGCGTGGGCCGTATTCCCCCCCGCCACTCCACCGGCACGTTCTCGATAATCTGATCGGTTAGAAACCCTCGATCGATTTGGTCGTAGTGCGGCAGAATGACGATGGCGTCGGCATCGTGTTCCCGCAGGGCCTTGGGAAGTGCTCCCGCGACATCGGCGAGTCCTCCGGTTTTTGCGAAGGGCACAACTTCAGACGAGAGCAAGGCTATGCGCATCAAGACAAGGACGAAGGCGGCAATAAGATAAGGATGAAGGCGGAAGGATAAAGGATGAAAAAGAACGGGGGCCCGGAGACCGTTTTCATCCTTCCGCCTTCCGCCTTCATCCTTGCTTGGTTAGCTCTGCATGGAGGCCAGGAAGTCGGCGTTTGACTTAGTTTTCTCCAGGCGCTCGAGCACGACTTCCATCTGTTCAACCGGTGACAGGGGATTAAGAACGCGGCGCATTACCCAGATTCTGGCTAGATCCTCTTTGCTTAACAGTAACTCTTCCTTGCGTGTTCCAGAGCGCTGCAGATCAATGGCTGGAAACAGTCGCTTGTCGCTCAGTCTGCGGTCCAGGTGGATTTCAGAGTTACCTGTGCCCTTGAACTCCTCGAAAATCACGTCGTCCATGCGCGAGCCGGTGTCTATCAGGGCTGTCGCGATAATCGTCAGCGATCCGCCTTCCTCGATGTTGCGAGCGGCGCCAAAGAAACGCTTCGGTCGCTGCAGCGCATTCGAGTCAATACCACCGGAGAGAATCTTACCGCTCGGCGGCACCACGGCGTTGTGTGCGCGGGCCAGTCGCGTAATGGAATCGAGCAAGATGACTACGTCTCGTTTGTGCTCCACCAACCTTTTTGCCTTCTCGATCACCATGTCTGCAACTTGCACGTGGCGGGTCGGCGGCTCGTCGAAAGTAGACGAGATCACTTCGCCTTGCACCGAACGCTGCATGTCCGTTACTTCTTCCGGGCGCTCGTCAATCAGGAGCACAATCAGAGTCACTTCGGGGTGATTCTGCGTCACCGAATTAGCGATGGCTTGCAGCAGCATGGTTTTGCCGGTGCGCGGCGGCGAAACGATCAAACCGCGCTGGCCCTTGCCCAGCGGTGTGACGAGATCGATAACGCGCGCCGAGAGGTTCTCGGGTGCGATCTCCATGCGGAGTTGCTCGTCTGGATAGAGTGGCGTCAGGTTGTCGAAGAATACTTTCTCGCGTGCCTGATCGGGCGACTCGAAGTTGATGGCCTCAACTTTGATCAGAGCGAAGTAGCGCTCGCCCTCTTTCGGCGGCCGAATCTGTCCACTCACCGTGTCGCCGGTGCGCAGGTCAAACTTGCGAATCTGCGAAGGCGAAACATAGATGTCGTCCGGGCCGGGAAGGTAGTTGTATTCGGGCGCCCGCAGAAAACCAAAACCGTCGGGCAAGGTTTCAAGTACACCTTCTGAGAAGATGAGTCCGCTCTTCTCGGTTTGCGCTGCCAGGACCTTGAAAATGAGTTCCTGCTTGCGCATTCCCGTGGCTCCCGGAACGTCCATGCCCTTGGCAATGGAGGTGAGTTTCGAGATGGACATTTCCTTGAGATCGGCGAGGTTTAGGAAACCTTCCTGGTGCTCGCGGCCGTCGCGGCCCTCCGGAGCTTCCGCGGTGGCGATGCTGCTGCCGCCGTTCTCTTCGTTAGCGTCACTATTGTTAGCGCCGGAAGCGCGTGAGCGTGGTCGTTGTGGCATTTTAATTCTCTGTTTAAGTTAAATTAAGTCGCGGCCTCTCGTGTGAAGGCCAAGGTTACTGTGGTTGCTATTTAGATCGAAGTTGAGAATCGGGAATGGCTCAACGGCTGATTTTCTGGCGTCTCCAGAACCAATGATCATTCGCGAGGCAAAGATTTCTTTTCAAACGATGTTTTGCAATGGATTTCGATTAGCAGCGGATTTTCTTGTGCATCGCTCTGATGCGGAGTTGCCCACCGCGCGTGGCCTACGCAAAACCAAGATGCTCAATAAGGGGGCCTTGGAAGTTTTACCTGCGATCTATGTAATTGTTCAAGGAACAACGATTCTACGAGTTTTTTGTTCAATTGGAAATCTAAAACTGAGAAACGGTCAGGGCAGTCTCGATAGTGCGCCAAACCTGATCCCGGCCACGTCCGGTTTTGGCGGAGAAAGCAACCACACTGTCTTCGCTAAATGCGCGTTTGACGCGTGCCATGCTCTCCCGCAACTCGTTGTTAGACAGCTTATCGGATTTCGTGGCAACTATTAATCGTGGCTTTGCACTGTGTTTTAGCCAATCGTGAAGCTGCAGGTCGAGTTTTGTGGGTTCGTGGCGCGAATCAACGATATGAATTGATAGCACAAGCTGAGTACGCTTGGCAAGGTAACTGGTGACCATCTCGCCCCAGGTGGCCTTAATACTCTTCGGAACTCGAGCGTATCCAAAGCCCGGAAGATCCACAAAACGGAATTGGCCATTGATTAGAAAGAAGTTCAACGACTGCGTCCTGCCCGGCGTGGATGAGATGCGGGCCAACCCATGGACCCTCAGCAAGGAATTTATCAAGCTCGACTTGCCCACATTTGAGCGACCCATGAAGGCAATCTCTAATGCCTGGTCGCGCGGCCAATCAGCCTCCGTAAATGCGCTCTTGATAAACTCCGTGCTAGAGACCTTCATCACTATTGCCGAACAGTTCGCGCCGCAAAACCGAGTTGCATTCTCATTTCGAGACTCTGCCCGGACTGAAACTCCCCAAACGTCAGCTCTGGGGGGCCGACCCGCCTGCCGACGCGGCCTGAGTGTTCGCGGCCCGTTCCTGGCGCATCTCCGCAAATTTCTTCATGCGGGCCCTCATGGCGATGAGCTTTTCGTCGATATTCGGAATCCGTTTCACCAGGGTCTCGAGATTGCGCAGGAAATCGGGGTTCCCAAACAGCGTCCGGACCTCCTCCAGGACTGGCTCGATCTTGGAGTAGACGAAGATGTGTTCGCCATTAGTCTCGTTGAATAGTGTCTCATCGATCGCTCCGTTGTTGACCATGGCCGCCGCCATATCCCAGTAGCTAATCACCATGCGATAGTGGCCACTGTGCTCGCCCAAGAGCACCTCAATAACGTCCTGAACACTTGTGGGATTGAAGGTAAAGATCCAGTTGCGGGCCTCGCGCATCACCGGTTCGCGTCTAAGGTCATAAAGCTTAAGAATCAATTCAGCGTCATCAACTTTGCTCATTTGGGATCTCCTGTAAAGTAGGTTATGCGTTATGAGTAGGCAAGCAGACCTCCGTCGGATTTCGTCTCCTGACGAAAGACCTATCCGAAAGCCCGGCTTGATTTCCCGCTTGTTAGCTTGTAGGAATTCCCTGCGAAGGCTGCTCGGTTGTCCACAGTGGTGGCGTCTTCGTGTCGGGTGCGGAGACGGCATCAGTTGGGCAGACGTCTTCGAGCGCGAGCGCGAGCACCTCATCGATCGTTTCAACCAGATGAATGGTCAATGCGTCGCGCACTTCCACTGGCACGTCGGGCAGGTCCTTCTCGTTGTCTTTGGGCAGAATAATCGTATCGATTCCGAAGCGGTGGGCCGCCAGGAGTTTTTCTTTCACGCCGCCGATCGGCAAGATGCGACCGCGCAGAGTGATCTCTCCGGTCATCGCCACGTTCCGTCGCACAGCCGCGCGGGTCAACGCTGAGGCCATGGCAGTGGCCATCGTGATCCCTGCGGATGGTCCATCTTTCGGGATCGCGCCTTCGGGAATATGGATATGCAGATCGCGCTTGCGGATGAAATCGAGACTCATCGACAATCGCTCAGCTCTCGCCTTGATGCACGTCAGCGCAGCCTGAGCCGATTCCTGCATTACATCTCCCAGCTTGCCGGTGAGAGTTACGCCGCCGCGGCCCTTAACCAGGGTGGCTTCGATTTGAAGTACTTCGCCGCCTACTTCAGTCCAGGCCAGTCCCGTCGCCAATCCGATCTCGCTTTCCGCCGCCACACCTTGCTGCCGGAACTTGATGGGCCCGAGCATCTCACGGACGCGGTCTGCATCGATTGTATCTTTGAGCTCCGACGCCACAGCCTCGGAAACAAACTTGCGGGCCAGCTTGCGGCAACACGAGCCAATCTCTCGCTCCAGGTTGCGCACGCCCGCTTCGCGGGTGAAATGACGGATAATCTCAAGCAATCCCTCATCTGAAAACGTAAACTGTTCCGCCTTCAGCCCATTCGCCTCAGCCTGTTTCGGAACCAGGTGACGTTTGGCAATCTCGAGTTTCTCCCGCTCGGTGTAACCCGAGAGTCGGAGGATTTCGAGGCGATCCTGCAGCGCCGGCGGAATAGTGTGGAGCACGTTGGAGGTCGCTATGAAAAAGACTTTCGAAAGGTCGTACTCAACATCAAGATAGTGGTCCTGAAAGGTGTGGTTCTGTTCGGGATCGAGTACCTCGAGCAGAGCGGCACTCGGGTCGCCCCGAAAGTCAGCACCAAGTTTATCGACCTCATCCAGTAGCAAAACAGGGTTAACTGTCCCGGCCTTCTTCATCATCTGGATGATCTGGCCCGGCAAGGCACCGATGTAGGTGCGGCGATGGCCGCGAATCTCGGCTTCATCACGCACGCCTCCGAGTGACAAGCGCACGAACTTCCGGCCCGTAGCCCGAGCGATGGATTTACCGAGGCTTGTTTTTCCAACTCCCGGTGGGCCGACAAAGCAAAGAATCGATCCCTTGGGATTCTTTACCAACTGGCGCACGGCGAGATATTCGAGAATCCGTTCCTTGATTTTCTCCAGGCTGTAATGGTCCTCGTTGAGAACCTCTTCCGCCTTGGACAGGTCCCTAATTTCCTTACTCTTCTGTTTCCAGGGCACACTGACCAACCAGTCGATATAAGTACGAGAAACTGTGCCTTCAGCAGACATGGGGGGCATTGCTTCCAGCCGATGCAATTCCTGCAGTGCTTTCTCTTTCGCCTCGTCGGTCATCCCGGCTTCTTCGATTTTCTTCTTCAGATCCTCGAGTTCGGCTTTCTCATCTTTGCGGCCCAGCTCCTTGTGAATGGCTTTGATCTGCTCGTTGAGGTAGTACTCCTTTTGCGCCTTCTCCATTTGCCGCTTGACGCGGGTCTGGATGGTGCGGTCGAGCTGGCGCTTTTCAATCTCCATCTCCAGCAGTTCAATCAAGCGCTGCAGACGGGCCTGTGCGGAAAATAGCTCCAGCAATCCTTGCTTGTCTTCAACTGAAATACGTAACTGAGAGGCCAACGCATCCGCCAGGTGAGAAGGCTCCGGGTTGCGCAGTGCCGTCTGGAGCGCATCAGTTTGAGTGTCCGGAGCGAGACGGAGATGCTGCTCGACCAGTTGACCGACCTTCTGAATGAGTGCATCCAGCCGAGCGCCTTCTTCATTGACCACCGGCGCGCGTTTTACCAGGGCATTAAAAGTCCCGTCAGTATTCTCCACGCGAACGGTAGTCGCACGCTCGCGACCTTCTACCACGACCTTGATCTGACCGTTCTCCTGTTTCTGAGACTGCAAAATGCGGCCGAGCGTACCGACACCGTATATTTGTTCTGGGGATGGCTCATCAACCGTAGCATCGTGCTGGGTTGCCAGATAGATGGTGCGATCCGCGGCAAGGGCCTGCTCTAAGGCCCGCACTGAACCCTTGCGACCAATTTTGAAAGCTACTTTGGTAAAGGGGAAAATCACGACGTCGCGGATAGGCACCATGGGGTACCAGGCGACATCGGCGGGGGAATGATCTGAGTATTCTTCCATGTTCTTATAAGACGTCTAACTCTACTCAATTTGCAGGAGGGGCGAGCCGCTCAAATTGGCGTCTCGCCCCTCATAAGCTCGGTCAATTGTAAATCATTTCCCAGGTACGCGCCACTTTCAGGATTTCAATGAATTCGTGCGCAAAAACCCCACTACGCCGCGGCGCCATCAACGCCCGTGAGGCCCTCACCCGGAATAGCCCTGCGCCGCTCAACCATTTCGCTGTTAATGACAAACTCCTTTATGCGTTTTTGGGACGGCAAAGTGTACATGGCATCAAGCAGCAATTCCTCCAGTATCATCATCAGACCCCGGGCACCGACCTTGCGTTCTACCGCCTGGCGTGCCACTGACTTCAGCGCATCGTCCGTGAACTTCAGTTTGACGTTGTCGAAATCGAACTTCTTTTGATACTGCTTCACCAGAGCGTTCTTGGGCTCGGTGAGAATCTTGATCAGCGCTCCTTCATCGAGCTCGTGTAACACTCCGCAAACGGGCAGGCGGCCGACAAACTCGGGAATCAATCCGAAACGAATGAGGTCTTCAGGTTGCACCTGGGCCAGCGCTTCGGCATGACGGTGCGAACCGGACTTGACCTCGGCATGAAAGCCGAGCGACTTGTTGCGCAAACGCCGTTCGATGACTTTCTCCAAACCGACAAACGCGCCGCCGCAGAGGAACAGGATGTTGGTGGTGTCTATCGGAAAGAATTCCTGATGCGGATGTTTTCTGCCGCCCTGGGGAGGAACATTGGCGACGGTGCCTTCGAGTATCTTCAACAGCGCCTGTTGCACGCCCTCACCCGAGACATCGCGGGTGATTGACGGGTTCTCGTCCTTGCGGCAAATCTTGTCGACTTCATCTATGTAGATGATTCCTTGTTGTGCTCTTTCCACGTCGCCATTAGCCGCCTGCAGGAGCTTCAGGATAATGTTCTCAACGTCTTCTCCGACGTAGCCCGCCTCAGTCAGGGTGGTAGCATCAACAATCGTAAAAGGCACACTAAGCAGCCGGGCCAGAGTTTGCGCGAGGAGTGTCTTGCCGGTTCCGGTGGGCCCAATCAGGAGGATGTTGGCTTTTTGAATCTCGACGTCAGAACGACGGCGGCCGATTTCGATCCGCTTGTAGTGTTGGTAGACCGTCACCGCGAGACGCTTCTTGGTTTCATCCTGCCCAATCACATACTCGTCCAGAAAACTCTTGATCTCGCCTGGCTTGGGAAGCGGTGGGCGGGTAGCTACAGATTCGGCCTGCTGATCGTCGGTAATGATCTCATTGCAGATGTCGATACATTCGTTGCAGATGTAAACGGTCGGACCCGCAATCAACTTTTTCACCTCATTCTGTGACTTGCCACAGAACGAGCAGCGCAACGTATCGTCGGTTCGTCTTACCATATGTGTAGGG
>JAMQPI010000735.1 GCA_023717565.1 Pyrinomonadaceae bacterium | reverse complement strand
TCCCACGATTACTTCCAAATCTCTCGGGAGCTCACCCAGCCAGCTGACTATGTGATCGTTAAGGTCTGCAACGCTGCGATAGTTCATTACTTGATTATCCAAAAGGCTGAATTCGCCTCACGCTCCATTTCCTGACCTGCGCGGCTTCTACCTCGTCAGCCATCGGCGTTGCCCGCTTGAGGTCGGCTTACCACTCTTCTCTTGATCAGCGGACCTAATGCACCAATTCCGGATCTGGTTAGAAACGCCGAGGCCACCAGCATAGCACTCGACAGATCTTTCCGCCGCAAAGCCTGTCTCGCCAGACTCAACGCCGCATCTTCCAGGGTCTCAAGGTGCTTCCCTGCCCACTCGGGTCTTGCAAGTGCAGCCCTTAACCGCACGGTGCCTAGTTCGAGATCGGTCTTGAACATGTCGGTTCGGTTAAGGCTTCCGGCCCGCCAACGATAGTCCAGCAGCACCTTGTTGATCACCAGGATCGGGGCCACGAGCACAGCTCTAAGAATGAAATCGAGGTCCGTGCAGGTCGTGATCCGCTCGTCGAATCCGCCAATTAGATTGTAAGACTTTCGGGTAAAGCAGAAGTTGCTATTCGTACCGGCAAAGTTCTTTTTCATTAGCGCATTGAAAGCGGCTTTTGACTCCGGTACGGAGTACTCCGCAGCCGCGTCCAGTTGGCTGGACAGATCTGAAAACTGTGAGGTAGGCCAGATCGGCCTCATGTCTCCTTCTTCATTTCCCATTACACAAAAACGACTGAGCGCTAAGCTGCAGTCTGGTGAGCCGGTGAGCGCCCGGGCTTGCACGTCGATGCGATTGGGTCTCATCAGATCATCTTGTTCGAGGATAATCAGAAGGTCGCCCTGGGCTGATTGGATGCCGACATTTAACGGATGCGATGGTCCGCCGCTATTCCGGGAGAGCGGCCGGAAACGCACGGGTATGGGCGCCTCTGAGGCTATCGAATTAACAATCGCCGAGGTTTGGTCACGGGATCCATCGTCTACTACGATTACTTCGTCAGGCTTCCGGTTTTGTGAAAACACTGACGACAAGGCCCCACCAATGAAGGCGGCGCCGTTGTAAGCAGGGATCACTACAGAGACTGAAGGGTTCATCCGGAATTAATACTAGCATTCATACAGGCGGGTGGTAGACCGCTATCGCTTGTAGAGATAGAAGGCCGCACAATCAGCTTCGCCGGATTTATTTAGCTTTTCGTCCTGCTCAGTGAACTGAGTCAATTGTTCCTGACTGAATGTACTTTGGTTGCGATTCCCCCCCCACGGCGATCTCTCGTCCGTAAGTGGAATATCCCTCAGATATAACTCGCTGCCCCAATGCGCGAACCCATCTGAGTCGTATACAACCTCCGCAACCTCAAATCCGGCTTGAGATGCCAGGATCTGAACGCTGTTGGGTGTATGGAGATAAAGATGCCGCGGCGCGTCCAAAGAAGCCCAGTTAACTCCATACTTCCGCCACGCAAAGGATCCGGCGAGAGGTATTCGCAGCAGAAGATAATGCCCGGGCTTGACCAATTCGTAAGCCTTTCGAAGAGTAGGTAGCGGCTCAGGCATGTGCTCAAAAGAATGGTGGAGCATTACCAGGTCAAACTCCTGGTTAAGTGCCTCGATGTTTTTACTCAGAACTCTGACGCCGTTCTGATAGACGACATCATCCCTGAGAAAAGGATCGATCCCCAGAAGATTGGAGAATCCCAGTAGGTTGAGATCAAGCAAGAGTTTTCCCTTGCCACACCCCACATCCAGGATACTGGAATTTGAATGAAGCCTCAGGTTGAGCTGTTGGTGCCTAACCCAGTATGGATAATCGCCGGCCAGCGAAGATTTCTCCGCTACAAACGCGCCCAAAACATTTTTGCTGGAAAAATAGTGGCGAGAGAGAATTTTGACTATCAGCTTTGCGCGAACAGATCGGATTCCGTTCGTCGGGTGCTCAAGCGAAGGTCGATCCACCACATATGAATAGTAGTTATTAGGGTAATACTTCGAGAGGTCAGCAGGAATCTCCTCAATTTGCAGGCAACCGCATTTTGAGCACTCGAAATACGCGAATTCCTCACGCAGTCCGAGTTGCATCTCTCGAACGACGAAGTTGCGATTATCAATGTCGTTATTGCAAATCTTACAAGTAGAAATTTGGGGCGACCTCCAAAGCCAGGCTAGTACTTCCGTTTTTCAGTAGTTGAACTTGATATTTCATTCATCCCTTTCGGCGTAAGAATTGAAGAAACTAGTAAACTGGTTGAATTTCCGATCCTGGGGAGGGGCTCCTCTCAGAATCAGCGTTCGTTACTGTCTAGGTCTGGAGGCTCCGTACTTGCCAGTAGGTTCCCCAGCCGTCTATATCTCGGATCTCTTCGTCGATGCCATGCTGTGAGCGGTAGTCTTGAACTGCGTTACGGCAGGTTGTGAGGTTGTAATCGTCAATAATACAGTAACCGCCTGGTGACAGCTTCGGATACAGACTAACCAGCGCATCCCAGGTTGATTCATACATGTCACCGTCAAGCCGAAGGACCGACAATTTCTCGATTGGTGCAGTAGGCAAGGTTTCGCTGAACCATCCTTTGAGGAATTTGACCTGCTCGTCCAGCAGCCCATATCGCTCGAAGTGAGTCTTGACCTCTTCAAGGGATACGCGAAGCTCGTCGTAAGTATGCAATTGGTCGCCATGGTCCACCGGATACTTCTCAGTGTCTGGAGGTGGCAACCCCTGAAAGGAGTCGGCCAGCCACACGCTTCGATCGGCAACGGCGTGGGCTTTGAGCACAGCCCGCATGAATATCGAAGCGCCCCCGCGCCACACACCTGTTTCAATCAGATCACCAGGGATCTCATTCAGGATAACGCTTTCGATACACGCCTGAAGATTGTCGAGTCGATCAAGGCCAATCATAGTGTATGCCAAAGGCGGCCAATCTCTCCCTTGTACCCGCGCCTCCGTTTGACCAGGTAGAGACTCCGTGATTTGTCTGCCACTGCGCCCAAGGTAGTTTACGATCGCGTTAACCGCCCACCGTTTGTAGAAAGGGTGCGGGTCGATATGCGCAGGTCGATACAGCTTTGACTCGTCCCAAAGCTGGAAGGTCAAACTCTTCTTCATCAAATCCAAATACATCTCTTTGCAGTCAGTCATGTGTTTCTAGAACGTCTCTCCCCGTTGACGCACCAAGAG
>JAMQPI010000727.1 GCA_023717565.1 Pyrinomonadaceae bacterium | reverse complement strand
GTTATCTGAAGAGCGGTGTGAAGATCCATAGATCGTGACGATCAATTCCGTAGTAGTAGAGGACGGAGTTGTTCTTACTGCGGCTGCTTACTCCGACAAAAGGCCCACTCGAATCTGCCGATAAGTCTCCCTCACTTCGCGGGGGCGGATCCGATCCCAGATCATTTAGGAGAATGATCGGCGGAGCTGCAAACTGTTGTAACTGCGCCATTTGTGGGTTCGTAGGCTGAGGCAGGAGGTTTCCGGCATAGACCATCACCGAGCGTTGAAAGTCGATCAGGTTTTGCGAACGAGGACGGATCAATCGCCATTCACCGGAAGCTGAAAGCGGATCGCGTGCGGCACTGGCGCGCAAGATCTGACGCTTCTTTGAGCCTCCAGTTATAGGTACACCTTCCAGCAGTTCATCGACTGATGTGGGCAGAGATTGCTCGCCAGGGCCACGCCCACTTAGCGCTCGGTAAATGTAATAATCGCGCAGTGCGTCCGCGACTTGCTCACCACGAAAGATAGATTCCTTCTCACGTTCGCGTTGCACTTGTTGGTGAATGCGGGGTGCTGCAGCAGTCGCGAAGAGCGCCATCAGCGTCATCAAGGCCAGGAGCGCGACCAGAGTGTATCCGGCCTCAGCAGACCCTGAGCGGGCGAAATCGCGCCGTTCAGCGACCTGCGGGCGAGCAACGAGCAGACCGCATATCTTGTGGTGTGGTCCTCGTCTATGGCTCATCATCTTCGCTATCAACTTTCGGAGTCGGACGGGACTGCGGACCAAATCCTTTGTTCTGATCGCTGGTCATTGTCAGGGTGTGTTTGATCTTCAAAGTCGTATCAACGAGCAGGATCTCCTTTTCGGAAATGCTGGTTAAGCGGAACCTGCCGCCCAGAACGTCACCACGCTGCGCATTAACAATCTCTCTGCTTCCCTTATCCTGCAGGATCGCGGTGTCGAGCCGGCGTTGTGTGCCAAGAATTCCGATATAGGTGTAGTTCGGAGTCGGAGCCGGATTCACGTTGATCGCCGTTTCATTTGAATAGAGCCTACCGTCTGGCGATCTTACTACCACCGGGCGGCCGCCGGCGCTCGCAATCATTGCCGCCGGTACAGTCGCAGACAACTGCTGGGGGCTTATGAATCGCGTCGCGAGTTCTCGGCCATCAACCGTAATGCGCACGTCCGGTGTAAACCTGTCACCGGTGACTTCGGCTGTAAAGGCCTCGGTTCCAGCATAGACACTTGATGGGGAAACGGCCGCCAGCAGCAACGTAGGCGTAGGAGTCGGAGTCGCCGGCGCCTCCGGCGCCGGGGTCGGCAGTGGCCTTTCGTAGTAGATAAAAATGTTCCGGCTGGCATCTCCAACTGAGGGAGGCGGCGCGCAGCAGACCACCTCACGTAGCTGGTCGACCGGCGTAGCCTTGAATTCATCGCCCGCTTTTTGAATGGGTGAAGGATTCAGTGCGGTTTGATTTCCGGGAGCCAGGTTTGGATTACGAGTGTTTCGATTGACTGTAGGTTTTGAGCTTCCGCCGAAGCCAAAGAAAGTCCACCAAAGAAAAAGAATGGCGACCAGTCCCAGCGCCAGTGCCCAGATCAGTTTCTTGCGTTCACTCGGATTGTTGACGTCGGCAATTTGCATAATCAGAGCTCTAACGCACAACCTCTTCGCTCTCAGCTCTGGCACGCTGAAAGTAAGTCGCCATGTCCAAACGTAAACTCACCAGCGAACCGCGGCCTCCGGTGGTTCCGGCGCCCTCCGGAGTATTGGTCTGCGTCGCCCGTTCCAGTTCGATGGCGTTGACGATGATGAATTGCTTGCTCGCCTCGAGGCTGCGAATAAAGCGGCGAAGGTTCTGGTAAGATCCCTCAACAGTTAGACTGACACCAATTCCGGGGTAAACGCTGCGCCACTTTGCGCTCGCTGATTTCGACGCGGTAGTGCTCTTCTTCGAATCAAGGGATTCAAGTTGCGAATACGAGGGCCCTGAGGTGTTACGCAACCCTTCCTTATTGATCAATTGGTTGAGTTCGTTATACAGACTCATGCGCCCCTTGTTATGGCTTGGCAGGTGATTGTCCTCGAAATCGACGAGGCTGGCAGTAATCTTGTCGACTATAGACTGAGTATCCCGTTCTTTAACCCTCAAGTCCTGCGAAGTCCGTAACTGGTTCTGTAAGCGTGCGCGTTCTACCTGACGTTCCTGGAGGTGAGATCGTGCGGGTACC
>JAMQPI010000721.1 GCA_023717565.1 Pyrinomonadaceae bacterium | reverse complement strand
GCCTGCGAGGCCCCGCCAGCAGGATTGCTCCCACTCACGCTCGCACGCCCTACTTGTTGCACGGACAATTGACAAGATGAACTCCTTTCAGTTCACTAGAACAGCCAGGCTTTACCTGGCGCTACCGAAATCACACGAAACCCCACGTAATAAGACAACTGTTTCGTGGGGTTTCGTGTGATTTCGTGGATCGTGTTTTGTTTTATCTACCCCTTGTCAGGGAAGACAACACTACTGCGATACGGCGTTGGAGGATTTCGAAGCCAACTGGAGGAAACCTTCCGTTTGCCACGATGGTAGCCCCAAATGCGCGCCAGGTATTGAAGGTGGTCCAGTAACGAGAAAAAGAACGCTCTCCTTCGATCGTGCTGTTCCTTATAAGACAGGTAGAATCTGAGCATCGTACTCACGCCTGCACAGCTTCGCACAATCTCTTTTCGGTGATTAGCTTGCGATATTTGCTGTGGCCATAGTCTTTCGAGGATGAACCTCGCTTCCCCATGGTTCGCTATACTTTTCAGGTAATCTCGGATGGTCCGTTTGTGACGATGCCGCACTATTGCTGACTCGACAAAGGCAAACTCGTAGCCGAGGATACGCAACCTGACAGAGAGTTCCGTATCTTCACCGCCTGCCTTGGGGAACCGCTCATCAAACAGGTTCGCTCGAAAAACCTCGCTTCGGAAACAGGCGTTCGCAGTTACCAGGTAGAGTACACTTCCATCACCTGCGCATTCCGGGTTCATCCAACGATGGAGGTCAAAATACTCACCAATCAATCCGTCCGAGGCCCCGCACACCCCTCCTCCGACCCCGCCTATTTTTAGGGAGTGGAACCCCTTAACGATTTCCTGCAGCCAGTTTTCATCCGGAAAGCAGTCGCTATCTGTAAAGGCGACCAGAGTCCCGGTTGACAAAAGAATCCCTGCGTTGCGAGCGGAGGCTGGCCCTCCGTTCGTTTTTGCCAGGGACTTTATCCGACTACCGAAACTCTTTAGGATGTTGGCCGTCTCGTCGGTCGATCCGTCGTCCACCACTATGATCTCATGAGGCTGAAATGATTGACGGAGCAAGTGTTCGATAGTCGCACGGATAGTTTTACCCCCGTTGTAGACGGGGACAACTACCGAGATCGTCCATTCAGTTTGTTCAGGCACTCTTACGTTTCCTTATCGTGCAAAATCTCAATCGATCCTCGAGCGCGTGGTGGTAACGTTTGCAGAGGTTAATCGCCGGCTGAAGATGCGGTCTGAGATGGAAGAAACTGAGCATCGAAGCTGCGAGGGGCCAGTACGAAGGTGAGAACCGCGAACCCCAATAGCCCTTTGCCTGCCGCTTTAATTCTTCGTGGTAACCGCGGCAGCCGTCGGCTGTTTTCGCCCGCGGGTGATGTGTTGCACACGAGAGTACCTGATTGACACTACTAAAATGGAACTGCCTTCCTATCCTGACCCAGTAGTCGAAATCAGCGATCAGATCCCGCTCTTCGTTAAGGTAGCCTATCGATTCGAACACTTCCCTTCGCCAGAAAATTGATGGCTGGTGCATTTGGTAACCACGCCAGAATTTAAGGAGTCGATGAAGACTAGAATACTGCCCAACAATTTTCTGCGGAGCCCTCCCGTCCGTGTAAACCTTCATAATATGACCTACGACCGCAACTCGGCCGGTACTTGCGGCGAGATTTTCCGCCACAGTGCGTAAGGTGCCAGGAAGATAAAAGTCGTCGCTGTTTAACCAGCACATGATTTCGCCGGTGGCCAGCCGCAGGCCTTTATTAATGGCATGGACGTATCCGCGATCCGGCTCACTGACGTAGAAGGCAAGATGCGGAGCGTACTTCTTGATGATCCCCAGGCTACCATCTGTGCTGCCACCGTCGACGATGATGTATTCGAGGTTCGGGTAACCCTGAAGCAGAACCGACCTGATGGTCCGTTCCAGGAATTCTCCCTGGTCCAACGAAGGCGTCACGATCGAGATTCGCGGCCACTCATTTCCCTGAGGGGTCGTCGGAAGAGGCGTGCCCTCCTCCGTCCAGGGCCAACCCGTCAACCCCGAATCAGAGGCGGGCAATCCTGCTATTCCTATCTCCGTCATCTGGATCCTATTCTTCGTGTCAGCTTCCTGTTTCCGGTCGTTTTATACTTTTGCTACTGAAGAAGACTTTCATGCCGGCTAACTGCCCGCCAATTCCCACCTCGGCTGATCCACACGTCAGTAATGAGATAGCTGCCCACCCAATTCTTTCCTCTCACGGTGGCTCTTTGCTTTAGCAGGACGCTCACAATAGCGGTCCTCCCAAATAGACGTACCGTGGTTTTATCAAACTCATAGGAAGTAAGTTTTAGTTCGCGGAGAGCATACTCCAGGTACTTGGTCCGATCCGAGACATCGAGTACAAGTGGACTCGCAAACGTAAAATCGCCGGAGACGATTTGACTCAGGGTATCAGCGTCGCCGGCTCTTAGAGAGTCCATCCACATCCGTTCGAGTGAAAGCAGGGTCATTTTAGTTTCATCATCCGACGGAGACGATGGGGCGACAACAGTCATGTCCTCGGGCTGGCTCTGGGCCTCGGCCTCGGGTGGAAGTGACTGCCGCCAGGCGTCAGCAGTAGAGCCGGACTTTTGATTCTGGTTGTCTTGTGCGATAGCGATGATCGTCGGAGAAACTGCGCAGATCATCACCCAGGTGAACAATGCAAAAAAGCGAATTCTCGTCGATTTCATGAGATCTCCTTAAGCGAGCTACTGCATCTGCACGCGGGGTGCAGCTTCGGCACTTGCGATGGAGATCCGAAGCTGATTCTTTACTGCTTTGACACCGTCGACTGCGCGCACCAGTTGTTCAGCCTTCGACTTTTGGTCTGCGTTTGCGACCGTCCCGCTCAGCGTCAGGAGACCAGCTTTAACGTCAATCACGACGTTCGCCGCCTTTAGCTCTTCGTCGGCTCCCAGAGCGGCCCGTGCTTGCGTGAACAGGAAAAAGTCGCTGCCCCCAGTGCCGACTTGAGGAGTCGGAACACCAGAAACAGGTGAGTTGTTGTTGTTTCTTGTCTGGTTTGGACTGAGCACTGCCTTGTCAGTAGTGGGCGCAGTAGATGTCGTGGGATTGGCGGTGTTCGCAGCGACGTTGCCATCATTTCGAGCCGCAGCCCCGGCTCCCGCATCCTTGCTTTCCATCTGATTACTCGCTCGGTTTCCACAGGCGGTAAACATCAGTTGGCATACCATGGCGCCCGAAATCGCAAGGCAGTTTAGGGTCCTAAGAATTGTCGTAAATTTCATCTACCTGAATCTCCTCCGTTCATAAATTCAGTCATGTCAGAATGTCGAGCGGTTCTGACTACTTCGTGCATCTTTGAGGTCGCAGGCACTGGCCGACCTCGCATCACCGATACACTCACGCAGCGCATCGCACACATAAACTACATCCTCACGCTGGAGTCCCGCCCAAGTCGGCAGACTGAGCCCGGAGCGCGCGACTTGTTCAGCGACCGGAAACTCTCCGTCCTCTTGTCCCATCTCCCGATATGGCGGCAGGGTATGCATCGGGTGAAAGACTGGACGTGTTTCGACTCCGTGTTGCGAGAGTCTGTCAATTACGTCGTCGCGGGTCACTCGAATCGGCTCGCTCAAAGTGATCGTGAACAACCAGTCAACGTTACCCCTTCCGTCCTTTGGAACTTGCCACGCGATGCCAGGCACGTCACGCAGGCTATCTGTGTACCACGACGCTACCTCTCGTCGCCGATTCAAGTGCCAGTCGATGCGTTCGAGTTGCGCGAGACCGACAGCTGCGGTCAGATTTGGCATGCGATAGTTATATCCAACTATTGGAAACCAGTAGCGTTTCTTTGAATCCACACCCTGCCCGCGGAGCTGTGCCATGTATCGAGCCAGCCGCTCCGAGTCAGTCGCCATCATGCCGCCTTCGCCGCAGGCGATGATCTTGTTGCCGTAGAAACTGAATGCTGCCACATCGCTGAGAGATCCAACGCGCCGGTCACGAAACTCCGCGCCGTGGGCCTCCGCTGCATCCTCCACCACAAATAGGTTGTGCCTTCGCGCAATCTCGGTTATGTCGTCCATGTTCGCCACGTAGCCATACAGGTGGACCGGCACGATGGCCTTCGTGCGCGCTGTGATCTTCGCTTCGACCCGACCGGGATCAAGTGTCCAGGTGTCAGGCTCGATGTCGACGAACCGCGGACGAGCACCACAGTAAGTTACCGCGTTGGCAGTAGAAACAAAGGTCAAGGTCGGCACAATTACTTCGTCGCCGGGGCCAACACCTAGTGCCAACAGTGCGACGTGCAAAGCCGCAGTTCCGCTGCTGCATGAGACTGCATGGCGCACCCCGCAAAAGTCAGCAAACGCACGCTCAAACTTCTCAACGTATTTACCGCATGATGAAATCCATGAAGACTCGATACAGTCGACCACATAAGCTTTCTCATTACCTGTCAGAAGAGGAGTGGCGAGAGGGATAAATCGTTTAGTCATCTCAGTTGGACCCCGGTTTCTTTTTGGATGACTGCGCTCAAGTCCCCGGCCAAAAGATGACGATCTTCCTCATTGAGCTCTCGCACTGCAGCTCGGCGATAGACCGCGCGGTAAGCTTTCGCCGTTCGCTCCAAACTGAAGTCTTGCAAGCGGCGCGTTCCACGTCGTCTCAGGTCCTCGCGCAACGTGACGTCGGTGGCCATGCGCGCGAGCGCGGAGGCGATCTGTTTCACCGTGAACGGATCGAATAACAGGGCGGCGTCCGCTACCTGCTCTGGCAGCGACGTCACCGTCGAGCAGGCCACCGGCGCACCGTGCTGCCATGCCTCAAACACTGGTGCGCTGGCTGCTTCGAACAGTGTTGGAACAAAAACAAACTGGGCAGCTCGATAAAGTGCGCTGAGCTCACTAAGCGGGACTAGTCCGGGGAACTTGACTGCCTCGTTAAGACCCAGCTCATTCAATTTCCTCTCAATACTCGGCCAAAAGTCAGTCTTGAAGCCGGTGCAGATAATGCGCAGATCCAACGCTTCACTATCACGGAGGTAAGCCACCGCCTCCAGAAGCCGAAGGTGGTTCTTGTGCTCCCAGGTCATCGCCGGGTAAAGAGCGAATGGTCCATCCTCTAATTCATATTTCTCTTTGACTGCCCGGATATCACTTTCATCAGTTTCCTCCAGGAGCTTCGGCAAAGGCGGCGGGGCCCATGGGATGACCTGCACTCTTTTGGATTCGACTCCATAA
>JAMQPI010000704.1 GCA_023717565.1 Pyrinomonadaceae bacterium | reverse complement strand
GAAAAGAATGGCGACACTCCGGTGATCACTAAGAAGCTGGTGGGCCATGTTGATAATTCGTCCTATCCACAGATTACTGTCGACATTCAGCTGACCTTGACCACTCCCGCAAATGCGACTGGTGCCGTTCCGGTGATCATGGAATTGAGCTTTGTCTTTCCTCCGGGATTTCGTCCACCGGCGCCGCCTGCTGGTACGCCCGCTCCAACTGGACCAACGTGGCAACAACAGGTCCTGGCCAAAGGCTGGGGTTATGCCAGCCTGATCCCGAATAGCATCCAGGCTGACAACGGCGCAGGTTTGACCAGCGGCATCATTGGTCTGAGCAACAAAGGACAGCCGCGCAAGGTCGATGATTGGGGCTCGCTGAGGGCATGGGCATGGGGTGTGAGCCGCGCGCTGGATTACTTCGAAACTGATAAAGCGGTGGATGCGAAACAGATCGGTCTTGAAGGCCACTCGCGTTTTGGCAAAGCTACACTCGTGGCGATGGCCTATGAACCACGGCTAGCTGTTGCTTACGTTAGTTCCTCCGGCGAAGGAGGCGCCAAACTGCACCGGCGCAACTGGGGTGAGATTGTGGAAAACGTCGCGGGGTCGGGCGAGTATCACTGGATGGCGGGCAACTTCCTGAAATACGCTGGTCCGTTGACGTGGAACGACATGCCGGTCGACTCTCACGAACTGATCGCGCTGTGCGCTCCGCGCCCGGTATTTATCAGCTCGGGCGAGAAAGGCGATGGATGGGTTGACGCCAAGGGAATGTTTCTGGCGGCCGCCGGCGCCGGACCGGTTTACAAGGTGCTAGGTAAGAAAGACATGGGCACGAGCGAGTTCCCGCCAGTGGAGACAACATTGATCGATGGTGACGTGGCCTTCCGCCAACATAGCGGTGGGCACACGCCAGGCCCCAATTGGCCCACCTTCCTGACGTTCGCCAGTCGCTACCTCAAATCGTAGTTCGATTGTGGTGTCACTCCGTCAGGAGTGCGATGTTTATAGACCGAAACCCAGCCCTGAGAACCAACGCCGTTCGAAGGAGCGGAGCGGTGGTGGAGTGGTGAAGTTCTACTTGAGTTCCGCTCCTTCGAACGGCGCTGAGGGGGTTGGTCCTCGAGCTATAACATGTCACCCCTCGCGGGTGAAACCCGAAAACGGAGATAGGACGCGACCGTAAGTACAGGCGATGTTGAAAAGAATAAGAGCAAATGCCTTGGCTTGGATCCTCGCACTCACGGCGCTCAACCCTGGTGCACAGATGCTATCTGCAGCGCAGGTCAAGCCAGCACGGACTATCAGCCTGAACTACTCGCAAGTGAAAGGTAAGCACAACAAGTTCTTTCGCGAGGTCGTCGGGGCGGGCCGCGCTGCTGAGGGACTGCGCGCTGACTGGCAACGCGATCTCGCACTGGTGCACAGCGAATGTGGTTTCAAGTACATCCGCTTTCACGGCCTGCTGCAGGATGAGATGGGAGTGTACAGCGAAGACAAACAGGGCCGGCCGATCTACAACTTCCAGTATATCGATGCCGTGTATGACGCGATCCTAAAGACCGGCATGAAGCCTTTCGTCGAGTTGAGCTTTATGCCCCAGGCTTTGGCCAGCGGCAGTAAGACCATCTTCTGGTGGAAAGGAAATATCACGCCGCCCAAAGACTACGGCAAGTGGGAGCAGCTAATTCAGTCTCTGGTCCAACACTGGACTCTGCGTTATGGCGCCGACGAGGTTAAGCAATGGTACTTCGAGGTTTGGAATGAGCCGAACCTGGACATCTTCTGGTCAGGCAGCCAAGCAGAGTATTTCAAGCTCTACCAGGTTACGGCGAGAGCAATCAAGAAAGTGTCGCCTGATTATCGTGTTGGTGGACCAGCAACAGCCGGCAATGCGTGGGTTGCTGAGACCATTGGGTTTGCTACCCAAAACCAGGTCCCGCTCGACTTTATAGCAACGCATGACTACGGAGTTAAGGGCATCGGATTTGACGACGGCGTGCAGCAGCTTTATCTGATTACTGAACCGGGTGCGATCATCGAGGCGGTTCGGCGGTCACGTGTTCAAATCAAATCCTCGGCACTGCCTAACTTGCCCCTTCACTACACCGAGTGGAGCACGTCATATTCTCCTCGCGATCCGGTCCATGACTCTTACATCTCCGCGTCGTACATCTTGTCAAAGCTGAAGGGTACGGAAGGTTTCGCCGACTCGATGTCGTATTGGACCTTTACAGACATCTTTGAAGAGAACGGCCCCGTGCCGTCGCCGTTTCATGGCGGGTTCGGGCTGCTGAATTTTCAAGGGCTGCGCAAGCCCGCGTTCTACGCTTATCAATTTCTGAACCGCCTGGGCGACGAGGAATTGGCTTCCGGGGATGCGGATAGTTGGTCGTGTCGCAGCGCGACCGGTGTACAGGTTCTGTTTTGGAATTACACACCTCCAATCACCACGGAGAGCAACCAAAAACTGTTCAGTCGAGGCCTGCCCACTAAGGACGTGGGGCAGGTGCGAGTTGCAGTTGCCGGAATTCCCGCTGGCTCTTACCAGCTGAATGTCTATCGAGTTGGTTACCGCGTGAACGATGTCTTCGGTGACTATCTGAGTTCAGGTGCGCCAGCAACTCTGACGCGCCATCAAGTGTTGGAGTTGGCGGAGAGAAAC
>JAMQPI010000677.1 GCA_023717565.1 Pyrinomonadaceae bacterium | reverse complement strand
CGGCGCTATATCAAGCTTTGGGAGGAGCTTGATAGAAGCTAGAAACCGATGATGTGCGCGGTGACATTGTCGCTCCTTCTGGGCGGAGTGGCATCCTGATCGCCGCGCACACCCCAGCTTCTTTTCTAACAAAAGAGAGATGCTGAGTTTTCTTGTCTGACGCCTTAACCACCTCAATGCATATACGACCGTAGATGAGACGTCGGATTCAGTCTATGAATTCAACTGCCACATTTTGAGGAATAATTCCGCGCTCAAATCCCTCCGAAAGCAATCGTCCCACAGCTTCGCGGCCGCGCTCAGTGTAGTCCAGCGTTAGATCGTTGACCCACATAGCCACAAATCGATCAGCGAGCTCCGTATCCATGTCTCTGGCAAACTGCATTGCGTACTGCAGGGCATCTTCCCGGTTGTCCAGAGCGTAGCGAATGCTTTCACGGAGTGTCTTGGACACTTCTCGAATCAGATCTGGCCCCAGGTCGCGTCTGATTGCGTTCCCGCCCATGGGCAACGGTAAACCCGTTCTTTTGTGCCACCATTCGCCCAGATCGAGAACTTTGTGGAGTCCGATTGATTCGTAGAAAAGCTGTCCCTCATGAATCAATAGGCCCGCGTCGCAACGCCCATCCTGCACCGCGCCAATAATTTCATCAAAGGGTACGACTTCATACTCGAAGTCCGGGTTAAAGATTCGCAGGGCCAGAAACGCACTGGTCAAAGTGCCCGGGATGGCAATCTTGAGACTGGATAATTGCTCTTGTTTGGCTGGCTCGCGGGACACCACCACCGGCCCGTAGTTTTCTCCAATTGAAGCGCCGTGGGGCAGGAGCACATAAGTGTCGGCAATGTAGGCGTAGGCGTGGAAGCTAATCGCAGTCACATCGTAAGTTCCACGCATTGCTTCTTCGTTCAACGTCTGGATGTCCTTGAGTACGTGAGTGAAGGTCAAGCTCCCGGTATCGAGTTTGTTTGTAGCAAGTCCGTAGAACATGAACGCGTCATCCGAGTCAGGTGAATGCGCCACTGTGATTTTCTGAGTTGCTGGTTTGGTTTGCATATAAGTTGGTAATAATGTCGAGTCAGGTTATGGGAGACGAGGGTTGCGCAAGCGACTATCGGCAGAGTCAAGCCAGACTGGCACTAGTCCGCTCGACGCGATTGTAAACTGTGTCGCGTTCGACGGCCTGGAATCCGGCGTCTTCAATCAGAGCGATGAGTTCCGTTTTTGACATCTGGACTTCATTGTTCGATTCAACAGAGTAACTTTCCGAAAGCTCACCGCCCTTGGTGATTGTGCCATCAATATCATTGGCGCCGTAGTGAAGCGCTACTTGAGCAAGTCGCTTGCCCAGCATTACCCAGTAAGCTTTGATGTGGTCAAAGTTATCGAGCATCAGACGCGAGATGGCCATTGTCTTGAGTGAATCAACTCCGGAAGGACCAGGCAGATGCGCCAACTGTGTTCCCGGGGGATAGAAAGCCAGCGGAATAAAGCACTGAAACCCTCCCGACAGATCCTGTTGTTCACGAAGGCGGATGAGGTGATCAACCCGATCTTCCATTGATTCAATATGCCCATAGAGCATTGTGGCATTAGTTTTCAAACCGGCCGCGTGCACTTTGGCCGAAAGCTCGAGCCATCGGTTGGCGTCGCATTTGTGTGCGCAGATCATCGAGCGAGTTGGTTCGCGAAAGATCTCTGCGCCACCACCCGGACAAGAGTCCATCCCGGCCTCAACCAATTGCTGGATGACTGCGTCGTCGGTCATTTTGTAGAAATGCGCGAAATGATCGATCTCCACCATCGTGAAGGCCTTCAAATGAAGCTGCGGGTATTGTTGCTTGAGTGTAGAAAGCAGATCCGTGTAGTAGCTGAAGGGCAGTTTAGTATTCAAGCCGCCCACAATGTGCAACTCCGTAGCGCCCTCGCGCACGGCTTCACCCGCGATCTTTAGCGATTCGTCGATATTGTGCGTGTAAGCATCGGCCTGACGAGGCGTGCGATAGAAGCCGCAGAATTTGCAGTCAGCATAGCAAACGTTGGTCGGATTGAAGTGACGATTGACATTGAAATAGGTAGTAACGCCATGCTTTCTCCGGCGTACCGTATCGGCCAGTTTACCCAGGGCAGGCAGGTCGTCGCTGGCATACATCGCCAGGCCGTCGGTCAACGACAGGCGCTCTTGAGCTTCGATCTTATCCGCAATCTCAATTAGTTTTCGATCGTGAGAAGAATTCATCGCCAGGTCCTTGTTATGATCGCACCGCCAAACGTTAAGAAAAGAATCAAGCTCACAAAGGCGTTGGTAGTAAAGAAAGCCGCGTTCAGTCTACTCAAGTCATCAGCTTTAACCAGCCTATGCTGGTAAATCAGTAATAAACCCGTTGCCATAACGCCCCCGAGCGCCAGCGGGCCAAGTTGTGTCAACCAGTATAGCGCAAGCAGGGCGACAAACGAGTGGGCGTGTAGGAGACGGGCGATCCACAATGAACGCTCAATTCCGAAGCGCTGGGGAATCGAATGCAGACCTTCGGCCACGTCGAAATCACGGTCCTGGCAGGCATAGAGCACATCAAAACCCGCAGTCCAAAGCATTACCACCAGCGACAGTAAGAGAGGTATCGGGCTGTCGATTGCGCCTCGGACTGCGATCCAGGCACCGGTGGGAGCAATTGACAAGCACCAGCCCAGAACCAGATGAGACAGCAACGTCCAGCGCTTGGTAAACGAGTAGAGTAAGATGCTGGCCAGGGCAACCGGGGCCAGAATTAATGTGAGACGATTCAACGCTGCGGCGGCCACGAAGAAGAGTGCAGCCGAGACTACGGTGAATAACCAAACGAAATTCGCCGGCAAGAGGCCAGCCGGCAGAGCGCGCATACTTGTGCGAGGATTTCGGGCGTCATATCCGCGATCGGCGATTCTGTTAAAAGCCATTGCCGTTGACCTTGCGCCAACCATTGCCACAGTGATCCACAGAACCTGACGCGGCGAAGGTAATCCATTCGCCGCCAGCACCGCACCTAGAAAAGCGAAAGGAAGCGCAAAGAGGGTGTGCTCGATCTTTATCATCTCGAGCGTAGTGCGAACATTCCGAAACAGGGTAACCATTGCTGAGCTTAGAGATTTATTCCTCTCTGACGCCGGCTAATTCGCTTGATTCCTTGAGTCCCTTCCAGCGCGTCGACTCGGAATGTGGAACGCCCAAATGGTCAAGTATGCGAAAGACCAGGTGATCTACCAGGGCTTCAATTGTTTGTGGGCGATGATAAAAACCGGGGCTTGCCGGGATGACGTGGGCACCCGCGCGAGCCAGGCGCAGCATATTCTCAAGGTGAATGGCGTTGTAGGGGGTCTCGCGGGGAACGATTACCAGCCGGCGTCCTTCCTTGAGCGTTACATCCGCCGCCCGATGAATCAGATTCGTTCCGGCGCCCGAGGCAATCGCGCCGAGGGTTCCCATCGAGCAGGGGACGATGACCATGCCTTGCTGAGGATGTGAACCCGACGAAGGCTTAGCTGCCATGTTGTCCAGGCGTTGGAGATGAACCAGTTTTGAGTCTGGTTTCAGACCGAGCCATTCGTTGATCTTGCCGCTGTCCGCGCCTCTCAAATCCGTTCCCAGTTCGACCCGCGCGACCGTCTCAGCTGCTTCCGACATGATCAGGTTGATCCGCTCAACGACACCGCTGGCAGCCATATGAACGAGTGTGCGCTGAGCGTAAATCGACCCTGAGGCTCCAGTAATTGCGACCGTGAATTCCATGCTAAAAGTGCCGAGGGAATCTTACTTGGCAGGTAGGTTAATCGCAAGCGAGCATAATTCTTGTGGTTCGGAGTCCTGGACTTGAATGGCTTGAGTCTTGGTCTAATAAAAGTGAGCGATAAGAGACCAGCCACGAAATCGCACCAAGGACGACTTCGGGTTGTTTTCGTAGATCGTGACCGGGAGTAACTCGGACTTTCGCCCTGACTACCCCCGGCCTCTCCCCCGCAGAGGAAGCGCTATTAGAACAGCGAGTAAAGCAGACGGTTCGGTGATCCCGCGCCAGCGTTCGTCACCACATTTGGTGTAGCAGCGTTGACGATCGCATTTCGGACCGTCGTGGCCGAGGCCGACGGATTGGCCTGCTTGTAAAGCGCAGCAACGCCGGCAACGTGAGGCGACGCCATTGAGGTGCCGCTCAAGGTGGCCGTGGCCGTGTTTGACGAAAACCAGGCGGATAGGATTCCTGAGCCCGGAGCGAAAAGGTCTAAACAGGTGCCGAAGTTGGAGAACGACGAGCGGGCATCCGTTTGGGTTGTGGAGCCTACCGTGATGGCGTTGGCTGCTCGCGCCGGCGATGAGTTGCAAGCGTTGGCGTTGCTGTTGCCGGCAGCGACCGCGATGGTAACGCCAGCATTGGAAAGGTTGTTGACGGCGGTATCTAGTGCTGTTGAAACCCCGCCGCCAAGGCTCATATTAGCGACGGCTGGGGCGATGTGGTTTACTCTCACCCAATCGACGCCAGCAATCACGCCCGAGTTCGAACCCGAGCCGTTACAATCGAGCACCCGCACGCCCCTTAAGAGCGCACTCTTGGCGACACCGTAAGTCGAGCCTCCAACAGTGCCGGCGACGTGAGTGCCGTGGCCGTTGCAGTCTACGCCGTTTCCGCCAAAGGCATCGAAGACGTTGGAGGCGCGCCCGCCAAACTGCGTATGCGTGGTACGGATTCCAGTATCGATGATGTAGGCGCGAACGCCCGATCCCGTCCAGTTGTAAGTGTAGGTGCCACTGAGGGGGCGGTTCCGTTGATCAATACGGTCGAGGCCCCACGGCGGGTTGTTTTGAGTTGCGTCGGCGGTGACTACTCCGTCCTCTTCGATAAATTTCACTCTGTAATCGAGGCTCAAAGCTTCCGCCTCGGCTTCCGACATCTGAACGGCAAAGCCATTAATGGCATGCTGGTAGACGCGCGTGATTTTCCCCTTGTAGTTGGCCGCCATTTCAGAAGCGATATAGGGTGCGATTGAGTAGTGTCCCTTCTCTCCCACGACCGCATCGTCGAGTACGACAATGTATTGGTTCGCGATCTTGTTTGGCATCCTGAGGATTCTGCTCTTTTGTGCGTGGCTCGGCGGCGGGCTGGAAACAAAGATCATTAGGCTCAGAACCGCTACGGCAAGGAATACGGCAATTTTCTTCATCTCTTCTCCTTCAAGTTGGATTGTAAGGTTATTGGTGGAGGGTGGTGCCGCCCGCATCGGCGCAATAGTGAGCGGGAACAAACACGGTGCCTGGTGGCCCGGAACTTACAAAGACGGTTATGCATGTCCCACGTGTAGAGCGAGGTTAAATAATTCAGGTCGCGGAAAAACGCCGACAAGTCAGGTCGAACTAACGTATCCGATTTGTGGGGCGCGAGAAAACCAACGAGTCCGAGTGCCACGTGATGGAACGCGAAGTATAGCCACCAACCTTTGCTGGCGCAAGAGAAACGGATCAGTTCTCATATGGATGCCAGAGTTGAGTTTTGGGATCACGTATCAGTGTTGATTCTCCTCGCCACCGGTCTCCGTCCGTCGAGGGGGAGGCGAGGCCCTTTCAGTATCGAGTGAATCAAAGTTCAGTGCTGCGTTGAAAAGGAGGAAGAAGCTGCCTTGAGTCTGGTGCCGCCACATGGGATGATTCGCGAACATCACCACGTGACCGCGTCCTGAGGGCACATCAATCACCGCCGGCGCGTTGGCTAGTTCGGATCCACCTGCCAACATCCCACTGATCAGCAGGTTCTTCTCATCGGCTGCGAATCTAAGTACCACGCGCGGGCGTTGCGCCGGCGGTGTGTAAAACGCTCCCAGTGCTCGCCGTTGCTCTTCGGTGATCTGCTCTTCGCCAGGTCGCGCGGGAGTACGTGATGGCGCCGGCGAGGCTTGCGGCATCGCCTGAATAATATCCGGATCGGTGACGCTTCCTCTTCCGGAGGGTCGTCCTCCGGTTGCCGGACCTCCTTCGCCACCACCTCCGCCGCCTCCAGTCTGCGGGGTGATTTGAAAGAGCGGGGCCTGATTGAAGTAGATCGGAATCGTCTCTTCGTAGCCGTAGGAAATCGGGCTCTTACGATCGCTGAACTGCGCATTGAAGATGGAACCGCGAGCCTGAAGTTGACGGGCCTCCTGAATCGTTACGCCGGAAGTCAGACCATAGTCGATGGGAATGCGCGCGTTGTTGGCGACGACAATGAACAATCCACCGTCTTGCACGAATCTCTGCAGATTCATGACTCCACTTAATCCCATTCCGCCACGCATATCATCAGTTTGATCGGGAGAGGATCCCAGGTTCGGAGTCAGCTCCGACTGCTTCCACGGGATCGGCTCGCCCCGCATGGGAATGCCGTTGACGATCGTCTGGGCCGATCCGTTCAGTGGCGGAAAGACAATCACATCGTACTTCTCACGAAGGTTCTGTGTGCTGCGTACCACCTGGTCTGAAATGTACGAATAGGGGACCTGCAGACGATCGAATTCGATCCGATACCAGCCCTCGTTCTGGGTGTTGGTCCAGGTGTGAAGAATAGCAATCCGCGGCACACCGAGGGCGTGGGACTTCACCTCAGGAAGCTTATCAACTGCGCGTGCGGTTAGCCCCAGTTCGGTCACGGCCGACTCCAGCTGTCGTCGCGTATCAGGAGGGTTGCCCTCCGACTTGATGATGAACGATCCAGCGTTGAATTGTTGTTCTCCGACTTTGAAGGAGTCTTCAGCCGCGCTCATTTTCAGATCCTTCAATCTGTAACGGAGCGTAGCGAGGGTATTCTCAGTGTTGTGGTTAATGATGTAT
>JAMQPI010000669.1 GCA_023717565.1 Pyrinomonadaceae bacterium | reverse complement strand
TCCCGTGCGGCCACCACTCGTAGATGTGCGAGTTGAAGAAGTAGCGGAACTGCGCGCCATCATAGCTACGTGGCAGCTGTTTTTGGATTGAAACGGTCCGACACGCTTGTGAAAACGCAACCGAGTGTCAGTACCGTAGCGTAGCGTCGGGTCCAACGTTCGCTACCAGTCGTCGTGCGCAGATCGACCCGACGCTACCGCGCTACGGTACTGACTTCATGACACTGCGTTGAGTTGTCACACGCGCGGTGGTACTGACTTCATGACACTGCGTTGAGTTTTCACACATGGGCGACCCCAAACCAACCACCACAATCGACTCACCAGCAGCCGAGTCTCCAGCGTTGCGCGACTCTCCGCAGCGCTGGTGGCTGCTGGCACTGCTCTTCTCTGCCATGCTGATCAGTTACGTGCATCGCGGAGCTTTCAGCGTCGCGGCGCCATTCATGAGCAAGGATCTGCATCTCTCGAAAGCCGGAATCGGGATAATCCTGTCGGCATTCTTCTGGGTGTACTCGTTCATGCAGATGCCTGCGGGTTGGATTGTGGACCGGTTCGGGGTTCGTCGCGCTTATTCGCTGGGGTTCATTTTCTGGTCGCTGGCTTCGACGGTGACCGGCTTTGCCCGAGGCTTCGCTTCGTTGATTGGCATGCGAGTCGCGCTCGGTGTCGGTCAGGCGATCACGTTTCCGGCCAGTGCCCGGGCGGTCGCTAATTCATTTCCGCAGAGTGAGCGCGGCACAGTCACTGGTATTTACCTTACCGGCGTCCGCGTCGGCGCAGCGCTTATCAACGCGGTCGGCGCTGCTTTGCTAGCGCGGTATGACTGGAAACTATTTTTCATCGTCACCGGCCTGATTCCGCTCGTGTGGCTTTTGCCCTGGAACAAATTTCTGGGAAAGTGGGAGAGTCAAGCGGCTGTAACCTCCGCTTCCACCCCGCTAAAGAACCAGACTTCGTTTCGCGATAGTTTGCTGTTGCTTAAGAATCGCACGGTGCTGGGAATCTTTCTCGGTTTCTTTGCCTATGATTATGTCTGGTTCGTCTTTATTACCTGGCTGCCAGGCTATCTTGTGCTCGAGCGCCAATTCACGCCAAATGAGATGGCCGTCTACAGTTCAGTTCCCTATCTGCCGATGTCGGTGATCATTATTCTCTCTGGCGTCTCGAGCGACTGGTTGGTCAGACGCGGTTATGATGAGAAATTGGTGCGGAAGATATTTATTATTACCGGATTGGCGATCGGCTGTTTGATTGTGCCGGCCGGAATGGTATCTGATAAGCTGACGGCCGTTTGGCTACTGACCATTTCGCTCTGCGGTCTCGGGATCTGTTCGCCAAATACCTGGACACTGACCCAGGCAGTCTGCGAGAAGAAGATTGTGGGCACGGTGACCGGCATTCAGAACTTTGGCGGCAACCTGGGAGGCATTCTGGCGCCGGCACTTACCGGTTACATCGCGCACGTTACGGATTCTTTTGCCCTGGCGTTTTTGGTTGCCGGGTTAGTGCTCGTCGTAGGGATGTTCGCGTACTGGTTTCTGATCTCAGACACCGTGGAAGTTTGAAGAATTCAATTCGACGCACGCCACAATTTTTATCGAACTCAGTCAATGTCCCGAAAAACTCCCGCACAACTACGCAGTAACCTTTGGTTTGGAGCGAACGATTTGCGTTCTTTCGGTCACCGCTCGCGAGCCAAGCAGATGGGTTATGCCAACGAAGACTTTCTCGGCAAGCCCATGATCGCGATCATTAACACCTGGAGCGACCTGGCCACCTGTCACAGCCACTTCCGTGAACGTGCCGAAGAAGTAAAGCGCGGTGTCTGGCAAGCGGGCGGATTTCCGGTTGAATTGCCCGCCATGGCAATCACCGAAACCTACATGAAGCCCAGTCCTATGATGTATCGGAACTTTCTGGCGATGGAAACCGAGGAATTGCTGCGCAGCCAACCAGTCGACGGCGTAGTCCTGATGGGTGGTTGCGACAAGACCACACCAGGATTGTTGATGGGCGCGATTTCGATGAACGTGCCAGCCATATATTTGCCGGCCGGTCCGATGTTGCGCGGTAACTGGAACGGTCAGGTACTCGGCAGCGGCACCGATGTCTGGAAGTACTGGGCCGAGAAGTGTGCGGGTAACATCAGCGATTGCGACTGGACGGAAATGGAAGACGGCATTGCCCGGTCGCCAGGCCATTGCATGACTATGGGTACAGCCTCCACGATGACGGCCATCGCGGAAACTCTGGGGTTCAGTTTGCCGGGTGCTTCATCTATTCCCGCCGTTGATGCCAACCACTCGCGCATGGCCAGCCAGTGTGGACGGCGCATCGTGGAAATGGTGTGGGAGGATTTGAAGCCGAGCGACTTTCTGAACGCCGATTCGTTTGACAATGCGATCACTGCGGACATGGCGATTGGCGGATCCACCAATGCGATCATTCATTTGCTGGCTCTCGCCGGACGGGCAGGAATTAAGCTCGACTTGCGCCGGTTCGATGAAATCTCGCAACGGACACCGATGATTGCGAACCTCCGTCCCTCTGGACAGTTCCTCATGGAGGACTTCTACTATGCCGGCGGACTGCCGGGCTTGCTCAAACAAATCAGCCCGTTGCTCAAACTCGATTGCTTGACGGTGTCCGGCAAAACACTCGGTGACAACCTGGCCGCTGCCCGGGTTTCAAAACCTGAAGTCATTCAAACACTCGAGAGTCCGGTCTGTGCCAGTGGTGGCACCGCAATCCTCTACGGCAATCTCGCGCCCGCTGGAGCGGTGATCAAACCGACTGCCGCCGAACCTGGTCTATTGCAGCACACGGGACCGGCCGTCGTTTTCAAGGACTATAACGATATGGCTGCCCGCATCGACGATGAGGGGCTTGAAGTCACGCAGAGTTCGGTGCTTGTGCTTCAGAATTCCGGCCCGCTGGGTGGTCCAGGAATGCCGGAATGGGGCATGCTGCCTATTCCAAAAAAGTTATTGCGCGAGGGAGTCCGCGACATGGTGCGCATCTCAGATGCGCGCATGAGTGGCACGTCGTACGGAGCCTGCGTGCTCCATGTCGCACCTGAGTCCTACATCGGCGGTCCACTGGCGTTCGTACGCGATGGCGATCTGATCGAACTTGATGTCGCCAACCGCCGGTTGCATTTGCAAGTGAGCAACGAAGAATTGAATCAACGCCGCGCGACCTGGCAGGCGCCCGCGCCGCGCTACACGCGTGGCTTCGGCGCTCTGTTCGCGGCGCATGTGACGCAAGCTGACCTGGGTTGTGACTTTGATTTTCTGCACGCCGGAGCAGCGACACCGGAACCTGAGATTCACTGATTCGATGTCAGTTACACTTACGACTCAAGGGTAAGCTCACTGCGAGGGGAAACGCAGTTTGACGCGGAGCTTGCGTGAAGACTCCGAGGGGAGACAAACGTGTCCGAGATCATGGCGCGCCAAAGCGTTGCCGATATTCACCGGCTAACAGGAACGACTTGACCATCTCAGCGTTAACAAAGTTCCCGTTGAACTGACTAAGTTTGTCGAGCCAGAACTTCCAACCGCGAAAATCCGTGTCCTGAGGATCGTCTGGGTTGCGCCTCAGGTAACCGTAATATTCCATCAACACGAAAGCCCGATTCAGTTCTCGCTGTCTCAAATCGCTGTCTTCGGCCACCGCTCTTACGACGGAAGCGCGTTTAGCTGCGTCGCCAGGCGTCATGCCCAGTAAAGCAACCAACTGTGCCTTCTCAGCCGCAGATAAAACATTTCCCGCAGTTTGATCGAGCTGGGTAACAAATTGATCGGCCGTCAGCGAAAGCGGATAAGCAGTAACAAACCGCTGACGCAGGACAAATGCCAGCGCGTAGGCAGCCTTGTTCTCTTCCAATTGTTGTTGCCAGTTACCGATGCCTACTTGCACGCCCCTCCCGATCTGTTGGCTATCCGGCACAAACTCGTTCAGCCTTATGATTGGGACCGTTCCCGGTACATTCGGCGAGGTTGCGTTGCCATATGCGGCGTTATACATGCGGTATGAAAGATACCCTGTCTCCTGGAACTCGATCGAAAGGAAAAACGCAGCGCTTACATTAATGCGTCTCACCTCGCGACAGTTAATGTCGCCACCACAACCTTCAATTTGGTCCACCCAGAAACTAAGACCACCAGAGTCAGGCTCACGATTCAGAAAATCGTGGTAGTGCTGTCGAACAAAGAACTGCGAATCGGCGATAGGGTTCTGAGCCCCAGGCGCGAAATCGTTATCACGAATCTCGAGCAAAACATCGCTGGTACTAAGCAACGCGCCTCTCGGGTTGCTGAGCACCAATCGCATTGATTCGAAACCTTCGACGAGCGCGTCATCAGTAAACAAGACATTGAAACTCTTGAGCGACTCGCCTGAGCCGAAGTGCAACGTGCCGACCGCCGCCGTAAAGTCGGAACGGTCGGAAGCAGTGCCATTGACGGTTGCATAATCAACGGTAGTCTCACCAGAAAGGTCGCCGGAACGGCTGACGTTGATCTGGACACTCACATTAAATTCCTCAACCAAATAATGAAATTGAGTAAACTGAACCGTGGTTGGCGTGCCGACGAAATTTGCCGTCTGCGTTCCAGAGAGGTTGCTAATGCTGATGCTCGCCGGGCTAAACCTGAAATTATCCTTGGTTGGGACCACTTGATAGTTCCCGCCGGCGGTGAGATTGCCGATAAAGTAATTGCCACCGGAGTCGGTGTGAGTGTTGGCGATGACTTGCCCCGACCCAATCGTAATCGCTACGCCTTCGAGACTTCCCGTGTTCCGGCTGTCGGTTATGCGTCCCGAAATCGCCGGAGCAGCTGCACAATTGTTCCTAAGGACATGCGCTCCCAATGTGTAGTTCGCTACCGCCAGATCAGGCCGCAAATCCCCGTTGAAGTCAGCAGCGACGAGGCCGCCATTGCCCGGGAACTGCGACTGGCCACCAGTGTCGGTGACAATTGAGGATGCGAACCCACCGATGCCATCACCGAGCAGCACTATCACTTTTGTGGAATCGGAACTAAAAGCTACGTCGGCCTTGCCGTCGCTGTTAAAGTCGCCGGTAGTCATTAAACCTGAGTTGCTTACGCTGTACGTCGACTTCGTCACAAAATGACCAAGTCCGTCACCCGACATCATTGCGAAGCCGGTAAATGACGACGTACTTATTGACGTCGGGAGAACGATATCTAATAAGCCGTCGCCATCGAAATCTCCGAGTGTGTGAATAAATGTGGCAGAGTCGATACCTGCTGAACCGATCAACGCTCCGAAGCCTCCACTCCCGTTGCCCAACATGACACCGAGCGGCGTCGAACTGGAGCCGGCTCCCAAGAGCAAATCGGGGTTTCCATCATTGTTGACGTCCGCTGTATCAATTAACGCAAACGTTGGCATAAGCACCGGGGCTATTTGAGTAAAGCCACCACTGCCGTTGCCGAGGAGAATCTGAGTTTTGTTGTTGTAGGTGGACACGAGCAGGTCTGCATTGCCGTCATGGTTTAAGTCAGAACTGAAAACGGGCCCGGTCAAAGCAGATTGTCCCTGCGAGTCGAAGGGAATGTTCACACTGGACTGTCCGAACCCGCCGCTGCCGTTGTTGAATAGGATTCTGACAAACGGCGTGTTGTAGTCAGTTCCCGCAAGATCAGGTCTACCGTCGTTGTTAAAATCTGCCAGGATATATCCCTGCGGTGCACCTAACCCGGTGTCAAAACTACTGCTCGTGAACGCCCCGGTTCCGTTATTGAGCATCACTGAAGCTGCAATCCCAGCTCCAGACAAGCCGTTGGTCGCCATCAGAACGTCGGAGTAACCATCTCCGTTAAGGTCTGCAGACCTTGCAATGGTCGGGCTACTCGAAAGGTTGTAACTCGCAACACTGAATGTGGGCGCAGCGCACGAGTTAACTTCCTGGTAAATCGGAAAACTTTTTCCGGCAATGGTCAACCGACCAGCCCGCGGCACCGTAGTCGGGCCGACAGTGTAAGAAACTGAACCGCTGCCAACGCCTGGCGAGCCGGCGGTAATCGTGATCCAGTTAGCGCTGCTGACCGCATTCCAGGGACAACCATTGAGGCTGTTTACGTTAACTACTCCTGTTCCCCCATTCGAACTGAAGCTCGCGGTGACCGGTGAAAGACTGTAAGTACACGTGGAGGCGACGAAGTCAGCAGTCTGATCGGCACTTAGACTGTTGAAAGTCTGCGCCGGCGGCTCGAAAGAAAGATTGGTCTTGGTCGGCGTAAGCGTGTAATTTCCACCTACAGGCAGGTCGGCAAACTGATAGAAGCCGTCACTGTCTGTTTGAGTGGTCGCGCTTTGTGGGCCGTTTAGAGTTACTAATACTCCGGAGACGCCATTCGAGTTTGAATCTCTCACGCGGCCGTTGATTGATGGTAACGTTGAAACCCTGGTGGCTTGGGTGGCGGAATTGTTTGCAGCGACAGGGTCCGGCTCACTTGCTGTTACTGCAGCCGTGTTGTTTAAGGTAACGGCTGTCGTTGGCGTAACCGTGATCGTGATAGTGGCGCTCGCGGAAGCCGACAAACTGCCAACACTGCAGGTAACTGTTCCAGCATTAAATGCGCACGATCCCTGCGTCGAAGTTGCCGAAACAAACGTCAGGCCAACCGGCAGCGCGTCCGTAACTTGCACGCCGGTAGCCGGAGACGGGCCGTTGTTAGTTGCCTTCACTGCATAACTAAGTGGGTTGTTCACCATTACCGGATCGCGCGAGTCGGTTTTCGTAATTGAAACCTCTGCGGATACTCCAATTTTTGTTACGAAAGCATCGCTGCCTTTGAGCGTCGGCTGGAAAGGGGAAACTGTAGGGAAGTTAGCCGATGAGGTTGTCCCGATGATGTAGGCATTCCCCACGGAATCTACTGCTATGCCGTTGCCTTGATCGCTACCGACGCCTCCAAGGTATGACGAGTAAACCAGCGCCATCCCCGCGGGATTCAGCTTGGTAACGAAAGCATCGTTAGTAAAGACACTGCCGGGCGATGGTTGGGGAGCGCTTAAGGTAGGAAAGTCCGGCGATCCAGTAGCACCTGTTACGTAAACACCTCCGTCTGTGCCGACCGCAATGCCAAGTCCCTGGTCTTGGCCGGTTCCGCCGAGGTAAGTTGAGAAGTCCAGCCCAACCCCAGTTGAATTGACCTTAGTGACGAAGGCGTCAGTGTCGAAGGTCGCCAGGGACCCCTTGAAAGGGTTCACCAAAGGAAAGTTGGCCGAGGAGGTTTGTCCGGTCACGTAAGCGCTTCCGTCCTTCAAGGCGATAGCGCGGCCTTGCTCCGCAGATGTTCCGCCCAGGTAAGTCGAATATACGAAGCCTGTCCCTGATGCATTGATCTTCGTCACGAAGGAGTCAGAAAAGCCTCCTAGTGCAAGCTGGAATGGATTCAGCAACGGGAAATCTTGTGAGCCGGTAGTACCGACAACATAGGCATTGCCGACTGCGTCAAGTGCGACGCTGCGTGATTCATCGTTCTCGTGCCCGCCAAAGTTCATCAGGTATTCCAAGGCGGTACCAGAGGCATTGAGCCTAACGGCAAAGGCGTCGCTACCTATCGCGGTACCCGCGTACAGGACAGACGAATTGCTGGGACTAATAGCAATCGCATTCGCGTTACGGTTTAGGAATCCCACGTTGCTCTGACTCCAATTCGCGCCTCCATCTGTGCTCTTGAATATGCCGCCTGAGACAGTTGCGGCGTAAACGTTCGCCGGTGTCACGGGATCAACCGTCAGTGCTCTAACTGCCGGAGTAAACGACTGGCCGTCAACAGTGATAGTCAGACCGGTGCTACTCGATGTCCACGTCGCGCCTCCGTTCGTCGTCTTAAACAGAGCGCCGGAGTAACCAACATAAAGCGTAGCAGGGTTAGTGGGATCAATGGTGAGAGCAGTGATCGGCAAACCGATCAAAAGTCCCGAGTTGATAGGACTCCACAAGGCACCCCCATTTGTTGACTTATACATTCCGGAAAAGGTCCCAATGTAGATGATCGCGGGATTGGTGGGATCAATGACGACTTTGGTGACTTGTACTGAGCTATCGAGTCCGTTGTCAATTGTAAACCATGCGTCTCCGCCGTTAGTGCTTTTGTACATGTCCAGAATTCCACCCGCATAGAGAGTCGCGGGCGCACTGGGATCAATTGCCAATGCGTTTATGAATGGAATAATGAGGCCACTGTTCTTTTCGTCATACAACGCACCGCCATCGGTGCTCTTGTAGACTCCGGCGGAAGTACCGGCATAGATGATAGATGGGTTGGAAGGGTCTACCGCGACTGACTGTGTAAAGCCTGGCGCCGTGGAGGGCCGCGCAATACCCGTGAGAGTCCAGTGGGCACCAGCGTCGACACTCTTGAACACGCCGATGTTGCTACCTGCGTAAAGAGTATTCGAGTTAGCGGGATTGAAGGCCAGCGCATTGACTGTGCTGTCCGTCAGATCTGTGGCGCTGGGGGACCAATGGCCCGCGCTGTCGCTGCTCTTATAGAGCGGGTTACCGTGTCTCGGAGTGGGAAACGGTATGAGAAATCGTGTGGAATCGGTGCGGCCGGTAACGTGCGCCCGCCCACTAGCATCAACCGCCACACCAAAAGCGATATCCGTGTTGTCACCGCCGAGAAAAGTCGAATAGACCAGCGAAGAACCGGAAGCGCTGAGTTTTGTCACAAACCCATCCAAAGAACCATCCTTCGTGACTTGCGCTGCGCCGACGGTTCTGGGAAAGCTGCCAGAGCCCGTCGAGCCCACCACATATGCGCTTCCCTGGGCGTCGACCGCTATAGCATTGCCAATATCGTCGCCGTTTCCGCCCAGATAGGTTCCATAGACGAGCGCTGTTCCAGAGGGGTTGATTTTGACCACAAAGGCATCACTGACACTTCCATTAGCGCCTTGGGCCGCTCCTGCGATTGGGAAGTCGGTCGAATTCGTGCGGCCAGTGAGGTACGCGCTGCCTTGCGCGTCAACCGCAATACCAAGGCCCTGTTCCGAACTAGTGCCGCCAAGGAAGCTCGAGTAAACGAACACGGGATCAATAACCAGCGGCAGATTCTTGTCGTAGCCACCGGCCTCAAAAGTTACCTTGTCGCCATGCAACTTATAGCTAACTGATACCTCGCGACGCTCGCCATTGACTTCCTGATAGGCGACAGGCTTGTGCTGATACAGATCGCCTCCATCCATACTCAGCACGAGATTGCCTTCGGCGTCGAGCGTGGTTTTCCGCATCCCAACGAACCGCAACTTTATTTGCCGGTGCGACGCGCCCGGTGCGATAACAAAATCGTATTCAAGTTGACCCTGATTACCGTGGTAAATGAGATCGATTCCTGGATACACCTGTCGGTAACGAACCCTGGCGTAGGTGGGAATGTTCTTGCGCCATTTGTCGGGGTTCTTACCTATAAAATAATTGAGCTTGCCCGGTAGTTTGTCTACGCCATTGATCCTTGCACTCCTGTTAACTCCAAGAAGTTGCATCCGCACTACCCTAGACTCGTCGTCCCGCGCGCTTCCGGGCTGCGATTCAACTTCAGATTGACAGGTGGAGACTGAGCTCAGAGCAAGCACGGCTTCGTTGGCAGTCAGGAACAAGTTGTACCCAACGCCGCGCGCGTTGAAACGGACTCGATGATTGGTTTGGCCATGATTCGCAACAAAGTTCAGTGGCAGTTTGCCGTAGGCATTAGCGATTTCGCGCTGAGTCCTTACGGGTGTGCCTTGAGAACTTTTGTCTGAGTCCGGTGACGCCGCCTTCCCTGAAAAGAGAGCGACTGAGATTCCTGTCATTAGGATCGCTAAGAAGAGAAAACCCGAAATGGAGGATCTAATACGGCGCCTGGTTAGAGGTCTGGCTGGTGGGACATGCATTACGTTTAATCTTTACTCCTTGAATAAGCTTACGAGGATCGAAGCGTTGTGGGTTGAGATAGGATCAATCGGGCACAGCCCTTGGTGTCCGCAAGGGGTTGCTATACTCCCAACTGATTCTCAGGGGCACAGTCTAGCACGTCCAACCTTGAACATTCACCGGTGGGTCCTGAATGTCCGGGTGATCCTCTGACGGCGCAGACCAGGAGTCCTTAAGTTCTGCCACATGCCACAGAACGCCCGGTTACGAAGTACCTGCAACCAAGCGGCCCGCCACGCGAAGCCTCACGGCGCCGGGCAGCGTGAACGTCAACACACCAATCGTGTGGCGCCCGGTGAACCCAAACGTCAGGGTCGCCAACTAACGCCCGGTCGAACGGCATGTTAGGAGAAGGCAAAGCATTCTCTGAGCATTCCCACTTGTGATGCTGTTTCCAACGAGCTTAAAATCCGTTAACTGGCCAAAGGGGTCGGGGATGAGTTGCACATCATTGCGGAACTTTTGCAGGACAAAACAACGACCGGGCATTCTCTTCATCGCCGTCTCTTAACAGGTGATCTTGTTTTGGCGTATTGAAGTTCGACTTTCACCAAAACTGGTACCGAGCTGCTCGCGCCCGGGCGGTAGTAGATAGTCTGGGGCGCGGGCTCATCTTCCTTCAAGGATCGAGTGCTGTCTGCCCCGGCTTCCTTTTCCAGCCTCGTCCACGGCTTGCCTTCCCCGTTTGCCATCTCCAGTCTCCCAGTCTGTGCGCCCCATGACTTTTCCCATAATGCGAGCGTTTCGTCGGAGAGTCTTTGCGCCTTCTCGGTAATCGCCAAGCCATCAATTGGAGTCGGTGTCACCAGGACGATTACATCTTCGCCGACGTGATCAACTCGACTCCGCTTCAAAGTGAAGTAAGGGGGACCGTCATCCTGAGAAGGGATCTCGACGACGCGACCAGCTTTCACTGAGTTGTCGCCGCCGCGCGTACGAGTGGTGGGAAAGATCAAATACGGTTCGCCCTTTGAACCATCGGCATACTGCTCCTGGTTTACAACGTAAAGATAGCCGGTGCGCGCCGCCTCTATACTCACGCGAATGCGGTCGCCTTCGGACAATCTTCCGCCAGATGAGACTCGTTCGGGTAGCCACTCAACCGAATCCGGACCGTCGTGAGTGATGATCCTTTCGCCCCTATCCGCTGGCCGGGATGGACGCAAGCGCCAGAGCGTGACGCCGATGACTGTGTCTGCTGCCACTCCCGTAATAGGCACCTGAGGAGTCACAACTCGGTAGTTGCGCTTGGCTGGCTTTCTCGCTTTCGCTCCCTTGTTCCCTTGATTAATAAATGCCGTGTCCCAAAGCTGCCGGGTCGCGTCTTCCTGCGGCTGCTGGGCCGCCGCCGCCAGAGGACCGACAGCACAAAGAATCATCCATGCAACGTGGCGTGAAATTCTGTGCCCATGGGGTTTCATATCGCCTCCAGATTACTGACTAAAGCATGGATTACTGAATTCTGACTTCTTGAACCGAGTAGGGTAGCGACAGATCCCAACACTCATCACTGAATTTCGAGGGAGATTCCTTCGTCTTGCGCTATTTTGTGCCGGGATCGTCCACGTCGCTACCACACTTCGATTCTAATTTAGTGAATAGGCCGATTGTCTCAACGCTTAGGCTCTAGGACGATCTCGCGAGCCAGCCGGTCCGCGAGGACTTCTCTAATTTCAAGTCGTTGGCGGTAGCCTTGCCGCTGCTTTTCGTCGTCGCCGATGACCGTTTGCAGTAAGGCATCTGCCTTTTCGAGATTCTTCTCGTAGGTGGCCAGGTCTTTGTACTCCGTCATGAGCATTAGGTTAAAGTCAGCGGCGCCATGGGCTTCGGTCTGCAAGACTTTGTAAGAGATGACTTGCCCGTCCTTTTTCAGCGCTTCTTGCTCCCGCTTCCAATCACCGGCGACGTAATTCAGATAGGCCGTATCCATTCCGGGCTTCATGCGGATGAATCCGATGCTCCAAACTGAGCCGTTGCGATAGGGACGATTGACTTGCGCAAATGCGACGACGCTCAAGGTCAGCACCAACGCAACGAGGAAACCAATGGTTAAGCGATTGAGTTTCATGATCTCTCCTGTTCATTAACCGAGTGCAAAAGCAAATGGGCTTTGTTTGGACTGTCGCCGCACTCGTTTCAAGGGGACAGTCGCCCAATTATGTATGCCACTTCAACCGGCGTCGCCCGGGTTTTCATTAAAGGACTAGCGTTCTTTTTCGAGTCTCCGAAGGCGAGGTATTTTGCGTTCTCCCCTCTCCCAATAGGTAAACCGAAAAGCGCGACCGGTGTCCCTCACGAATATCGACAATATTTTTCCTTCTCGTAGCCTTCGCGTGAATGCCAGGGTTGTTCCGGTTGAAACTTGACCGCTCACAGCTCAGAAAAGACGGGAAAAGGCTGAATCCTGATGGGTGACCGGGATAGGTTCATTAGAATGGCTCAGGTTGGCTAATGCCGCCGCCAGCAGGTTGGGAATTACAGGTTCGGTGTTCGATTCTCGCGCTCGACGGATTGTCCTGCGACAAGCGGAAATTCTTGATTCGGTTGCGCGAAACCGATCAGGCCGAGGCCTAGGACCAAAGCTAAAATTCCCGATACTCTTGTCATTCGACTCCTCGTTCTTCGCATTAGGAATTCTTTCGGTTTCACCCCGTTACGGGTGACATGTTTATAGCCGTGACCGCAACAACCAAATGCGGCGCCGTTCGAAGGGGCGGAACTCAACTTGGCAGATCACTCATCAAGAT
>JAMQPI010000448.1 GCA_023717565.1 Pyrinomonadaceae bacterium | reverse complement strand
GATCTGTCGCCCGATTTCGACGCTGCGGCTCGCGAAACCCCTGATCTTTATGGGAGCGAGTTTGCGGAGCAGGTTGGTGAAGGTGATGCAACCGAACTCTTCACCCTGCCATGGCCCTGGCCCAGAGTGGATGTGACCCTTACGCGACTGGTGAGCGACACGTATCTGCGCGGCAACGGAGTTACCCAGGGCGACCGCCTGGCGATGGCCTCATCGGTTGAAATGCGTCTCCCTTTTCTGGATCGCGGGTTCGTGGAGACTGTCATTGGCTTGCGCAAAGCGCACTCAGATGTACACCTGCCGGCAAAAGAATGGCTGAGACGAGCAGGCGATGGTGTTTTGCCCAACTCGGTCCTGGATCGACCGAAGCGTGGTTTTTCTCCGCCAGTAGCCGATTGGCACGCCGCAATTTTCGCGACCCATGGTCAATCTTTACGCGATGGCTACCTGGCGCAGGCGGGAGTGCTAAGCCAAGCGAGTGTTGATCGCCTGGCTGATGGTCCATTTCCCGCAGGGCTGACGAGCCCTATTTCCTTTAAGGCACTGGTCCTTGAACATTGGTGTCGTCGAATGAGCGCTGAAGTTGTATGAAAAAATTGCTAGTAGCTATCAACGCTCAACTTGTGCCAGACGGTCCGTCGGGCGGTATTGTCACGGTGCTGCGTGCGTTGGCTGCGCTCACTGAGCTGGACGCCGGAGACGAAGAATACGTTTTCATAGGACCATATGAGGATCCAGAGTGGATGCGGCCTCTGCTGCCGGCGGGCCAACCAATTGTACGCGGACCGGAGTTCATGTCCTCCGTTGGATGGAGAACCGATCCTCTCGAACCATTCAAGCGAAGACTTGGTCCGCTGCGTCCAATGGCTCGTGAAGTTAAGCGATTTCTCGCTCCTCAGGCACAGGCCATAGTCGCGGCCGTTTCGCTTGAATCAGAATCTCGGACGCAGTTCGCGCCAGCAACGAGTCGAAGTTTTTTCGAAAGCCTGGGTTGCGATGTGGTCCACTTCCCATTCCAGTCGTTCGAAGTGTGTGGTATTCCCAGTATTTACAACCCTCACGATTTGCAGCATCTTCACCTCCCGGAATTTTTCACACCTGCAGAGATCTCACGTCGCGAAGGCATCTATTCGACGGCGTGCCGCGCGGCAAACACGGTGGTGGTCGCTTCGCAATTCGTCAAGCGGGATGTAGTTGATCGTTATGGAGTCGAATCCAAAAGAGTGCAGGTCATCCCATGGGCCCCGCCGCCTTTGCCGAAGCTCCTGGAGGAAACTGATGAAAGTGATATCCGGGCAGTCAAAGAGAAATATGAATTAGAGGATGGGCCATTCGCTCTTTACCCGGCGATGACCTGGGAGCACAAGAACCACCTCCGGCTTCTGGAGGCGGTGGCTTACCTCCGTGATAGCGAAGCGTTGGATCTGCGCATCATCTGCACCGGTTTCAAGACTGACTTTTGGCCGAGTATTGAGAGGAAATTGAATGAGCTGGGTCTTAACGAGGCAATCAAGTTCCCCGGACTAGTCCCGCTTAGTGAGCTCAGCGCACTCTATCAAGCTGCCCAGTTTGTTTTTGTTCCAACACTGTTCGAAGCAGCCAGCGCACCAGTGTTTGAGGCCTGGCAGCACGGTGCGCCGGTGGCCTGCTCGACGGTGACTTCGCTGCCGGCCCAGGTGGCGGACGCAGCGCTGTTGTTCGATCCTTTCGCAGAGAAAGGGATTGCCTCCGCGCTCGCGCGCATGGCCACCGACGTCACGTTGCGCGAAGACCTGAGACGACGAGGAACGCGCCGCTTGCAAGATTTCAGTTTGGAGCGAACGGCGAAAGCTTACCGCGCGGTCTATCGCCGAGCTGCAGTGCGAGAGCTCAATGAGGAAGAT
>JAMQPI010000642.1 GCA_023717565.1 Pyrinomonadaceae bacterium | reverse complement strand
CTCTTTCTTCAGGACGATTGGAAGTTATCGCAGAAGCTGACCCTCAATCTCGGCTTGCGCTACGAGCTGGACCTTCCGCCTTACGAGACGCGGGGCGCGCTGGCGACTTTCGACCCGGCGCTTTATCAACCGAGAATGGAGGTGGACGCGAGCGGCAACCCCGTCGGTCCTCCCGTCGGCGGGTTCGTGCAGGCAGGGAATGTGATCCCGCAATACGACCTGGCCGACGTGCCGAACGTCGGCAAGCGCGTCTTCACGAGCGTTGACCCGAATAACTTGGGCCCGCGAGTAGGCTTTGCCTACTCGCCTTTTGATTCGGGCCACCTGACCGTGCGCGGCGGCTACGGCATCTTCTATTCGCGTCCGTCCGCCATTCACCTAATCAACACGACTAACTCGCCGCCGACCTACGCCATTCGCCGGAGTCTGCCAGGTGCTCTGGTCCCTCTGGAAGATCCTTTCTTCCCTCTGCCGTCGCAAGATCAATTCCCCTCGTTCGTTCCCGGCATCACCCTTAGCAGCAGTGCGTTTGATCGCCGTCTGCGCACGTCTTACTTTCATCAGTACAACGCCAGCCTTCAGTATGCGCTCTCGCAGGACCTGCTGCTCGAAGTCGCCTACGTCGGCACCCGCGGGCACAACCTGTTCCGCAACGTCCGTATCAACCAGGCGCGGCTTGCAAGCACGCAACAGGCGATTGTCAATGCCGTCACCGGACAAGTGATTACCACCAACACGCCCACCAACGCCATGCTTCGAGCGCCGTATCAGGGTGTCGACAACGCCGGCTTTCAGCAGTTTCAGTACACCGCCGAGTCAGCCTACAACTCCCTTCAAGCGAGCTTCACCAAGCGGCTCTCGCGTGGGCTGCAACTGCTCGGCTCGTACACTTTCGCGAAGTCGCTCGACAACGCCTCGGGCCAGGCAGGCATTGATACGTCGATCATCCTCGGCAACCAGTTTGATGACCGCGCGAACCGCGGCGTCTCCGATTTTGACCGCACGCACCGCTTCGTCCTGAGCTATCTGTGGGATTTGCCGCGCCCGGCTTTTGCGCGAGGGTCGAACGCCGGGCGGTTGCTGCTGTCCGGCTGGCAGGTGGCGGGCGTCATTACCGCGATGTCAGGTCAGCCGTTTGACGTCGTGGATTCCGCCGCGGGCTCCTTCTATTTCGGGGCAAACAGCGGACTCTCGCGGCCCAACTGGGCGGCAGGAGCGACGCGCGACACGGCGACCAGCGACGTCCCGCCCGGATATTTCTTCAACCCTTTCGCGTTCGTCCGGCCCGTCGTACAGACTGGTCAACCGATACCAAGCTCGAACGGTACGGCCGTCGCGGGCGCGCAAGGTACAGACATCGGCAACGTCGGTAGGAACGTCCTGCGCGGGCCACGACAGACGAACGTGGACTTCTCCATCATCAGGCGTTTCCCGTTGGGCGAAGCGAAGAGCCTCGAGTTCCGCGCCGAGTTCTTCAACCTGTTCAATCGCGTCAACTTCGCCAACCCCGTCAGCAACCTCAACGCCGCGGCCGTTGATCAAAACACCGGACAAATTACTAACCCCGGTGATTTCGGTCGCATCATCTCGACGAGCAATAACCCGCGGCTGATTCAATTCGCACTGAAGCTCAATTTCTGAAAGCTGCCCGCCGGCTATTCCTGTGAGTAGCCCAAACTCTGACGGGCGAGCTTGAGCTGCTCTACTGCTTCTCTTGAGGTGCTAACGGCAACTCGTGGAGGCGGAGATTCGGGACTTCTTACATCGACCGAGTGTCGGATGTGGCAAACGAGATGATGGTGATGAGAACTTTCCTCATCACCATCAACGGACGACTTTTCATTCGGAATCAGGACCTGCGCTACTTGCCTTCAGTGGTCATGATCATCGTCATCATCATGGTGACCGTGCAGTGGTCGCAGGAAGTTCTCGAAGGCCCAGTTGGCCACCTGTATGCCCTGCTTACGCGCGTCTTCGTCCGCGAAGCGGAAGTGGATGCCCTGGTAGATACGGGCGTCGACCACTTCCTGCCTCGCATCCGAGAAGCGTCTAAACGTGCGGGTGTCATTTTCGGTCGGCCCAGTGTTGGTGGTCGTCACTGAGAAGTTCATTCGGTCCCTCCCGAAGAAGAGCTCAAGTGAACGGAGCGCGGCGCTGGAAATATTGTTTGCGCCCGAGGTATGGTCAGGGTAGTTCGGGGTGTTGATCAGCGGAATCCAATTCGCGTCTCTGTCCGTCCGCGAGTTGTCGTCGGTGTGCCCCTCTCGAATGGCGGTGATCGGCCGCCAGAAAACGTAGAAGCTCTTAGTGTTCCATGAAGTGATTATTGCGTCAGCCATCGCCATGTCAGCCAGGGCGAAGAGCCGGGAACTATCACTAATGTTGTCGACTCGTGCGCCGGCGATGTCCCTCAGGACCGTGTTCCAGAGCACCGGGTAATTAGCGGCCCAGAATAGGGCCAAATCGGTCTGCTGGGGGCTGCGGTCGCTGTTCTCACGGACGCCCAGGGCTTTAACCTCGTTATAGTCCCTGGCGTAACGACGGCTCGTCAAAGCGGGCGGCGGCTCGGCGGGGAATTGTGAAGGTCTGGTTAGGGTGAAGGGAGTAACGAAGCCCAGCCATGGGGCGAGCATCGGCGCGCCGCTCGGCGGCGGCCCGGCCGGAGGGAAGGAGTCCGTCGGGCGCCAGACGCCGGGGTTGGTGCCGCCGATAAAGGGCGGCGGTGCAGGGACCGGGAAACTCCCGTCACATGCCCGCAGGGCTATGATCCCGGCAGCGGCGCGTGCCCCCACCGCTACCCCGGGGTCGGTCTCAAGTAGGCCATTGCTGACCAGATACTGTTGGTAGGTCATGTCGAGGGACGCGGTCTGCGCCGGAAAGCGGCTGACGAGCACATCGTGTGCGGCTTTGGCCGTGGCTGCCACCGGAGAGCCGGACGCTCCCGGGATCTCCACGTAATAAGGTTCATACCGTTTCTCGATGGCCTGGACGGCGTCATAAACAGCGGCCTGGACCATAGCAGTGTCGATGACCCCGGTCGGGCCTGGACGCGCGGCTGTGACGGTAGCTTGTACGGCGATGGCATTCCAATCGGACACAGCATCGGCGCGAGCGCTGGTGGGTGCTGCCAGCATGATCGCAAGGATGGCGACGGCTGCGCAGGTTTGAAGTTTCAGTTTCATGATGCTCCTTTTCTAGGTTTGAGTGGTTGTTGGTGTGAGTCGATAACCCGACAGTTTCATTGACGGTCGGTCGAAGGCGATTCCTTTCAACGGATTCATCTGCCCTAAGAGATAAGACCTAGATTGCGGATTTCCGTCCCGAAGCTTCACAAAAGTGGAAATGTGCGCTCTGAGTCGATACATGGGCTGCTAATTATCATGACCGGATTTGAAAGAGCATTTCGTCCAGCTGAGACTTTCTTGGTGCATGTCCATCGTTCTTTCGAGTTGGATTCTCGTTTTTGCTCGTCCTCGCCTCCGTCGAGTTTTCCGCATATTGTCTTCCAACTATTAACGCGGCAAATGCGGTCAAAACCTCTAACGTCAACGAAAAGTTTTTTCACCACAATCAGGGAACTAAGGTGGAAACGTCTCATGAAGTGTATAATCCGCAGCGCCTGCGATTGGTCCTCGCGAACAAATGTGGTCGACTTCGATGACAGCCACGCCACAAGAAATAACCCAACTGCTTGTCGCCTGGGGCAACGGAGACAGGGCGGCCCTTGATAGCTTGATGCCGCTGGTTTATGAGGAACTGCGCCGGCTGGCTCACCGGTACATGGGTCAGGAACGCCCCGACCACACGCTGCAAACCGCCGCGCTCGTCAATGAAGCCTACTTCCGTCTCATCGACCAGAAGGATGTACACTGGCAGAACCGCGCGCATTTCTTCGGCATCGCCGCGCAATTAATGAGGCGCATCCTGGTTGATCACGCGCGTAGCCGGCACTACGCCAAGCGTGGAGGTGACGCGCAACATGTGCCGCTCGATGAAGGAATGATCCTGTCTGACGAGCGAGCTGCCGATGTGATCGCACTCGACGACGCGCTGAGAAGCTTGGCTGAAATCGACGCGCGAAAAGGCCAGATTGTTGAACTCCGTTTCTTCGGTGGACTGACGATAGATGAGACCGCCGAAGTCCTGGTAGTTTCCCCGGGCACAGTCATGCGTGATTGGACCCTGGCCAAAGCCTGGCTCCGCAGGGCAGTGATGAATGACAATTAATGACTCCTGAACGCTGGGCACAAGTCAACCAATTGTTTCACGCTGCTCTGGAGCGCGAACCGAGTCAGCGGTCCAACTTCCTTGCCCAGGTTTGTGAGGGTGACCAGCCATTACGCAGCGAGGTCGAGTCGCTTTTAGCTTCTCACGAGGGGGCTGAGAATTTCATTGAGACAC
>JAMQPI010000446.1 GCA_023717565.1 Pyrinomonadaceae bacterium | reverse complement strand
AACCAGGACCGCACTAACTATTTTGCTACGGTTCCTTCCGGAAATTTGGAGAACCTCCTATGGCTTGAGTCAGATCGCCTGTTGACTCTTCCCGACGCGCTCACGAAATTGAAGCTCGATAACCAGCGGGACGTGGTGAAGAACGAACGCCGGCAAGGCCTGGAGAACCAACCCTACGGCCGGGCGTTCAAACTGATGTTGGAAAACCTTTATCCGGCACGGCATCCCTATGCGACCGACGTCATCGGGCTCCACGAGGATCTAACCGCCGCCTCACTCGACGACGTCAAGGATTTTTTCAAGACCTATTACACCCCCAACAATCTGTCGCTCGTCATTGCCGGCGACTTCGATCCGGCAGAAGCAAAGCGCCTGGTCGAAAAATACTTCGGCACCATTCCACCCGGGCCCGCGCTGGAGCGTCCGGCCAAGGGAATTCCGCAGCTCGATGGCGAGAAGATTGTAGAAGTTAGTGACCGCGTGCCGCAGGAGCGCACCTACTTTGCCTGGCATACGCCCGCGTTCTTTGATCCCGGCGACGCTGAGCTTGACCTCACCGCGACGATTTTGACTGACGGGCTCTCGGCGCGACTGAACAAGACCCTCGATTACGAAAAGCAGGTGGCGTCGGACGTGACCTCTTTCCAGTGGTCACGGCAGTTGGCGGGTAACTTCATCATCTGGGCCACAGCCCGGCCCGGTGCGTCGCTGACTGAGGTTGAGCGGTTGGTGACGGAAGAGATAGCTCGACTCGCGAAGGATGGGCCGACGGCTGCTGAACTTAATCGGGCGAAGACGAAGTGGGAGTTTGGTTTCATCACCGGCCTCGAGCGGATTGGCGGCTTCGGTGGCAAAGCCGATCGCCTGAACCAGTACAGCACTTTCCTCGGGGAACCCAATCGGTTCGAGCAAGACTTCGCGCGCTATCGCAACTCCACCGTTGAGAGCGTCCGCGACGTAGTGGCGAAGTGGCTGGCCAATCGCAACCGCGTGCTGGTGCGCTTTCGACCCGAGAAGTCCGGCCGCGAAGCCCAGATAGCTCTGGACCGTGCGAAGATGCCGCCCCTGGGTGGCGACAAGCCTTTCACTGCCCCGGAAGTGAAAACCGTCAAGCTCGAAAACGGCATGGACGTTTTTGTCGTGGAGAGAAGGGATTTGCCGAAGGTGGCAGTGACGCTCGCGACCAGAGCCGGCGGCGTGCGAGATCCTGCCGGCAAAGAGGGGCTGGCCGATCTTACTCAGCAGACCGTCAAGCGAGGCACGAAAACACGCCAGGCCCTGGAAATAGAAGACGCGCTCGGCGACCTCGGCACGGGCATTGGTGGTTTCACAGGTTACGAGAGCACGAGGATGAACATGGAAGTGCTCAAGCGCAATCTGTCGCCGGCGCTCACGATCTTCTCAGACGTTGTGCGCAACCCGTCCTTCCCCGCCGCAGAGATCGACCGCGAGAAGAAGCAACGGCTTGATGCTCTCGCGCAGGAGTCGCAGGACGCGAACGCTGTGTCGACGCGCGTGGGGCAGATGGTGGCTTTCGGACCCGACCATCCGTACGGAAGGCCCGTGGGTGGGTTGCCCTCAACTATTCAGGGCATCACCCGCGAAGACCTCGCGCGTTTTCACGAGAACAATTGGAAGCCGGGGAGTACAGCTCTGGTACTCGTAGGAGATATAACACTGGCCGAGGCAACGGAGCTTGCTCGTCAGAGCTTTGGCAGTTGGGCAGGCGGCGCGGCCCAGACCGTTAACATACCCGCTCCGCGACCGTGGGGGCCGGGCAAGGTGTTTCTCGTCGATCGGCAGGACGCCGCGCAGACAGTTGTTCGTCAAATGCTGCCGGCTCCGCCGCGCAAGACGAATGACTACTACGCGTTGAACCTGGCAGACGCAGTCTGGGGAGGCGGTTTCGGTACTCGTCTTAACCTCAACCTGCGCGAGGACAAGGGCTACTCGTACGGTGTCTTCTCATTCCCGAGCCTGTATTCGAGCGCCGGAGTCTGGGTTGCGTCGGGTGGTGTGCAAACGAACAAGACGAAAGAATCAGTGGTCGAGTTTGTCAACGAGTTGAAGTCGCTGTCCGGCGCGAAGCCGATCACGGAACTGGAGTTGACGACGGCTAAGCACTCGCGTATCCGCGGCTATGCACAACAGTTCGAAGCCGTCTCGCGCATCGCCGGTCAGGTTGCGGGTCTGTGGGTCGCTGGACTTCCCATGACGGAGCTGCAGCGAGAACCTTCGGAATTCGAGCGGGCCACCCTCAGCGCAGTGAACGCCGTGGCCCAGAAGTACTCGGCGCCCGGAGGGGTCACGCTGCTGCTGGTCGGCGATCTTGCCAAGATCGAAGCCGGTGTCAGAGAACTAAATCTCGGCGAGATCATCATCCTCGATAACGAAGGTAAGCCGGTCGCGAAGAAGTAGCGGGACGGGGAGACGGGGAGACGGAGAAGGGGAGATGGGGAGATGGGGAGACGGGGCGACCAATACCTCAGATCTCAGATCTCAGATCTCAAAATCTCAGATCCGATGCCGCGGTCTCAGTTGGTGCGACATTGGAACTCCGACATTGGACGTTGGAACTCCGACATTGGACATTGGACGTCGGCTTTGGGTAAGGTTACCGACCAATGGCAACAGTTGCGAGAAGATTCTTAATACGCGGCGGCGTGCAGGGAGTGGGTTACCGCTTCTTTGCGCAACGCGCCGCCGCCAAGCACCAGATCATGGGATATGTGCGCAACGAACCCGACGGCAGTGTCGAAGTACACGCAGAGGGTCCAGCAAATGATGTTGAAGCTTTCAAGAATGAGCTGCTGACTGGCCAGCAATGGGCCACAGTCGAGCAACTGGAAGAAATAAGTCTGGAGCCGAGTGGAATGTATCGACTGTTTCGGGTTGAGAGGTGAAAGGCTGGTCAGTGGTCCGTAGTCAGTTGTCAGTAGTTCTATTGTGCTAGATTGCTCGTTGAATCGACCGCTGACAACGGACCACTGACAACGGACCACGGACAACGGACCAACGGACCAACGGACAACTAAGAACTGACCACCCTATGGATAATCTAAGAAAACTTATTCGCGAAGTGCCGGACTTTCCCAAGGCCGGCATTAATTTTTATGACATTACAACCTTGCTCAAGAGTCCGGAAGGGTTGCGGGAGACCGTTGATGCGCTGGCGTCGACATTTGAAGGCACAAAGGTTGACGCAGTGATTGGTGTCGAGGCGCGCGGATTCATTTTTGCGCCCGCCCTTGCCTATCACCTCGGCACGGGTTTCGTCCCCGTACGCAAACCGCGCAAGCTGCCGGCCGAGTGTGCGTCTATCTCGTACGATCTCGAGTACGGCCAAGACACGCTCGAAATTCACCGCGATGCGATCGGAGAAGGACACCGTGTGATCATTGCGGATGACCTGCTGGCGACCGGGGGCACGGCGAAGGCGGTAGTGGACCTGGTTGAGAGTTTGGGCGGAACGGTTGCGGGGCTGGTGTTTGTTGTCGAACTTGAATTCCTGCTGGGCCGCAAGAACCTAGAAGGCTACGACGTTCGTTCGTTGATCAAGTACCAGTCGTAAGAAGCGACGAGCGATTCACGAACCCCCGAGACAGTGTAAAAACGCAACCGAGTGTCGTGAAGTCAGTACCGTAGCGCGTCGCGTCAACGGTTCCGATCACAAATCTACGGGTCAATGGTTTTCCACGGTTGGTGACTTTTAAGCACTGGATTCGAGTTGCGATGGCCGGACCCGACGCGCTCGCTGTATCTTTACGGCCATTGAATTACTTTTGACTTTGGCTTGCCGGAGATAATGCTCGAGGGTGGGGTTTGACTAATCGGAACCTCGGCCGCGCTCCCCGCCGGTGCAGAACCCACATTTCTAATCCGACTAGTCTCCACGCTTAGTGGGGCCGGTTGCGACGGTTCCTCAACCACTGTTTGCTGTTTGAACTCTACGGGCCTTGGAGTTGCTCGGTGCTTCCGCGGACGTGCTCCGGTGCGAGGAACAGACGGGCCTGCGGCGAAGGTATCGGCCCTGGCCTCTTCAATGACTTTTGGAGCCGGGGCATTTGTTGGCTCGGTTGCCGGCGCTGCTGGGTTTTCCACTATCACGGAAGCACTCGTTCCAGAATCCGCGACTGGGTTAGTCGGCGGTTGGTTGGGTAAGTTCGTAGTGTTCGAGGCAGCTTGAGTTAGTTGTTCTGCCAACGACTTACGAATTCGCGGAAGCAGCAACGTGGCAGAACCAAAACCAACGAGCAAAACCACCAGTATCAGAGCTGCGAGATTTTTCCAACTCGAAGTAACACGAGCGAAAAAGACTGATCCAGGATGGAACTTGGGCACCACCAAAAGGGGCGGATCTTCAATTTCAGGCAGAGTCATCGGAGCTCGTAACCGTTGCTCAATGACCGGTTGTTGCCGAGGGTGCTGGGGAAGGTCGGTTGGCAAGACATCTGCTCGCGACTCGCATCTTGTCGCGGGGCTTTCGTCCACCACCAAAGCAGGTACCGTCGCCAGCGTAGCCTCAAAATTCAGGGCCTCGGCGATTACCATGACGGTGCCCGGATCGCCAGCCGGTGGTAGCTCCTCTTTCTCGGCTGAACGAGAGAAGCGAGCTGATTCATCAATCACGGCAGTGCTGAGACTCGACTCGGTCGACTGTTCTGTCGGCCGGGCGTCTCGAAGTGTTTCGGAAATCTCAAAGAAGCCTCTGGCGTCGGCCCACCTCTCAGGCGGCGTTTCGGATCTGCCGGTAGCAGCGAGGTCCGCGCCGTTCTCCAGGAGTAGCCAAACGACCTGGGAATGACCAAAGAACGCAGCCAGAGCGAGAGCATTGAAACCATCCGACCTCTTGGCGTTTACGTCAGCTCCCCGATCAAGCAGGGCCCGCACCGTTCCCGCTAAGCCGTCACACGCGGCGCGCATTAGTGGCGTCATGCCACGGTCGGTCTCGGTAAGTTCGGCGGCTGCGAGATCCAAATGACCTTCCGGCTTTCCGGGGATACGCGTCTCTGCCGGATGCGGTGATTCGTTGGTGCTGTGTTCGAGCTTTGCTGCTCGGTTTGCCGCTGACATTTGGATCTCCCCGGCTGGGTTCAGTGCTCAACTGTAATGCGGTCACCTGGTTGAATCAGTGGATCTTCGAGTTTGCCGGTATTGATATCTTTCAACTTGTAGCGGGTTGAAGCGAGAAACCCCTTGTCACTCGCACGCGCGATTTGGGCATTCCTGGCTGCGCGACTTAAGCCGCCCGCTGTGAGGATTGCCTGCGTGAGAGTCAGACCTGGTCGAAATTGTATTTCGCCGGGAGCCTTGACCTCGCCCCCGACATAAAAGAACTGTTTGGGGCTTGCCTGGACCGTAATCACATCGCCGGAACGAACCAGCAGGTTCATCTGCATTGGCTTGGAGAGATCGATAATCATCACGTCACCGGTCTCATGCCGGATGAGCGTGGCGCGGCCGGCCTCAGGCGCAGGTTGCGCGTCAGCAATCACTACGTAGAGCGGAATAGCTTCACGGCGCAGTAGTTTCGTGCCGGGTTCCTTCACGAGTCCGCTGACAATAATTGCATGACTAAGATATTCACGAATGCCGACCAGAACTCTGGGGTTCTCGTTGACCGCGCGCCGTTTCAGGTCAGCTTCTAGTCGAGTTCGAGTCTCTTCCACAGTGAGCCCGGAGACCTGCAGCGGCGCAGCGAGAATTGGATGCTCCAGTAGCCCAGACGGAGTGACGGTGAACAAAGTTGATTGGGTAGTTGCTTCATTCCCCAGTCGAACATCAAGAACGTCACCGATGCCAATCCGGTAGACGCGAGTGAGATCATCCCTGGCAGTTGAGGCTGACTTTGAATTATCGGGAATGGCATCCGTTGGAATGCCCAACGAAGCCGGAACGCTGGATGCCGCAACGGTGGAAGGTGCAACACTCGGTGGCACACTGCCAGGTGGCGCAACGGTGGATGGCGCAACGGTGGAAGGCGCAACGGTGGAAGGTGCAACGCGTAGTGGCACAACGTTAGGTGGCGCAATTTTGGATGCCGCAACGGTGGAAGGTGCAACACTCGGTGGCACACTGTTAGGTGGCGCAACTTTGGATGGCGCAACCGTGGAAGGTGCACCACTGGATGGAGCGACGTTGGACGGCGCAACGCTGATTGATGCAACGCCAACTGGTGTAACGTTCCTCGAACGTGACTCGGCCCAGGCGTTAGTCGAAATAGCCTGTCCCGCTGCGATCTTCTCTTCAGTGTATTGGTCCGGTTCCGGATTCCTGCCTACCCGCACGCGCGCTTCATAAAGTCCCGCCCGAGTCTTCTTGTCCTTGGGGTCGATCCTGATGGCGTTCTCAAAAGACCGAATGGCGTCCTCCCAGCGGCCCTGATCAAAATAGGCATAACCGAGATCGTAGTGTGCGTCAGCGTAATTCGGGTTGAGTTGGAGCGCCTTCTCGAACAACTGCGAAGCCTGTTTCGAGAGCCCGCCGCGCCGGTACTTCACAGCTTCCTTATAGAGTCGCTTTGCTTCGGCACTCGCTTGCGGGGAGACTTCGGTCTTGCTTTCTGTCTTGTTCGATGTGATTGAGTCGTGGGCCTCGACTATAGCGTCGGCGGGCGGCACACTGGTCATGTTCTGGCCAGCAGCGGCTTTTGAATGAGAGAGGATCGCGAGAAATATGGTGAGAACGGCGAAGTTTTTGTACATGGCCCACTCCCGATAGAACTTGCGATGAACTAGAACAGAAACTGATGGGGAAACGTCAGCCACACTGATCATGGACGTCAGTGGGAATTCATAGCAAGCCCTTTTTCGGTGCTTTATAGCACTTTCACAGCGCGAATTAAAGCTTTCAATGACTTTCAATAGTGGATACTGGCGTGGTTGTCGGCCAGTTGTGTCGGCCAGTTGCCGCCCCCATCTGCGGCTTGCCGCCCGCAGTGCGGTAAGGCTATGCCTTACCGGAAAGCATCCAAATGGAGTTTGAGGCTATGCCTTTCTGGTCAGGCGACGGAGGCACAGCCTCAGTAAATCGAGTGGTCCACGGTAAGGCGGAGCCTTACCGCACTGGTAGAGGCGAAGCCGTAAGACTCGAAGTCGATCGGAGGTGAAAACCACCTTCGCGACCTGGAATTCAGAGAGGCTTGGACTGTTTCACCGCCAGTGTCTCGATCGTTTCATGGGGCGTGCCTTTACCATTGACCCTGCACGATTTACTATCTAGCCGCATGTGCTCCCGTAGCTCAGTTGCATAGAGCGTCCGCCTCCTAAGCGGAAGGTCGCGCGTTGGAATCGCGCCGGGGGCACCACTCAAGGAGGAGGCAGGTGGAGAATCAGAGCGCAGATAAGTGATAGGTGATGAGGAAGACGCAGGAATAAGAAAATTAGAGATGCCCCCTGAAGACTTGCAAGACTTGATTGATGACCTCACGCAGACCCCCCAAAGAGTCGCCAGCCTGGTAAAGGATCTTTCGGAACCCGATCTGAGAGCTAGAAATTCATCGGAAGAGTTTTCTGTAGTCGAGAACGTCTGCCATCTACGCGACATTGAGATCGAGGGTTACACGCAACGCATTGTTAAGATCCTGCGGGAGAACAACCCGCTGCTCCCGGACATCGACGGCAGCCGTCTGGCTGTCGAGCGCGAATACCAAAGCCAGAACCTCTCGGAAGCGTTGCAAGCCTTTGCAGACGCGCGCAAGCGAAACACACAAACACTGAAAGGTCTGGTTGCCGAGCAATTGGATCGCGAGGGCACTCTGGAGGGCGTAGGCAGCGTGACCATCCGCGGACTACTCCTCATGATGCGCGACCACGACGCTGACCACATTCGCGAGTTGTCCTCCATTCGCGAGCGGCCTAACCCTGATAACTAAGTCAGTTCAAATGAAGTTACTGAGCTCCAAACGGGTCGCCCTGTCGTTGCTGTTGATGCTGGCGTTGATGCAACTCGGTGGCGACAGTGGCAGCACGCAGTCGCTCACCGTGCAAGGCGACTATGCTCCGGGCGAACTGCTGGTGAAGGTTCACGGCGATAATTCAAACCCGCGTGAAAAGTTGGCCCGAGTCGGCCTGGAAACGCTTGCTAGTTTCTCGACTCTGGGTTGGCAACGCGTTCGCCTGCCGCCGGGAATGACCGTGGAAGAAGGCCTGGCGCGCTACCGGGGCTTTTCCGGCATTGAGAGAGTGCAACCTAATTTCATCTATCGAACGCAGGCGACTCCGAATGATCCGAGGTTCTTAAACAATGAACTGTATGGACTGACCAGGATCCAGGCCCCTGTTGCCTGGGACACCAGCACCGGTAACGCGAGTGTTGTCGTCGCCGTTATCGATTTGGGCGCTGACTACAATCATGAGGATCTAAGCGCAAACATGTGGCGCAATCCGGGGGAAACGGGACTGGATTCGGGCGGACAGAACAAGGCTACCAATGCCGTTGACGACGATGGTAACGGGTACGTTGATGACGTCTTCGGAGTTGATACTATCAATCACGACTCGAATCCGCTGGACGACGGAGGCCATGGCACTCACGTTGCCGGCACGATCGGCGCCACTGGCAACAACGGGGTTGGGGTCGTCGGCGTTAATTGGAGCGTGCGGATCATGGCGATCAAATCGCACGGGGCCGACGGGAACGGAACCTCAGCTAGCGTGGTTGAAGCCTTTCAGTATGCTGCGATGATGAGGCGCCGCGGGATCAACGTGCGGGTTACAAACAATAGCTGGGGCGGCGCGCCTGAAGCGGCAAATTATGATCAAGCTCTGAAAGATGCGATTGACGCTGCTGGTAACGCCGGCATCCTGAACGTATGTGCCGCGGGAAATTCCGGCCGTGACAACGATGCAATGCCGTTTTATCCGGCCAGCTATGAATCGCCGAGTATCATTGCCGTTGCCGCCTCCGACCAGAACGACAATCGCGCGGGGTTCTCCAGTACGGGAGCAACCTCAGTCGATCTGGCCGCGCCGGGAGTTTCAATTCTCAGCACCTTTCCCGGTTCGTACGTGTCCCTTAGTGGTACTTCAATGGCCACTCCTCACGTCTCTGGTGCCGCCGCGTTACTCTGGGCCCACGCTCCGTATCTAACCGTTTCTCAGGTAAAGGAAAGCTTGACGAATAGTGTTGATGTGTTGCCGCAATGGGCGGGATTAACTGTTACTGGAGGGCGTCTTAATCTGGCGCGCGCCGTGCAGAACGTTCCGGCGGCAAATGCGATCGATGGCCCGGATTTCTTCGTGCGCCGGCATTATCTGGATTTTCTATCACGCGAACCGGATCCTGCCGGCCAGGCTTTTTGGGTCAACCAGATTACGCAATGCGGTCTTAATGCCGGTTGCATCGAAATCAAGCGCATCAACGTCTCGGCGGCGTTCTTTCTTTCGATCGAGTTTCAACAGACCGGTTACCTGGTTTATCGGACGTACAAGGCAGCCTACGGAAACATGCCGGGCGCGCCGGTGCCGCTGACACTCCAGGAATTCCTGCCCGACACCCAAGCTATCGGTCAGGGTGTTCAGGTCGGAATCGGCGACTGGCAAACACTCCTCGAAAACAACAAGAACGCTTTCTCCGGTGAATTCGTCACGCGCACTCGTTTCACCATTGCCTTCCCCTCTGGGATGACAGCGGCCCAGTTTGTGGACACCTTGAACACAAACAGCGGCGGAGCTTTGTCGCCAACTGAACGCGAGCAGTTGGTCAACGACTTATCCTCCGGTGCAAAGACGCGGGGCCAGGTCTTGCGCGCAGTTGCTGAGGACCAAACGCTCACGCAGGCGGAGTTCAACAAAGCCTTCGTCCTGATGCAGTACTTCGGTTACCTGCGGCGCAACCCCAACCAGGTGCCCGACACCGACTTCACCGGCTACAATTTCTGGCTCGCCAAACTGAACCAGTTCAACGGCAATTTTATCGATGCGGAGATGGTCAAGGCCTTTCTTTCCTCCACAGAGTATCGCCAACGTTTCGGCTCGCTGTAGTCGGAGAGGTTAAAAGCCAATCAATCCAGGAGTCGAACAATCGTTGCTCCCAGGCCTCCGGCGTCAGGTGGGGCATCAGTCCATGAGTCCACAAACGAACTTCTCGCCAGAACAGTGCGAACGATCTCGCGTTGCACACCGATTCCTTTTCCGTGGATGATCCGCACGCTTGGAAAACCTGCCTGGTGCACCTGTTCGAGATACTCTTCGACCACGCGCTTTACATCCTGGGGATGAATGGTGTGTAAATCGATTACGTCGGTGATTTCGATCGCAACCGGCTCAGGGAAAGGATTGAAAGGATCGATTCCATCGTCCTCGGCCCACTCAAGATCGGTCTCTTCTGGGTCGGAATCCTTTTGTCCCGCGAACAATTTCTTGATGTGGTCTAAGAAGCTCATTCGAGAATACTGGGCATTCGACGTTTACATTGAAGGTAGTGTTTCAGTATCTCCCTAAGTCATTTCTTGACACTCGCAACGGGGCGCTTGTACACTCGCGGTCTTTCAAATCCTAACATTTTCAATAGAAGGACCTCGCAGGGACAACCGAAGTTTTTGATTATCTTTGCCTGCCTCGGGAAAGGACTGAACTAATGCGTACTCGAAACAAGATCACCGTGGTGGGAGCGGGCAACGTCGGTGCTACTGCCGCCCACTGGCTGGCTGCGAAAGAACTGGGTGATGTCGCGCTGGTCGACATCGTTGAAGGTGTGCCGCAAGGCAAAGCGCTAGACCTGGCCCAAGCCGCTCCTATCGAGGGCTTTGATGTTCGTCTTACCGGACTCAATGGCTATGACGGCACCGAAAACTCTGATGTCGTCATCATCACTGCTGGACTGCCGCGTAAACCTGGCATGAGCCGAGACGACCTCCTGAAAACCAATGCTGATATTGTGACCAAAGTGGTGGATGAGGTTGTTAAGCGTTCCCCTGAATCGATCTTAATTATCGTTTCAAATCCGCTCGATGCGATGTGCCAGGTCGCCCTGCGCCGCTCGGGTTTTCCCAAGCATCGAGTCTTCGGCATGGCCGGCGTGTTGGATTCCGCGCGCATGCGTTGCTTTCTTGCCGAAGCGTTAAATGTTTCGGTTGAGAACGTGACCGCATTCGTGCTCGGAGGCCATGGCGACACCATGGTTCCCTTGCCACGCTTTTCTACCTGCGCGGGAATTCCCATCACCGAGTTGCTGCCCAAAGACAAGATCGACGCGATCGTGAAGCGAACCGCTAATGGCGGCGCGGAGATTGTG
>JAMQPI010000626.1 GCA_023717565.1 Pyrinomonadaceae bacterium | reverse complement strand
CACGGCAGGCACAGCTCCCGCAGCAATCTGGCAAAACAGACAGTTTTGGCCACCGGCACTCAACAATCAGATTTTCTTCACTCTCATTAGTTAGTTTGCGTCCCCAAGCACTTCATCAAATCCTGGTCTAACAAAGTCTCTGGCCTCTGGAAACCGCAGTTCGGCCCTTTGCCGCAGTCTCTCCAACTCCAGAATCATCGGTTTGATTGAATCAACCATTTCGGGCAAACACATCTGCATCAGCCGCCAGGCACCAATTGATCGGCTGATCCCTATCAAGCTCACTTTTGCGGAGCCGTCGGAATCCTTTGGTTGGTCATCCATTTCATCTGGCCAATCGGCCTCGTCGCTCCGTGATGACAGGGCCCGCATCAGCTTTACGGCAATCTGATACTGATACCAGTGGATAACCTCACGTGCTTCTTCAATTCGTTCAATCTCCTGGATGTCCGCTTCATTCGGCGCCTGGTCCGTAGCATTCACGACCTGATCAAATCCAGTAAACCACTTGGTCACTGTATCGGCGTATTTCGTGGCCGCAACTGCCAGTTCATCCTTGAATGCATCAGATCTCCGTTTTTCCATCCGCTCGTTCGCAGCTTCGTCGACCTGGCTAATGTCAATCCCTGCTTCTTCGGCCCAGTCGACCATCATTTGTTTCGTTTCTTCAAAGATCGAAGCCAGCTTCCGCCAGAATGCTTCGTTACTGATGTCGCGAGCCTCGGGGTCTCCGTCGTCGTCCTCCTTTTCAGTTGCATAGACCATGCAGCGTGAGCTGAAAGGGCACCGCTCACACCAACGATCACAGTAGTTGTAAATACCGGAAATGAAATTAGGGTTGTCTGCCAGGTCGATGAGGGTTTGTCGCATGATGCGCTCCTTTTAGTGAGGATTTAAGGTCGGCTTATTCTAATGTACTATTCGCTCCGTGGAAATAGCCGGAGGAGACTTTAAGGCCGCTCTACAAACTCTCAGGCGAGTGGGTCTGCTGTTGGAAACCGATGCGCGTCTACCGAGTGTGGCCACCCTGATTGCTGGAGAACCCATCAGTGGATCGTGGTGGTCGCATGCCTCCGGGCAGAAAATCTTTGCCGTCCTGGGTCAGTTCGAGGATCACCGCGACGTCATGTTCACCAAGCTGATTTCGGGTAAGGTTACATTGGTGCACCGAAAGCTTTGGCCTGAGGTTTTGGTAATCGGTGCTGCACGCGCTCCATGGCAGATGAAAGGATTGTCCAAATCAGCGCGTCTCTTACTTGCGATGATCGATGAGCAGGGTTCACTCCGAACTGATCAGCTTGCCTGGCCCAAGTCGAGAACAGCGAAACCAGGAGAAGCGGCGCGCGAGCTGGAAAAGAAACTCCTCATTCACGCAGGCGAGTTTCATACAGAAAGCGGAACCCATGCGAAGCTGCTGGAAACCTGGAAAACCTGGGCCAAGAGAGTGAGCTTCCCAGTCGGGACGATACAGGTTGAGACAGCGATGGAAAAGATGGAAGAAAGAGTGCGAAAACTGAACGTGCAATTCGAGGCAAAAGCGCGGCTGCCGTGGCTTTGAGGCTTGAACGAGATCGCCGGGGCAAACAAGACGATTCATCCAAATGTCCGATATGCTTCATCAGCTTGTCGTCGAGATTGACACCACTCAAGCAATGATATTACCCGTTATGTCGTACATTGAGCCTTTCCAATCCTGACGACAAGCTGAAGCATATCGGACATTTAGACTTTCAGTCTCTATGGTAAAACTTCTTGCGGATCGGCCTTGATTGGAAAGAGAGAGTAATAGCGATGCCACGACTAACTTCATCCGCGCCCTGTTTTTCAGTGGCCGATGTTGGCACTACGATGCGTTGGTACAAGCAAGAACTGGGGTTTGAGGCGCATCCCTTTCCCGAGAACGAACCACATGTGTTCTGCGTTCTCGTACGGGATCATATAGAAATCATGCTCCAACGCATCGACGGCTATCAGAAACCAGATCTCTACAATCAACGGGCGTGCGGCGTTTGGGATGCTTACATTCGCATGCAAGGCGTGAAAGAGTTTTACGAATCGATAAAAGACAAGGTAGAGATCCTCAGACCCCTGCAGAAACAACCCTATGGCGACTCGGAATTTGAAGTGAAAGACCCTAATGGATATGTGCTGGTTTTCAGCGACGTGATAGACGATTGATCATTGACGGACAAAACTAACCTGGGGCTGCGGTTGAGCGGCCGCCTGCATAGTTAGTTTTTAGGATTCAAGGCTGATTGGCGGCCGGCTCCAACCGTTGTTAGCTGACGGTGTCGGTCATATCCCACGGGCGAACCTCTCCTTCCGCAGCCTGGACAAACACTGCTTCGAATTGCCACTCGTTCAACAACTGCTCCTGGCAAGGAACATAAAACGCTACCGTGAGTCCTCGCTCGTGTTCCACCAGAACCTTCATAGCATCAGTCTGCCGGCCGCCGTCGATTCTGATATTGACCCACTCACAAACTGCAATCGCCGCGACCCCACCCTCCTGAACTCTTGATCGCAATCCGTCATGGAGGACTGGCAGCACTTCTATACTCGACTCGATCTCTTCACCACTAGTAGCTGCTTCCAGCCCGATCTGCCCGCTTTCCATGAGTGTTGCTCCGAATGGCAGAAAGGCGCCGCGGTCGCGAATATGCCGTTCGCCAAGTTCAAACAGAAGCCCGACAATGCGATCCAGATCATTCTTTAGTTCTTTGTACAGGCGTTCCTCATTGGCCATAATGTTTCAAAGAAGAAGCCAGCTAACGCACTTTGGAAGGATCGATCTTGCCAGGCAGATTTTTGGCTTCCCAAACAGTCCCGTCGTCGTAATGAACCTCAGCCACAGCCACTTCTAAGAGGAATTCCTCACTTGGTTTATACGCTAACAAGGGAATGTCATCTGCATAGAGGATCAGAATGTCGCATTCGCGTTTTGCGAGGGCTTGAATATCAAGCTCGACAACCGGAGTCTCAATAGTTTCCAACGCTTCATCCAGGGCCTTCCGTCTAAATATGAAGGCCTTGAATTTGACCGCCTTGATACTCTTGACACTCTTATTCTCTAAAAGCGATACGCCGATCTTGAGTTTCTCATCGGCCGATCGTTTTCCTCCGCCGACGCGAAGCATTTGAACTGGTGGGGCTTCGTATCCCATTCGCGATTCATTGTAAAAGGTGTAACCGAATGGCGAATATTTCGGTGGAGTTTGAGATTGTGCCACCCCCGCAATCATTGGAACCAGAACCAGGGACGAGATAACCGTGAAAGTGAATTGTATTGGGCTGAATCTCATTTTCGTTTAGTCCATGTAGGGAGTGTCCGGTAAACTTTAGTTTGTCGTCAAGATTGGGAACTCTCAAGCTGCGACGTTAATATCATTGCTTGAGGGTCGCCAATCGCGACGACAAGCTAATAAAGCTTATCGGACATTAAACCAACATTAAGGAAAATCAGCTGGGCTGCACTGCCTTAGCAAAGGCTCTCACTCGAAGTGTGTTCAAGACCTCACCCCGGCTCAACCACCCGCGCCGCGCCATCCCTACTCCGTATTTGAGATTATGTAACGCCCCAGCGGAGTGCGCATCGACCGAGATGACAAACTTTATCTTTCGCTTGCGCGCTTCGCGGATCCAGCGTGGTTCCATGTCCAGCCGAAAAGGGTCGCCGTTGACTTCAATTGCTGCCCGCGATTCTGCGATCACATCGAGCACGCGCTCAACATCGCATTCAAATGGTGGGCGGCGTTGAATCAAACGGCCGAGAGCGTGCCCCCAGATCTTGAAGACAGGTTGGCGCATAGCGGTCATCAGGCACTTCGTCATTTTTTCTGAGTCCATTTTGTAACGCGAATGAATGCTTGCTATCACTACGTCGAACTGCTCCAGCACCCGATCCGGATAGTCGAGCCGACCATCTGAGAGAATGTCTGACTCAGTGCCCTTCAATAATTTTATTTTTACTTTCTCCTGCGTTTCAGCAATCTCATCCCACTGGCGTTGCAAACGATCCAACTTGAGGCCTCCCGCGTATGAAGCAGTGGGAGAGTGATCCGTGATGGTCAGATACTTCATACCCATGGCTTCCGCGGCCCGCGCCATCTCTTCTATTGAATTCTTGCCGTCAGAATATGTCGTGTGGCAGTGGACCATGCCCTGGATGTCAGCCAGGGTAATTAGATCGTCGGGAAGCGACTTGTTAAGCGCCGCTTCTATTTCCCCCTCGTCTTCGCGTAACTCCGGCGGCACATACTGCATGTGCAGCAACGGGTAAACATCTGATTCATTGCGAATCTCAAGCGGCCGCCGTCCCGAACTCAAAGACTTCCCTTTTGTCACGCGCTTGATTTTGATCGTCAGACTCTCGCGATTTAGATCCAGTCCCTTGCTACTGGCAATCTCGTGTAACTTCTTGACGTGGGCCTCGGAGCCTGTTTCCCAATACAGGGCCAGCGCAAACTGGTTCGGTTCCACCGCTCTCAAGAAAACTCGGCCACCCTCGCTCACCTGGACGGTGCAGCCGGTGTCAGTTTGATCTTCGACATTCGTTATCAATGGGAACCGCAGAAAATACTCGACCAGGGCTTGCGGCCATTTCGAGCTGGCCACGACGCGAATGGTTCCAACAGTTTCTTTCCAGCGTCTCAGAGATCCGGCGAGGCTTACCTCTTTGAGTCCGGGTGCTACTTTCAAGTAATCGAGGGCCTGGGCACCGATTCGATCCGCCTGGTGAATATGGAACCGTTTCTCGGTTTTGTGGTCGCGGTCGTGATCGGCAATGACCTCCAATAGTCTTTGCTCGGTTTTGGCGCCGAAGCCCTTCATATTGCGAACTCTGCCGGCGGCGGCGGCAGCCTGAAGTTCGGCAATCGAGGTGATGCCCAAGGCCTCGTGAAGGATGGCAATTTTGGCAGTGCTCAGTCCCGGCAGTGAGGAGAGTTCGATGATGCCCGGGGGAAATTCCTTTCTCAGACCTGCAAGCACCGAAGACGATCCGGTTAAGTGAAGCTGCTCGATTTGTGAGGCGAGTGATTTGCCAATGCCCGGGACCGAGGTAAGGCGATTTTCCTGGATCGTTCTGCCGATGTCGCCTGCGACAGCTGCAACTGCACGCGCGCCGGTTTGGTAGGCGCGGGCCTTGTACCGGCTCACTCCACCTTTCAGTTCGAGCAGGCCGCTGATCTCCTGCAGCGCCGCGGCAATAGCAAATTTATCGAGCGGAATTTTAGTCATTGGCAATGATTCTCTATCACGATAATTTCACGATTTCATTCGTATGGTTCTATCACAGTAAGGATCGCGCTCACCAGTAACAAGTGGCCACTCAAGCACAGAACCATTTGCCGTAGCCAATGGATGCTAGCGCTCAACCAGGCCAATACCGCTCAATCATTTGTCGTACAGATCTTATTTGACACTAACCTTTGTGCAACTGAGCGGCAGATTCGAGCTCGCGCAAAATCGTTTTGAGTGGTACTGGGGTGGTTGAGCTTGGCATCCATTGGCTACGGCAAATGGTTCTGTGGTTGAGTGGCACTGGCTTGGTTGAGCTCTAGCATCCATTGGCTACGGCAAATGGTTCTGTGATTAGTGGTACCTTCCACATGCTGAGTGGTGGATCATTGCTATAATTGACAGCCAGGACGGGGATCAAAGCCATCATGCCTATCGCGACCATCAACCCGGCAACGGGTGAGACTCTACAGACTTTCGAATCCTTAACTCAATCACAGCTCGACGACAAGCTCGAGTTAGCAGCGAACACGTTTCGCACCTACCGCCGCACGTCATTTGCAGAACGCGAGGCGCTGATGCTTCGCGCCGCGGAAGCGCTCGAGGCCGACAAGAGCAGGCTGGCGCAGTTAATGGCTATCGAAATGGGCAAGCCAATCAAGGGCGCCGTGCAGGAGATTGAAAAATGCGCGCTGGTCTGTCGCTATTACGCGGAAATGGCGAAACGGCATCTCGCGGATCAGGTGGTCGAAACAAATGCCACCAGGAGTTACGTCCACTTTCAGCCGATTGGTCCGGTGCTGGCCGTCATGCCCTGGAACTTCCCTTTTTGGCAAGTTTTCCGTTTTGCAGCGCCGGCACTGATGGCCGGTAACGTCGGCTTGCTCAAGCACGCTTCAAATGTTCCGCAGTGTGCGCTGGCCATTGAACGGATCTTCCAGCAAGCAGGATTTCCCGACGGAGCCTTTCAAACTCTACTGATTGGCTCTGACCTCGTTGAGAGTGTGATAGGGGACCGGCGTGTCACGGCAGCAACTCTCACCGGCAGTGAACCAGCAGGACGAAGCGTGGCCAGCATTGCCGGCAAGCAGATCAAGAAAACTGTTCTCGAACTAGGCGGTAGTGATCCATTCATCGTCATGCCCTCGGCGAACATGGACGAAGCGGTAACGACGGCAGTGAAGGCCCGCACCATTAACAGTGGTCAATCATGTATTGCCGCCAAACGTTTCATCGTTTCCACAGATGTATATCCAGAATTCGAGCGCCGGTTCGTTGAAGAGATGAAAGCACTGCGAGTGGGTGATCCGTTAAAAGACTCCACCGACGTTGGTCCGCTGGCGACCGAGCAGATACTGACTGACGTGGACACTCAGGTGAGAACCTCGGTGGCGGCCGGTGCGCTCGTCCTCTGCGGTGGCAACAGGCTTGAGCGCGCCGGAAATTTTTATGAACCCACAGTGCTCGCTAATATACCTGCTGACTCGCCGGTTTCCTGCGAAGAAGTATTCGGACCGGTGGCAATGTTATTTCGTGCGCGGACAATCGATGACGCCATTGAGATGGCTAACAGCACTAATTTCGGCCTCGGGGCATCCGCCTGGACAAAAGACCCACAGGAGCAGTCTCGTTTCATCGAGGAACTCGAAGCAGGGTGCGTTTTCATCAATGGCATGGTAGCTTCCGATCCTCGATTACCTTTTGGCGGAATAAAGAACTCGGGTTATGGCCGGGAGCTAGGCGAATTCGGCATCCGTGAGTTTGTGAATATCAAGACAGTCTGGATCAATGAACAGCAAACCGGCCAAAGCGACCGAACTGAATAACGAATCGGAGGTCACGACGATTTCAGAGGACACCTCATTCCCCTTTTCCGACTTAGCTCTGGCGCGTCGCCTTGAAAAGACCGAGGCGCTGAGCAATGCCGACTTCGTCGAAGCTCGCGCCAGGGCCTTTCCTGATAGCGGCGCGCAATGGATGGAGCGCGGCGGCACCTACGCCATGTACGATGGGCCTTCTTCCCCCGTGACTCAGACTTTCGGACTCGGCATATCTCAGCCAGTTACTGGCCCCAGGTTGGATGAGATCGAAAACTTCTTTCGCGTTCGCGACGCTGAGATATTTCACGAGATTTGCCCGCTTGCCGATCCTTCAGCGGTGGCTCTGCTGAACGAGCGTGGCTATCATCCCATTGAATTCACGAGCGTTCTCTACCGCCCAATCACGAAAGACCTCCGTCTCGCGGCGTCGCGAAATGAGCGAATGCAGGTACGGCTGATTCATCCCGGCGAGGAGGAGTATTGGGCCGAAGTCGCCGCACGAGGCTGGAGCGAGACGAGCGAACTGGAAGATTTCTTCAAAGAGTTAGGACAAGTGAGTGCGAAAAGGACAGGGGCCCTTTCGTTCTTCGCGGAATTGGAAGGGGAGGCGATTGCTACCGGGGCACTGAGCATCTCTGACGGAGTTGCTCTGTTAGCAGGAGCCAGCACAATCCCCGAAGGGCGCAAGCAAGGTGCACAACTCGCTTTGCTCGAAAGTCGTTTGCGTTATGCGGTCCAGCAGGGTTGTGATATTGCCATGATGGGAGCGCTACCCGGCAGCGGATCGCAGCGTAACGCCGAGCGGAACGGATTCCGCATCGCCTATACTCGAGTTAAGTGGCACCTCCCACGCGCTGAGAAAAGTGAAAACGCCAGCCTCTAGTCTCCGCGCTAGCTTTCACCCTGGAAGGGTCAGATGTTTATAGCACCGGACGACCAACTCACCCCCGCGGCGTTCGGAGGGGCGGACCTCAACTTGGCCCCCCCAACCAGCCCCAGCACCGCTCAACCACAGAACCATTTGCCGTAGCCAATGGATGCCAAGCTCAACCACGCCAGTACCACTCGATCATTTATCGTCCTGATCTTTATGCCTCTCACCCTTGTGCGAATGAGTGGCAGATTCGCCGCTCGCGCTAATGGTTTTGAGTGGCACTGGGCTTGGTTGAGCCTAGCATCCATTGGCTACGGCAAACGGTTCTGTGGTTGAGTGGTACCGCGCTGGTTGAACATCGCATCCCTTGGCCGCTTAGCCGTGGGTCCTCCAGCAGCGACCTGAATCAACCCGCGGTCGCCTTCTGCAAGGGGTTTACATATCCATCCAAGCTAGGTATAAATACTACCCAGTAGCGACACCCGATTGTCCCTGCTTCCCCCCAATTTCCCCCGCTGTAAACCAGCACAGTAATGACTGCGTTCGCGTCATCGTGTCTCGGAGTTGAGGCAGTCCTGTCTGTCGGACCGGCCCGATCCGAGACTCGCCCCCAATTTCTTCGGATTTCTTGAAAAAACTCGGAAGGAAACGATGCAAACTCAAACTCCGACAACAGACAAACTAAATACCAAGCTGCTCTTGAAGACCCTCTTGGCGTACAAGAAGGGCGATTTTTCCGTGCGCCTACCCGGCGAATGGACGGGCGAGGCGGGTAAGATCGCCGACACCCTCAACGACATCATCGAACTTAGCGACAAAACCGCCAGGGAAGTTGAGCGGGTTAGCCGCGTGGTTGGTAAAGAAGGAAAAATAATGCATCGCGCCTCGGTCCCGGCTGCTTCCGGGTCCTGGCTGCGTCTGGTGGATTCCACCAACTTACTCATTGATGATATGGCCCGCCCGACCAGCGAAATGGCGCGTGTAATAGGCGCCGTTGCGAACGGTGACCTTTCGGAGAGAATGGGTCTGCAGGTTGATGAAAGACCTTTGAAGGGCGAGTTTCTCCGCACAGTGAAGATCGTGAACTCGATGGTGGACCAGCTCAGCTCGTTTGCCTCGGAAGTCACTCGCGTCGCGAGAGAGGTTGGGACCGAGGGCAAACTTGGCGGCGAAGCGAAGGTCAAAGGCGTAGCGGGTACCTGGAAAGACCTCACGGATAGCGTGAACTCCATGGCCAGCAACCTGACCAGTCAGGTGCGCAACATCGCCGAAGTGACCACCGCCGTAGCCAACGGCGACCTCTCCAAAAAGATCACTGTAGACGTGAAGGGCGAGATTCTGGAACTCAAGAACACTATCAACACGATGGTGGATCAGCTGAACTCCTTCGCCTC
>JAMQPI010000444.1 GCA_023717565.1 Pyrinomonadaceae bacterium | reverse complement strand
CACTCACCCTCCGGCGCTTCGAAAGGCCGGCCAATTTCAACTGTGACTTGCTGTCGTTCACCCAGCGAATTCACGCAATCAAGGATGGTTGTAGCAACAATCTCAGACATTCTCTAGTGGCCCTAGCGATCCCGCATAACGCCGCCCATCACGCGCGTGCGTCTTCGCACGTCGCGTGCATGGGCTTGTTAGACGTTCCAACATTCAAAACATACTTCGCCAGATCACTGATCCGTTGCAAAGTCTCAGGACGCATGCGCCGGGAGTGGTCGTCGGGCGATGCTTGAGCCTCTCGTGGGACAAAGTGAGCTTGTATCGAACGGCGCGGTCTGGCTGACCGGTTTGCGCCGTGGCTATGCCATACCGATGCATTGAAAATGATGACGGACCCTGCTGGACCACACGCCAGGACTTGTTCTTCGTGGGCGTCTTGTGGGTTGGTCATCACCTCACTGGGCTCTGGCGGCTGTAAATGAGATCCAGGCACAAAACGTGTAGCGCCGTTTTCGCTATCAAAGACATCAACCATTAAGATGCAGCCGACCAACGGCCACCCATTTGCTCGATGCTTGACGTCCACATGAAGCCGTTCAGTCGGTGCGCCAGGATTGAGTGTTCGCGCGCGCATGCCGCTGAGTTTGAAAGGTCCGCGAATGATCTGACAACAAGCAGCCAACAGCGGCGGGTAGATGTAGATCCCATCGAACTCCGGCCCTCGATTGACGAAGTCATTTATGCGTGTCGAAGACCTAGTCCTACCGGTATGCATATCGGCAGGATCGGCCGTGGCCACCGCACGATCGTAGGCCTCGGAGAGCTGTTCGCAGCCGCCCAGAACGACTGGACCGGGCACGACAACGAAGCCAATATCGCGCAGTTGTCGGGCGGCATCGGGCGATAGATGCGATTCCGATGCAATGATGCTGTGCCAGTCGTTCGTCGGCGTCATGATGTCTTTCGTCTAACGTTTGAGTTGACGCGGCGGCGCGAATTCATTCAAGCATCGTCGGACCAGTCATTATGTGAAACACGCTCCCGCCGCTCGCGTCCAACGTTATGCGTACGCGCCAAAATATAGGTCATTGTCTGAGGGTGACGCTGTAATTGCGCGATTCAACGCGACCAGTCCATACGTGGTAAGTCGCCGCCTCCGGTGTAACCGGAGCCTCGTAAACCGCTTTCACAGAGACCAGCATTTCTGTTGATTTCGGAATTGAACCGACATCCCACCACTTGTCCAGACGAATAGGATAAACCTTGTGCTCGCTGGGCGGAATAAGGAACGTTGAGGGGAAATTTCTGGTGAAAATTTCGGGCCCCCTGGCTATGAGGATTAGCGGATTATTGCCGAACGTGAATTCAAATGAGATTGTTCGAGAACCCCAACTGTTCCAGGTTTCCCACACAGGCTGGGGTTCGTTGGAAATATTAGTCAGCACCACATAGAACTCGTGAGGCTTTTGTGAAGCGATTGTGATGACGCGCGAATCCGAAGTACTCCCAGTCGGCACGATTGAGAGCGTGAACGGAGTTTTTTGCGCCTGCGTAACGGTCAGATTGCTGTTGGCATGTGTCGGAGCAGGAACAGAACGACAACCGGCGATGCAAAGCAAGAAAATTGTCACCGGGATTTGGCGGTTTGAGAATAGAAGACGCATAACGCTGCGGCGCGCGATCAGCATTCAGGCTGGACGAGAAAAGGCTACTTGAGAAGCATGCGGTCGCGCCGTCAGCTGCAAGCCATTGTTGGACATCGTTTACGCTGAAATCACACCATCTACTCCTCACACTCTACGGCTCTAGGCACGTTTGGTTTCTCTACAGGCGAATTGCCATTGTATCCATCCATAGTCGAGCTCTCGATTCGCATCACACTCTCTTCAACGGACACACAATACCGTAACGGCTCCTTCAATTTGTCCCGATGAAAGAAATTGACTCCGTTGTATGGAATTGATCGCCCTTCGCCGAACTCTCCCTCAGCCGCAACCCAACTGAGCCAGCCCTGATGCGGTACTGACAACCTAGTTTTGGAATGTGGTGGCAGGTCGAACACGAAGAGCATATCGGCGGCGGTAATCTTGATATACCGGACAGATTTGTCCGTTCGATTTGACACGATTAACGAATCGGAACTCTTTTCAGATGCCGAAACCTGCAAACCAAACCTCAAGATTGACTCCGTAACCCATTCATGTTCTGGATACATTTGTCCGAAATCGGAATCGAACCAATCATATGAATCTACGTACGCATTTGTGACAACGTGCTGCCCATTCTTGAGAAGATTGAAGCGAGCGCTATGCTCGATGGCAGGGATTGTTGGTCGCTCTTTTTTGCCTGTAAGTTCGAAGGTATAAGTTCTCTTGGGTGAGGAAGTAGAAAACCACACGCGAGACTGACCGAGCATTACAAGAGCAACTACTCCAGACGCTAGCATTACGAGAAGACCACACAGAATAAATCGCATTTTCATACTAGTTTCAGAAGCCTTGGGACTGCCACCTTCGCACGAGGGCCGAGATGGCCCAGAGATGCCGCCACCCAGGCACGCACTGAGTCCTCCTGAGTGTCAAGAAGAGATACCATCTGTGTTAGGGTCTGGTCAACTTTATGAGAATTGATCCCGCGAGTAAGCATCGCAAGGTGCTCCGCAGCTTCTGCCCGGGACGTCACTGTTTGCCCATTCCGAATCTTCGCCATCGTCTCTGACAGTTGTCTCTTTAGCTGTTTCCTGGGCATCGAATGACTCTGTGCACAAAGTTCAGGCGAAAGCGCAATCAGAATGAGCCAGACAACTGAGATTAATCGCATTTCCCTCATGACGTGTAGTTCGAGGCGGGCTTGTATAAACGCGCTACTCTACCTTCTTCGCTTTCGATTCCTGACAAACTCCAAGTCGTAAGACGACACCTGTTACTTGTCCCTTCTCATCTTTTGAGAACGTCATTTCTGCATCGTTCTCTTTGCTGTAGAACCTGCTGTCAGTCAAAGGCAGCAAAGTCGATTTCGGCCTAGCTCCCGGTTTCCATGACAGGGCATCGCCTTCCTTCGTTACCGTAGCGTAAGCGCCCGGAGCAAATTCATATTTCCCCAGATAAGAGTCAAGGACTTTGGGATCAAGTGTAATCGGCTTACGCTCGGGCGGGAGGCGGGTTCCTTGAACCTGAACAATCTGCCATCGCCCACTCTTTTTTGAGTAGATATTAGTTCCCGCTACTCCCCTCTCTAGCGTCCGCAATATCGCCACATCACCGTAGACGAGAAGCCCTTCGAACGTGGCAACGGCGACCGGAACAGTCGAAGTTCTATCGTTCGCAAGGGTATTCTTAATCTGTGCTGTTTTATCTACGACGGCTCCGGTAGTATGGACGAACTGGAATTCATCGGCGTAGAGGCGCTCGAGCGCGACTCGATCTCGTTTCGAAATAGCTTCATTCAAGTCAGAAAACAGCTTACGAAGTTCCTCTTTTGTTCGGGACTCGTTTGGTTCGCTGGTAGCTGGCCCGAACCCAAACGGTGACACTAGCAAGAAAAGAAAAATGGCAGCCAATGTTTTTGTCATATCTCCTCCTGCGCCCTGAGACCGTCGAACGCTAGCCTTCAGCTGCGGCGCGCGATCAGCATCCGAGCTGAAGGAAAGAAGTTACTTGAGAAATATGCTATCGCGCGTCAGCTGCAAGGCTTTGTTGGCCCGCGTCATTAACTGAAACTTGCTTCCTTGGTGAGCTTTCTTTCAACTTTAAGATCGCATCTGAGATGTAAAGCCGCATTACAATCGCTCGGGACTTATTCGGATTAGGCACTATCGCCTCTATAGTGCCGATGATAGAAGCTTCCTCGTCCTCATGACTCGCAAAATCGAAAGGTTCTTTAAGTTGCGTGTATTCGAACGCTAGGATTGTAGTTCCCGTTTTGTTTGTCGCGGCCACGACCAATTTGTCTCTTGAGTCTTTGGACGGGCAGATGAAATTCAGCGCACCGCGGCATTCGAGCGTAATCGGACGATACGGTACAGCGACACTTTTGCCAACGAACTCTTTCGCGGATTGAGCAAGGTCGTCGAACTCCATTCTCCCAGCAGAAACTCTGCCGGCTGCCGCGTAAAGGTAGATGTAGCGCAGCCGCGGCAATCGTTCATCGTCAGCCTTCATTTGCTTTAGATATTTCGATGAAAGGCCCACGGTGGTGTCCCAATCTTCATTGCTGACAGCCTCAAGAACCCTTTGGAATTCATCATCTGTCACGGTCGAGGAAGGCTTCGGTTGTTGGGGCGAGGCCCAAACCACGGTAACGGCGAGGAAAATTAGAGAGTGAATAATTCGCTTCATTTTGTTTCTAGCGATTCAAGGGCTGGCCAACGCGGCCTTCAGCTGCGGCGCGCGATCAGCATTCAAGCTGAAGAGAAAAAGGTTACTTGAGAAACACGCTATCGCGCCGTCAGCTGCAAGCCATTGTTCGGCGTCGTCGTCAAGAACCCCTTGGCGGTCCATTCGAAATTAGCTTTGATATATCCGGGCTTCGACATCGCGAAGCGCCTTCTGAGTATTCGGGCCCATGTATCTTCTGGCATTCTCAGCGGGCGAAACAGCAACCAAGTACAGACAATCCTGCAAGACATCCTGCACTTGCACATCTTTCGTTCCAGCGACTTCTTCGATGAAACGAAATATCTTCGCCAATATTGGCGCGTCCCCACTTGCCTCCACCGTTGTGTTCACGAAACGCATCAAATCATTGAACACGAGATAGGTTAAGTTATCTGCGACAGAGTCGGGATCCATCGGCACTTCCGGAAGAGCCCCGACTAATCGAGGGACAAGATTTTCGTACGTCAGACTTTCCATACTCTGTTTCACGAGCCGCCGAACGCTGGCGTTCAGCTGCGGCGCGCGATCAGAATTGATGCTAAAGAAAAGAAGTTACTTGAGAAACATGCTGTCGCGCCGTCAGCTGCAAGGCTTTGTTAGATGCGTCGATTCATGGGAGATGTTTGACGAAACCCCTGCGATACGCTCGCTGCCAATTGGACTTGACGCGATGGACAATCCGACGAGGGACAACTCTGCTTCCACTTCGGAAATAGTCATCTGGACGGAAGCAGTAGCCTTCAACTTCACACGCGCACAAACCATCGTCTGCGCAGTCTCTATTAAAGCGCGGACGGCTATCTCTGGCAATGTGCTTCAAGATGTCGTAGCACACATAGCCAACTGGAACGCGAGTGGTCTGAGCGCGACAAGTGAAGGTTAATGGAGACAGGCGAGGATCATCAAGATGCTCTATTAACAAGGGAATCGCTCGCGCTCCCAGATTCAGTAGGTCGTGCACCTCCGGCGGCGGATTCCCAATCCCCCCGGCATCATTCAACCCGATCGCTAAGACGGATCCGTCGGCTGCACCGTCACAGCCATACGAATACTTGAACTGGGCTGTGACAAGGGCATCAATGTATCTGTCGAGATTCCGCGCTCGATTGATTCTGGCTTCAACGCCTTGGCAAAACAGGACGACAGCAAAAGCGGACGTCATCAGGTGAAGCTTCATAACCGTTCACAGAAACCACAAGCATCTAACGTCTGCCTTCAGCTGCGGCGCGCGATCCGCATTCACGCCGAAGGGAAACCGTTACTTGAGAAGCATGCTATCGCGCCGTCAGCTGCAAGGCTTTGTTGGGCCGCCCGAAAGTAGACCGCGATCTGCTATCGATTTTGCTCCGCTTCCCTCCAGCTGGTCCCATCGCTGTATTCGACCAGTTTGATCCAAAACACATTCTTTTGTATTGACCCGGTAGGTTTACCGTAGCTGAGACCATTGACAAATCCAGCTCCGAAGTCCAGGGCTTTGGTTGCTCCAGGAGCTAGCAGGACTCCTTCACTCGCTATCACACTCTGTGAGGATTCACATCCATTCTTGTACTCGTAGTCTTCGATATTAGCTACTTCATAACCTCTCACTGCTTTGGGTCCAACATTCTGAAGCGTAAGCCTCGCGTTCCAGCTTTTCCCATTACAGTTAGCCTCAACGATCTTCAGCTGCATCGTGGCCTCAGGCTGGGATCTCAGTGAGAACGCGTCTGGAGTGCAAGGGGAATTCAGCGGTAGGGCGCTGATCTCTGCTGCCTGCGCGGTTATCGACTTGTAAGACTTTCTCAATGACACTAGGGCAACGACACTGAAGACAAGCAGGGCGGCGAGGAAATAAAGGTAAGAGCGTTTCATGGCTAACTCCTAAATAAAGTAACTCTGACGAGGTTCACAAAAGAGATCAAGCGAGACGCCCAACGCTCCGCTTCAGCTGCGGCGCGCGATCACCATTCAAGCTGAAGGGGAAAAGGCTCATTGAGAAAGATGCTATCGCGCCGTCAGCTGCAAGCGTTTGTTGGGCGCATCTAACCTCTCTTCTTTGTAAGGAGCCGCGCTTTCTCTCGGTCATCTGCTGCACCTGCGAGATCACCTATCTTCTCAAGAAGGTCTGCACGTTCCCAATAGGTGTATTCGTTAGCCATCCTCTCAGTGATAACTACACTAAACGCTTCAATTGCTTCTAAGTGGCGATTCTCATCTCGCAAGATATAAGCGATATCTTCAGCAATGTGGCCTTTCTTTTTCGCTTCTCTCAACCCGGCCCTTAACACATTGAGACCTACTTCCGGTTTAAGGTGGGAGTAAAACAGCTCGTATACGCCATGTCCTTCAATTGCAACCGCAGGTACCACGTCCCCTTCAAGCCGATGGCTATAGATTTGAATAATTTCGCCACCCGACTGCACATAAGCATAGTCATTGATCCGTTCGGGCATTGACACATCAAGATAGCAGTCTTGTAACCCCTGTTTGGTAATAAAAATAGCTTTGAGGATGAAGAACCCGTCCAGTGTTCCATCTGCGCAATGCTCAGCTTCAAGAGTTGGGGCGTAGATGGGCTCCAAGTTCCAATCTAAGTAGTTCTCATCATCAGCATCAACTTGGTAGATAAGGACGCTGGATTGTTTGAAAAGAGCTTCTCTCAGCTTCATTGTGTGGGGACTGCTCAAGACTCAAATGCGCCCAACGTTTGCGTTGACGCGGCGGCGCGATTTCATTCAAGCATCGCCGGACCAATTATGATGCGAAAAACGCTCCCGCCGCTCGCGTCCAACGATTTGTTGGGTTGCGCCGAGAGAGCGTAACGGGGAACATAATGGATTCATCGAATGATAAGCATAACCACCATTACAATGAGAAGTCCCCAACAGGCTACTTGCGAAATTCGCTGCGCCCAGCCTTTGAGTTGAGCCACGTGGGCCAAAGCCATTATTAAAAACGCGGTCCCGGGCAATAGGTTTTCCCAATTTCCCGAGCCCTGATACCACCGCAAGGTTTGAATGAGCAGGATTACCGTAAAGATGATTGCAAACACGACCCACGCCGATTGAGACCAACCATTCGCCCGTGCATTTGTTTCATCTTTGCTCATAAGCGATAGCAACCCAACGCCTGCCTTCAGCTGCGGTGCGCGATCAGCATCCAAGCTGAAGGAACAAGGTTACTTGGGAAGCATGCTATCGCGCCGTCAGCTGCAAGGCCTTGTTATGTCTCGCCACCTCAGAAATCAAATACGTACGCTACCAGGTAATCCGGATTAGTGCTGCAGTATTCCTTCCAGCTTTCAACCTTATCGATCTTCTCTTTGTCCATGATGCTCAGGTCATCTAGATGATCACGGAGCGACCTAACAATCTGACCTACGTGATCGGGACGAAGCAAGAGAAACGTCTCTTCTTCCTGATCCGGCAAATAGTCGAGACTTGAAATTGAGCCATCAGGGTGGCCATCAAAGACCTCGGCATAACAGCCCCAATAGTCCAGAGGTAACTCTTCATCTCCAAAAGCAGGAAGCGGCTCACGCCCGGTCGCCAAAATTAGGTCGGCAAGCGTCTTGTTGAATAATCTAAGGCTGTCAGTTCCCATGCCGTCGATACTGAAAGAGACATAACGTTTGGCTTCAGCTGCGGCGCGCAACCAGCATTCAAGCTGAAGGAAACGAGTTTACTTGAGAAGCATGCTATCGCGCCGTCAGCTGCAAGCCATTATTATGCTGCCGATGGACAATGATTATCGACTGGGTGGCTCGGGGACAACCACTGATCTGCCATTACTGATCTTGAACAGAACTGCTCCTCCGTTGGCACCGTATGCGGGTCCCCCGGCTTCATATAACCGGCCTTCGACAAGTGGCGGGGGCACACCATCCTTCGGCAATTCCTGCATAAACCCCCTGGGAATGCTGCCATACTTAATCGGCGGATAATCCCATGCTCTAGGAGGCGGTTCCGCTACTGGCACAATCTTCCATATAGTAATGTCCTTATCTGAATTCCGCTGTGCAGGATGCACGTAATTATCCGGAGATACTTCAGCGACTACGAAGTACTGCTGATTACCGCTACCGTAGAGCTCAAATGTGGGTGGATTATTTCCGTCAATTGATACTTTGGTATTCTCTTCATAAGTACAGGAGACCACTGAGTAAAGAAGTAAAGCGGACGCCACTAACAGGGAGCTAAACGGAGATTGTATTTTAGGCATACGCAATGTGTTCATTCCCTAAGACGCGAAGCAGCATAACGCTGCGGTTGAGCGGCCGCCTGAGTTCGTTATCTTTAGGAGGCTAGCTCATGGGCGGTCCGCTCCAACCGCTTGTTATCCCGCCCTTCGAAAGCAAAGAACAATTCCATCGTCGCCGACGGCAACTATGTTTCCAGGGGCAGCCACAGAGAGCCCGTTAATATCTGACACCTTGCTACTGCGATACACAATCGCCCAGTTTTGCCCGCCATCTGAGGAATACACGATCACACCATCCCGCTTCTCGCTTACTGGGCTGGAACTGTTTTCGACGAATATGCGCCCGCAAGCCAGAACTTCGTTTTCGGACAGAAAGACGGCATCTCGTAAGTACACACCAGTGGCTTCATGTTTCTTCCAAGAGTTGGCGCTTTCCAGGCGTGCAAACATCATCCACATCCCCTCGCGACTGTCCGCGCCACCCAACACCCAAACGTGAGCGGACGGAGACACCCCGATTCGAAGAAAAGCTGTTTGCGGAGGCTCATCCGCAATCGTCCCACTCTTCTGCCAACTCTCCCCGCCACTAGTTGTGCTGAAGACTGTTTCGTCGGAAAGCATCAAAGCTTTGGATCGTCCGCCCGCGTAAACGTCTGTGACAATCGTAGTACCTGCAGGAAAATTCTTGGAGACATTAACCCAGTTCTTGCCTTGGTTCGTTGTGTGAAGAACGAACACCTCATCTTGCTGTGTGTCCTTCACCACGAATCTTCTACCGACAGCCCAACCTTCCTGTTCGTCAACAAAGCGAACCTGCCAGATTTGAAGGGACTTGTCTGAATACCGAATTTGCCAGCTCTTCCCGCCATCGCTCGTGAACATTACATAACTCTCATAGCCATCGAGCACTAGTGTGTCATTACTATTCTTGTTTGAGATTAACCAGCCTATCGAAGAAGTAACAAATTGGAAGCCCGCAATAGACCTACCTGGTGGCGATTCGATCATGATCTGCTGCCAAGTGCGGCCGCCATCTAGTGTCTTATACAAAGAGCCGTCGGCGCTGGAAGCAAAGCCCTGATCAGCATTCAAGAACTGAACGTAATCGAGACTCTTTGCATCGCCGATCCTCGTCTCGCGCCATTTCCAATATGAGCGCTTGTCTGTTGTTACGCGACTCTTAGTTGACGTTGTTTTCTGCTGGATACTATCAGAAGCGACGAGTTGCTTAGGAAGCTGATTGCATGAGATTGCCAAGCTGAAAGCGGAAGTGATTAGCAGGCTCAGCATTAGTTGCCTCATGACTTGTGATACGCGAAGGGGATAACGTTTGAGTTGACCGGGCGCGGGAATCAACTGGGGCAGCGACAAGTCTTGCGCCTAAAGAGTGCGCAGTTCCGCGCTCCGGTCCAACGAATTGTTATCCCGCCCGTGCAAGACAACGGATTGTCAAGATTCCCAGACGAGATAGTTAGAGAGCAATCGCCACTTCCCGTGTTCCCTCCGAATCGTTACATGCCAGCCAGCGGTAAAGACTTCACCCTCCACAACTTCAAGGAGCGCAGTGTTGGTTGTTTTGTTGTAAGCGACAAGTTTCGCCCAGAAGTCTTTCTCGTTTCGATGCAAGTTGTTCAGCACTAACTTCGTCAAGTCGCGGTCACGACCTTCCAAGAATCTAACCTCGGCAAGAAGCGTGACCGGAGATGTCCAATACTCTTTCGTATTCACGCGCCGATATTCATACCACTTTTCCAAAGCTGACAAATCCTGGGGATCAGCGAGATACCTAATGATTGATTGGGCGTTCAGACTGATCTTTTGGTCGGGATCATAGAGCGCCTCAATCAGGTCTGACCTACGTGCGACTCCTTCCTCAAAGAGTTTCTTGAGTGCCTTGTTCGCATGGGCGCGCTCCATCTGCAAAAGAAGTTGGCGAGTTTCTGAATATGTATTTGTTCGCGGTTGCGCGGCAAAAGATACCGTCGCGCCGATCGTGAGCGCCAGGAAGAGGATTGTTGGCCTAGAGAAAGTCATGCTGTTCCCAAATGCGAAGCGGGATAACGCCAGCCTTCAACCCACGAGGAATAAGGCTACTTGAGAGGCATGCTATCGCGCCGTCAGCTGCAAGGCTTTGCTAGCTGGCCCTTTCGACATAAAGCTCCTGCCAGCCCAAATACTGCTCGAGAATTTCGTCTAGCTCGGACGAATCCAAATGGTTGATCATCGCACCAAGCCTCAGATCGCCGCGTGCTATGGCAACTACTGCCAGCGCTGATTGCAACGTATCTGAATCAATCTCATCGACCCGCAGCGCTGCTAAGGCAAGTGCAGCTAGCTTCCTCCAAGCCCTTTGATAATCCTCACTCAACCATTGCGGCAAGGGCGGATTGCCTTTGCGATGACGCTCGATCTCAACAATGGCTGACAATGAGAAAAGGTTCCAGTCAGGCTGGCGATCGTTGGAATAGAGATCGACTAGAGCAGTGACTGCGGCATAAGACGCCTCTCCAACATCACCCTGATGATGCAGCTCATTCCACAGTTCCTCCCACCCATCTCCGACCTCAATACCACTGGCCAGCTTAGACAATACCGGCCGAGGGTCATATGGGATTCGATAACCGCCCTCTAGCTTCTCCCATTTTGGATCCGTTAAAATCATCTCGGAGATCAGTAAAGCCAGCTAACGCCAGCCATCAGCCGCGCGCACACAACTGCGGTACGGCCAGGTTGTCGATGAGAGGGACGCTGATTCGCGTCGGCTGCATGGCGTTGTTGGGCCTCTGCGATCAGACTCAACGCGGCCGCGGGCTCTGCTTTTCCTGGAGCAGTAAGCGCAACGCATCATTCACGGCTTTAGCGTCTGGATATGCCGCCGCAACATCCGGATCAAGCAGCACTAGATTTGTTCCTTCGCGGTACCGCTCGACATACTTGCCACGGACCCCGCCTTTCATCTGAGAAAAGTCATACTCCGGCCGAAGATCGTCCTCTTCCTCCGATTCAACCTTCTTCATAAGATTTTCTTTCTCCATTTGTCACATCACGGGCGCTGATGATACGAACGAGTTCTCCATCGTCGGTATGCGCCACCACCAGAAGTTTACCTGATTCCGAAGAACCTATGATAACGAAGCGCTGCTCTTCCAGAGAATGGTCAGGATCAGGAAAAGTATCCGAAAGGGGATCACCAAAGACAGTCGCAGCTTCCTCAAACGAGATGCCATGCTTACTAAGATTACTT
>JAMQPI010000595.1 GCA_023717565.1 Pyrinomonadaceae bacterium | reverse complement strand
TTCTGAAAGACCATAGCAAGGTCGCGATTCTGCGTGGGTACCTGATTGATTCGTTCCTTGCCAATGAAGATATCTCCCGAGGTCGCTTCCTCCAAACCCGCCAACATGCGCAGCGTGGTTGACTTCCCACAACCCGAAGGCCCCAGCAGCACCACAAACTCGCCATCGTTGATCGTCAACGATAGATCATCGACGACGCTGACTTTGCCAAATGTCTTGCTGACTTTGCGAAACTCGATTGACATACCCTATCCCTTGACGGCGCCCAGCGACAGCCCTCTTACCAAATACTTCTGCACCGCCAACGCAAAGATCAATATCGGCACCATTGCCACCACTCCTGCAGCGCTCATCACACCCCACTTGATTTCGTACTGCGTTACTCGCCCGGCAATGCCTACCGGCAATGTCATCGCCGCATCTGTTTGAGTCAGTACGAGTGCAAACAAGAATTCATTCCAGGAAATAATCAAACAGAAGACAGCGGTGGCCGCCAATCCCGGCGCCACCAGCGGCAGCAGCACCCGGCGCAGCGCTCCCAGACGCGAGTCACCGTCAACCATCGCAGCCTCTTCCAACTCGCGCGGCACTTCCAGAAAGAACCCGCGCATCATCCACACCACAAAAGGAAGATTGAACCCCGTGTAAAGAATCACCAGAGAGGCGCGAGTGTTCAAGAGTCCCAGATCGCGCATCATCAAAAACAAAGGTACCGCGGTCACGATCGGAGGAAACATGCGGGTGGAGAGAATCCAAAGTGAGAGTTTGCGATCCAGCCGCCGCGGCATCTGGAATCTGGCCAGGGCGTAAGCTCCCAGGGTGCCAATTACCAGCGCGCAGAATGTGGAACAGACGGCAACGATTGTGCTGGTGATCAGATAGTGGCCAAAGTTTCGAGTGAGAAACGCATCTCGGTAATGCTCAAGAGTTGGCGTAAAAGAAAACCAGAGTGGAGGCACAGCAAACTGGTCCACTTCATGTTTCAGCGAAATCGTTAGCATCCAGTAAACCGGCGCCAGGGCCACCAGCGTAGCGAGGGCGACGAGCGGATATCTCAGCAATGGTCGCAGGTTTATCATCGGCAATGTCAGGCCTCTCTCGCTTGCAGCACGCGAATGTAGAAGGCACTGACGATATTTGTGACTATCAGCAGCACAAACGACATTGCGGCCGCATAGCCAAAGTCGGAAAACCGAAACGCCGTACGATAGATGTAGAGGCTGATCGTTTCGGTCGCAAAGCCGGGCCCGCCTTCAGTAAGAATAAAGACTTGATCGAACACACGCAGGAGGTCCATCGTCCGCAGCAATAGCGCCACGAGAATCGCCGGCTTAAGCAGAGGCAACGTTACATGACGGAATGTTTGCCACGCGCTCGATCCGTCCATGCACGCGGCTTCGTAAGGTTCTTGCGGTATAGCCTGCAGCCCCGCCAGGAGAATTAGAAACATGAAAGGAGTCCATTGCCAGACATCCACCGCCACGATCGAAAGCATCGCCAGCCGTGGCGACGATGTCCAGGTTAGGGCCGCGGTATTCAAACCCCAACTTCTCAGCGTGCCGTTTACCGCACCGAAGTTAGGGTTAAGCATCAGCCGCCACACGACTCCGGCGACGACTGTCGGCAGCATCATCGGCACCAACAGCGCCGCACGAAAGAGGCTTCGCCCGCGCAATTGGTTGTTCATCAGGACGGCGAGACCAAGTCCAAGGAAGAACTCCAGGGTAAGAGCACAGGCTGCGTAGACTAACGTGTGACCGAGAGCAGCCAGGAAAAAGTGATCGGAGAACAAGCGCGCGAAGTTTCCCAGACTCCAACGAGATGCTCCCCCTGAAGTTACTTGCAGGCTTAGTGTGACGACATGAATAAGGGGATATATGGACAGGGCCACGAGCACGGCAACCGTGGGCGCCACCAGCAGATAGGCGAGCCTTCGGTCTGAACCGGCGCCCGGCACCCTGTACCCGACACCTGAATTACTTGGCTCGCTCAAGAATTTTCCCGATCTCTGTATTTGCCTGGTTCATGGCATCTTCTGCGGAGAGTTCTCCACTGTTTGCTTTCGAAAGGTAAATACCAAAGACGTTTTCGATCTCATTCCAATGCGGAGTGCGTGGCCTGGGACGCGAGCTCTCGAGGGACCGCAACTGCGTTGGATAGGCGGGGAACTTTGCCACGAGTTCGGGATCGTTGAAGAGCGACTTGCGTGTCGGCGGATTGCCACGTATTGCGGACCGCTTCATTTGTTCTGCACTTGTGGCCCACAGCAGAAAATCAAAGGCGGCGTCCTTGTTTTTGGCGTCACGAGGAATAGCAAGCAACCAGTTTCCAATCTCGGCCTGGCCCGGATTTTTCGCTCCGGGCAACGTCGCGAATTCCATATTACCGATGACCCTTGATTTTGCCGGGTCGTTGAAGGAACTGATCCACGCGGGCCAGTTAATCGACATGGCCGCCGTGCCTTGCAGCAGATGCGCCCCCACCTCATCGGCGTTAAAGCTGGCGTAGCCTGGAGGTGAGTACTTTCCTAGTTCCAGCATAAACTTCAGCGCCGCAATGCCTTCCGCGCTGTTGACGGCGGGTTGGTAGTTAGCGTCAAGCATCTCACCGCCGAAGGCCCAAAAAATGGGCATGAAATCGGCGACTGCGGCATTGCCCTGGGCAGCCCGCATCACATAACCGTAGATCTTTCCCCCGCCGGGCGCGCCATTCGTTTCAAGCTCGCTAATGATCTTCGCCGCCGCGAGCGCGTCGTTCCACGTCGCCGGCTCTGGCAAATTGTGCTTTGCGAAAAGGTCCTTGCGGTAGAACAACAACTGCGAGTTGCCAACATAAGGCATGGCGTAGAGAGATCCGGTCCGATATGGCTCGCGTCCCAGGGCTATTGAAGTCGCCACGAAGTCTTCGTCCGGGCCTTTGAGTCCGCGTTGTTGTAGCAGCGGCGTCAGTTCGGTGAGCAAGTGTTGTGAAGCGAACTTGGGAAACCACGGATCGTCAAGCATTATGAGATCGTAAGCGCGGGAGCGAGCGCCGAGATCGATCAGCTCTTTCTCGAAAAGATTAGCGTACGGGAACTCGGCGATGTTAATGTGCACGCCCGTCTGGGCTTCGTAGTCCAAGGCCGCCTGCTTGAGCGCATCGCCCTCAACGCCTGAGTTAACGGCAAGTGTCAGGCTCTTCGCGTTTGGATCGCGCTGGCAACTCAATAGCCCAGGAATGAGAGCGACCAGTAACATGCCGCTCAATATTGAGAGTGACACAGACCTCATTCTGTGATCTGAACTGAGTATCTCTTTCAAGGCAGAATTCATTGCGCCGTACCTTATCCGGAAAACACCAGATGGTTCAAGGCTTAGCTCCATGGCGAGTGATCGCTCATCATCGGTCTTGCGACCCAGCCTCAGGTAGAATACCTTGTGGGCCGGCTCGTGAATCCAGAGAGGGATAGCGGTCACATGCCAGACTAGGTTCTTACCAAACGAGTTACGGCGACGTTGTCATCCACTCGAAGCACGTGACGGAGCTGTAAGACTTTCGTCTAAAGGATTGGGAAACGACCATGCGACAAGTTGTGACTACTCGAAACGGCGGCGTTGAAGTTCTGCGAGTGGAAGAGAAACCTGATCCGCATCCGGGCCCGGGTGAGGTAGTCGTCACTGTCCGCGCGGCCGGTCTCAATTTTGCCGACATTCTTGCCCGGCAAGGTCTCTATCCAGACGGCCCGCGGAAACCGTGCGTCATGGGATATGAAGTTGCCGGCGTCGTCGAACAAGTTGGCGAGGGTGTCGATTCGAACCTGGTCGGCGTGCCGGTGATCGCCTTGACGCGCTTCGGTGGACAGTCTGACAAAGTGGTAGTGCAGGAAAAACAGTTGTTTGAAAAGCCGGACTCACTGACGTTTGAACAGGCCGCCGCGATTCCAGTCAACTACCTGACGGCCTACGCGCTGTTGGTGGTGATGGGCGGTTTGCGAAAGAGCGAGGCAGTTCTGATTCATAACGCCGGTGGGGGCGTTGGTCTGGCTGCACTTGAGATTGCCAAACATATCGGGGCCGTTACGTATGGCACCGCCAGTCCGTCGAAACACGACTTCCTGCGCGAACGAGGACTCGATCATCCGATTGACTATCGCACCCAGGACTGGCTTCCGGTGCTGAAGCAATTAACTGGCGATCGTGGAGTGGAACTGGTGATCGATCCGATTGGCGGATCTCATTGGAGAAAGAGTTATCAAGCGCTGAGACATACCGGCCGGTTGGGAATGTTTGGCGTCTCAATAGCGTCTGCCAATGGTCTGACAGGCAAATTCAAACTACTAAAGGCCGCAGTGCAGATGCCGAGATTTCATCCGATCGGATTGCTGAACAAAAACCGCGGTGTCTTTGGCTTGAACCTGGGCCACCTGTGGCACGAGCCTGAGAAAATTGTCGAGTGGGTGCAGGCGTTAATGGAAGGAGTTCAGGAAGGCTGGATTCGTCCTCATGTGGATCGCGCATTTCCATTCGAGCAAGCGGGTGAGGCCCATACGTACATTGAATCGCGAAAGAATATCGGCAAGGTGGTTCTCGTCCCCTAAAGAATAGCTTGAATGCTGATCCCTACACTCAGTTGTTCTTTCATTTTCCATTTCTCATTTCTCATTTGCAGACTAGCTTACGAGGAATATTAATAACGATTCTTCCAATGAAAAATGAGAAATGGGAAATGAGAAATGGAAAATGAGAGTATCCTCACTTGTCCTGAAGCACGAGAGCCTGTCATACAAGCCTGTAATACTTCTTGACATTGATCGTAATAGGTAATAGATTCCGCAACCTTGAAATTACTCCACAACTCAAGCCCGACCCTTGAGTAATTTCCCAGCCCAGCGTTGTTCACTCCCAGGCCCAGAACTTGAGAAGGATCTAGCTTTTCCTAACCGGGGATCGCTGCTTTCTTTCATGGGCTGGCACCGATGTGGGCTTCAGCTAACCCCCCCGCATTAGACCAGCGGTCGACGAGGCACGCGGTGTTGAGATGTTCCTAACCGGAAGCTCAGCACGAAGCAAAGCGAACCTTGTTCCCCAGGGAGGTCGCATGGATCTGAGAGTGCAAAAAATCCAGCAAATGATGCGTGACAATCTTCACCGAGAACTGTCTCTCGGTAAATTCGCGCGCTCTGTAAACTTGTCCGTCTGGCGGTTTTGTCACGTTTTTAGATCGGAAGTAGGGATGTCACCAATCCAGTATTTGAGGTCTCTGCGAATGGAAAGAGCAAAGCACCTGTTGGAATCCAGCTTTCTCAGCATTAAGGAAATCGGACATCTCGTTGGCTTAAACGATGAGAGTCATTTCGTCAGAGATTTCAAGAAAGCCTATGGGTTGTCGCCGAAGTGTTATCGAACGCTCTTCAACAGCGGGCAATCAAATGAACCTAACGAAGGGGACGACTCGCGAAACGAAACTCGCAAAGGTTTGGCAGATACTTCGCACATCCTGAGTTCACTGAACATCGTTTACATGTTTAGTTGTTTGCTTTGAAGCGCGAGTTTGAGTGCCTGGTCGCCATATGAGCATCGAATCCTACGGAGGGAAACTAACTTGCGGCAACATTCGCTAACGGATAGCAAAAGCTGCCAAGCAAGAAAGCTTGCTATCAGAGATCTCACATACTAGTCTAGCGCTTCCTTAACTAGCCCCGGCGTTGAACTTTTATCCGTCAGACTTTTTCGTGCAGAGAGAAAACTCAATTACTCAGACAACACTCATTTGCTTCTGAGCTAACGCACCTCGCATTTCAAGCAAAGAGCAGTTGCCGTCTTCCGTGGGAGTAGGACCGAGCATCTCGCTTCGATGGGCTCGGATTAAGTCAGTAACAACCTGCAAAAGATTCTTTAAGCTGCGGCCCTTCTGGGGCTGAAAGGAGAACGTATGCCTAGTAAGAAGGCGAAGCACCGGAAGGTAGTCGGGAAAAAGAAATCCGACCGCACAATAAGCAGGAGGGACGTGCTCAAGATAGGGGCAGCAGCAGGAGCGGTAACCGTCTTGGCCCCGTCGATGCTGACGTCACGAAAGGCGTTCGCTTCGGGCGACCCGGCAGAGCCAGTAATCTGCGCTACCGCCCCGGCAAACAGCCCGCCGACCACGCCGTTTCGCGACACGTTTACGGCTCCATTTCCGGCGATTCCACAGGATCTGTATCCGGCACCGACAAAAGCCCGCAACGAATCCGGGGGAGAGGCCGAACGCGCCGACCACCAACGCTGGGATGATTTTCTTCCCGATATCGAGTACGAGCTGGAAGCCAGGGCCTCGACCCACACCTTCCACTCGGACTATTCACCGAGCTACATCTGGGGTTTCAACGGCAAATATCCAGCGCCGACGGTTCTGAACATCTATGAGCACCCGACGATCGTGCGCTTCCGCAACAACTTACCGCTGACTACGACTACCTTTGGGCGTAACGAGATTACTATCCACCTGCACAACGGACACCATGGGTCCGAAAGTGATGGCTTCGCGGGTGATTTTTTCGGGACCGGATTCTGGAAGGACAATCATTACGTCAACGTCTACGCCGGCTACGATGCTATCCCACCGGAGGGCGACGCGAAGGAAGCTATGCATAGCTTTTGGTTTCACGACCACCGGGCTGCCTTCACTGCGAACAACAACTACCTGGGCCTCAACGGAATGTTTTTGGTGTATGACTCGAAAGACCCAGGACACGAATTCAACACTCCCGGATCGCTTCGGTTGCCGTGCTATTACGGCATAACTGATTTTCCGCTGATACTCACCGACAAGATCTTTTGCGCTACTGCCAATGGACGCACCGAACTGTTCAATGCAGTGGGGGGTGCCGCTCCCGGTGGAGACAAATGGATTGTCAACGGAAAGATTCAGCCGAAGTTGACTGTCAGGAGGCGCAAGTACCGCTTCCGAATACTGAACACAGGTCCGGCCAAGACCTACGATCTCACCTTGATCAAACCCGACGGCTCAGTGGGAACGATGACGGTCGTCGCCACCGACGCCAATTTCCTTGAGCATCCGATCCCGGTGGATGCCGGAGCCAACGCGGGCAACAGTAATTCAACCACCGCGCCTATAGTCGCTGGCGGGCTCAGAGTAAGCGTGGCTGAGCGGTACGACGTGATCATTGATTTCGCACAATTCCCGCATGGCTCTAAGGTTTACTTGAAAGAGAACGCCCCCCAGTTTGTGGGCGTTGCCTCACCGGTCACGTTGCCTACCGGGCTGGCGATCGAGAACGTCCTGATGCAGTTTAATGTCGTAAACAGGGAGCCATGGTTCCCGGCGGACACGCCGGCGATTCCATCTACGCTGTGCACGTATCCCACGCTGCCGGCCACGGATAATAGCTTTGAATGGCAATTCGTCCGCGACCCTGTGGGTACGGTCCCGCGATTGTTCAAGATCAATGGTCTCGCATTCGACGCGGCAGTACCTGTTCACTCCATCGTGCAGGGCCAGACCGAGGAATGGCTCCTAAACAACAATGTCGGCGGGTCTGCATGGGTCCACCCGGTACATATTCACTTCGAGGAGTTTCGCGTCCTCAAGCGGTTTGTAAACGGTGTGGAGGTCCCGGTTCCTCCGCTGATGACAGGCAGAAAAGATGTCATGCGGCTGGAAGCAGGCCAGGGCGCGTTGATCAAGATGCAGTTCAGAGACTTTCTCGGCCGGTACTTGATCCACTGCCACAATATGAACCACGAAGACGCGTTCATGATGGTGCGGTGGGACATTGTTCCTGATGCCCTCGCGTTACGCGAGAGCCAGCAGCTAATGCTGGCCCACCGAAGAGAAGAAGAAGAGCGTCTGGCGGAAGTGGCGAGAGAAGAACGACGCTTGCGGAAGGAGGAGGTGTCCTAATGAAGAGAAGAGAGTTGTTAACCGGCGTCAAAGGCAAGGCGACCTTCGAGCCGCACATTGCGTCACCCGGAGTAGCGCGCTTTACAAATGCCTTGCTCCGGACGCAAGAGAATCAGGAGGTCAGGTTTTATGATGACCTGATCAGGGGTAAGCAGGTCGTGGTCAATTTCATGTACGCCGAATGCCACGGCGCATGCCCGATGGTGACCTCAACCCTGATCAAGGCTTATCAAGCCTTGAAGCCTCGGATGGGACGAGATGTCTTCTTCTATTCGATCACCGTGAAACCGGAAACGGACACACCGGAGGCGTTGAAGCATTACGCCAAGACGCGCAGGGCCGACCTCCCTGGTTGGTTGTTTCTGACCGGAGATGCTTACGATATCGAAACTATTCGCTTCAGACTCTTTGGCATGTACCACCCCGGCTTTGATCTGGATTCGGCCATGCACGCGGGAACTCTGCGGATCATCAATGACGCAACCAACTGCTGGACCACGGTCGAGGCATTTGCCAGCCTGAAGACGATACTCAAGCATATCTCCTGGGCCGATCCGCCAAAGTCGTACGCTGAGAGGTGGGCAGAAAGTATTGCCCGTCAAGAGTTGATAAACAAGGAAGTGAAGCGCTACGGCTATCGGAGATTTGCTTAGCGCAGACATTTGGGCGTTGTGTTGTGCGGTAATTGACAACCTGACGGCACATTCGGGGACGCTCATCTGACACTAGGAACAGGAGCTACGGCAACGTGGCTTCTGTTCTTGGTTCACTGAACCTTAAGGGGAAGCATGCCATGAAACGATCTGTCGTCCTCTTTTCGTTGACACTTCTTTGTCTGAGTGTGGTCCCCTCGGCATTCGGCCAGCGGGACTGCGAGTTCAACATCATTGGGACTTGGAAGGCCGTTACAACCGCAGATGTGGTGCTCTACCGATTTACGGCAGACGGGAGAGTCAGAGTACTTTCGGCCTCCTCGGGCCCGCTGTCAGAGGCGCAGGAAATCGGTAGCGCTACTTATGAACTCGATAACCCCAGGTCGCCGAAGTCCCTCGCCTTAACCGTGACCAGTAAGAATCGGGTGTTCCTCTACGGCAAGAGCTCGATGAAAGTCCTCACGTATGCGGATTCATCTCTAACCTGCGAGATGCCGGGCTGGGGGCCAACCCGTTGGGTCAAGTTAGATCCGCATCGGTATTTCATAGTGCTGGCGGCTCGCAATGGGGAATTTTATGATACCAGTGGACCGGCCTTTCCCATCTTGATCAAGATGGATGGCCCTGAATCTGTGGTGGATGCCGTTGGCACTTACTCTGATCATGGGAAAGCGGCCTTTGGCACAGTCCCTCCGGAAGCGTACAAAGACTTCATGAGAGAGTCGCAAGGTGATTCCGAGGTAATGCTGCGCCTAGAAATCAACTCGGCTCAATACGAGAGAGGTCTGAAGGTCTTACGGACCTGGGAGCGACGCGTTCGGGAAGACACACTGCTGTACCCCTCAGTGTCTCGCTTGAACAATGTTCTGCTCGTGAAGGCGGTCACGGAGACTCTCAATCAATGTGGAGAAGAGATCAAATTATACAAATTGAACTACATACACCCTGAGGACTGGCTCAGTGACCAGTATGCCCCGGCCTTCATTCCATTCGCGTATTTCAGAGAACTGAGACGACTGAATGAGTCGCTACACGTGCGAGATGACAAATTCCAGCAAGCGTCGACGGTTGGATCCCAACCGGGTAACTAGTAGGTCATTTCACGAGCGGCTGTGCGGTTTCTTTAAAAGGGGGATTACCAGATGAAAAGACACATTTCGTGGTTGGGTTGTTCAGTACTCATCGTGCTTTGTTGCAGCGCGTTATATGCGCAGGATGGGGGCCAGCCAGGCGAAAGATCTTCGCTGCCAGCGCGACAAGTGCGCGGCGGCATCGTCAATCTATACGCGTTGGATCCGCTTGCCCGCTCGCTCTGTTTTCGTGATGGCCGAGAGGGCCTGGCGTTCCAGAAGAACCGTTGGGCGAACCGCTGCAGCGACCTTAACTTCAGCCTGGCTGGAAATGGCAGCTTCGTTACCGGCATCGAGGCTAACCGAGTGGCGGCGATCGTTGATCTGGGAACCGCAAACGATCTCCGCGAGCGATACGGTTACGAAGATGCCGACAGCGGAGGAGAGGGCTTCGCGTCTTTGCGTCTTCAGGGAGACAGGATCTTGATCCTCAAGGAGGATAACCCGAACGAAAGTTTACAACCCTTGAAAGAGGGACTGACACTGTTCACTGAGCTCGGGCCATCAGCCAATGCTCCGGTCAGGCTGGGCCACATCTACCTTTTGAGGATCGCAGATAGAAAAGACAAAAGTTATCAACAGATCGTGAAGCTCATAGTCATTGCTTATGCGCCAAACGAATCAGTCACGCTGCGGTGGGAACCGCTTTAGTGCTTGCGGGGGGCGAGTGAGTTGGATCCGGTCGAGCGTTAGTCGGCGTTGTTGTTCGGCTCGTCAGTCTGATCAGGCGATCACTACGCCAGGGAAATAACTTCTAAACCCAAGGAGAAGTCGGTATGCGCAGTCAAAATGCTTCGAGCGATGTAACTGCCACGGGTGGATCAGGCGGCACCTGTCAAAGGAGTGGGCCATATAAATGTAACAGCCATACGGAGATAATAGTGGTTTTCCAGAGAGGAGACAGATTCCCTAACTGTCCGATGAACAACGGGCATGCTACGACCTGGTCAATAGTTCGCGAGCCTCCAGCGGACAGATAAGCATGCTCCCCCACAGTTATGAGACTAAAGTTGCCTCGCACTATTTTGTATCTGTAGGGGCAGAGCAACTCGCCGGGGAGAAAAGTGACCGTGAAGGAAGGCGCGAAAGGTAGGCGCGAAAGATGACTGTTCGACGGCACCTCTTCGTCAAATTTCTTCTGGCCGCGTTGCTACTCTCGGCACCTTACTTGTGCCACGGAATCCCCATCGGGCAGAAGGGAACCGCCGCTCGCCAGAAAAGGACAGTGCCAGTCCGTTACGTGTGTCCCATGCACGCCGACGTAGAGTCGAAGTCGCGCGGCACGTGCCCCAAGTGCAGGATGAGTTTAGTCAAGAAACGGAACATTAAAACGGTAGCAGTTTATCAGACATCTACGTTTCACCCCCACGTGACTCCCGTTGGTTCAGTTTCTTCGAGATAAAGAGCTGATCTGTAAGGTTGAAGGGTGCTTCAAGAAGGTGTCAATATCTTGACACCTCGATAGCAAGCTGCAGCCTCAACTCCTTAACCGGGACCAGTTTGAATGTTGCACAAATGATTTCCCTGAATACCAAGCGGGCGCAACTCCGACCGCGTGCGCCTCCAGCCCTCGTCTCCTGAAAAGCTGAGTAAAAACATTTGTGCGGAATGTGTTCGGATTCTAAGTAGTTTTCACTTCAATCGACATAGGCATAGTCGTTTGTGATAAAGGTGAGCCTAGATCCTCGCGACGCCCTGGCGACGTTTCCCTTCATAAGAACTCGGGTTCGAAACATGGTGAGAAACTTCCAGCAAAGCAAGTTGGAGTAACACACTATAGCTGTTTGCTTTTTGTCTCTAAAGCCAGATCCCCGGCCGTGAACCAAGCAAGCAAGGTTGAAGTAGCGATCTGAAAGGAGACTTGCGATGGAAAGAATTATCGGTTCAACCGACGTGGTCGTTGTCAGAAAATCGACCGTTAATGACCCGGTTTCAACCAGCCGGCGCAGCATTAGTGGAAGACAAAGGAGGCTTGCGCTGACCGTGGGGCGATTGTTGGTCATAGCGCTTGTGGCCTTAGCAGTAAGCGGAGCAGTGCGCACTGAACTGCTCGTCCCACTTCTCAGCACGTTAACCGCCTCAGCAGCAGCTCGAGACCGCACGCCGCCCACCGCGCCCTCGAACCTCCGGGTGACGGGGAACACGACATCCAGCGTGTCGCTAGCCTGGAATGCATCCACCGACAACTCGGGCAGCCTTTCTTACAGAATACGGCACAGTGGAGGCTACTCAGCGACGGCGCCTCAGTCGCAGACAAGCTTCACCTGGACTTCCAACATAAACGCAGGCCAGACCTATTCGTTCTATGTTTACGCCGTGGATGCCTCGGGAAACCAATCGAGGAACAGCAATGCGGTGACAGTCACGTTTCCCAGTGAGACCTTGCCTCCGCCGCAGCCGGTGGTCTCCGTGACCGACATTGGCCCGACCCACATTTCTCTCTCATGGGCCTCGACAGGCGGCTCAACTCTTCGCTATTGGGTGTTCATGGATGGTGCGCTAAATAGACAACCGACGCCAGAGACATCGGGCACCTTCTATCTGCTTGACCCGGAAACGAGCCACACCTTTACGGTCCAAGCTAGAGTTGGGACAAACGCATCGCCACAGAGCGATCTCATCACCATAACGACCGAACCGATCAACCCCAACGACACGACGGCGCCGACGATGCCGGCGAACCTGTGGCAGCAGCATTGGGCTGGTGACCCCGAGATCTATTTGAGTTGGGATCGGTCCGCCGACGACCTGGATCCGCAGTCAATAATCCGCTACAACGTTTACGTAAACGGCGTCCTGGACGACATCAGGGTTGGTACGAACCGAACCAGTGTTTACGTCGTTCCCGGGCTCAATACGATCAATGTTGTCGCCGTTGATACTGCGGGTAACGAGTCGGCGCAGGCGTCTATCACATTTGTCTATTTCTAAACGCGATTAACTACTGCTGACCTTTTCTGGCCTTCACCAGCAGGAAAGAGATTACTGTCGAGTAGACGAGCCCCATAATCAGTGCCCCAAAGAACATGCCGGCAGAAGCAGCGAGTGCTACCTGCCACGTCGGATAGTTCTGAGCCATCGGTTCGTTAGCCATCAACCCTGGGCCAACGAAGAGAAGTGCGACAAAGAAAAAGAGACAGGAAGAGATGCCATACACCAGCGAGATCGTCGCTCCTGTTTTTACCCCCTGCTTGAAACTCAACTCGCCATTGGCGGTACTTGCCTTGATGCCCAGATAGATGGCTACCATCTCGGCAAGGTTGAAGAGGATCGGTCCCAAAGCGTTTGCTTTAGAATCAGGTCCAAGCGGAAAGACAAAGTGGGTAACCAGAACCCAGAGTACAACCACGAGCGTGATTGACAGGCCATACTTGATCGCTATTTTCATACTTCACCAGGCCGGTGTCGCCTGTCCCTGAGCGTCGTGCCAGTAAGGCGCCCAGGCGAGACCTATCAGCATGACGGTGATGTTTGCTTTGGTTGGTTTCACGCTGATTGGCTCCAACGATTCAGTTTGCGGATCGAATGACTTCTCCACAGCCGCGGTCTCTGCTTGAAACTGGGCATCAAGGTCAGATAGCTGTTGATGGACGGCCGCAACAGTTTCCTGCGCCCGGCCGACATCCTGAGCTTCTTTCATCGAGCGTCCGACACCGCGCGCGGTGGTAGTGGCCCGACCGAGCGTGCTCATCCCGAGTGACTTGCGTCCCAGGAAAGACGAAAGCAGGGTTGAGCCAAATGATATTGCGGTTTGCATCTTCTGTCCCGTGGCTTGTTCGGCTTCGCGCTCCACTGCTTGTTCTGCGCGGCGCAGTTTTTCTTCGAGGGTTGCGATCTTCGGAGCAAACTTTTGCCTTAATCGCTCGACGGCGGAATCGCGCTGCTCGCGGGCAGCCTGTTGGAGTCTAACGCGGAAGTCGCGCTCTGATTCGTGAGGGTTTGAAATCGCTTTCAGACGCGGGCTTGTGAGCAACTCCAACTTCTGGTTCCGATAGAGCCAACCGGCAAAATCCTTTCGCCACGAATCATAGCTCTTTGCTTTTCCGGCTGGGGCTGGCAACTTCGCGAACTGAGCGTTCTCCCCGGTCGACTGCTCCAGATCAGAAACGGGCAGGTCGACGATAATTGCATGGTCCCATTCCACCGGTATCACTCCATCGCTAATTGGAACCCAAGCCGTCAGTTGCTCCTTCAGATCGATCTTCTTGTTACTAAAGCGTACCTGCGCCGCTCCCAGAACAACCGGGTGATATACCAGGGTGGCTCCGCCGGCGCCGCCACTTCGCCGCGGAATGAAGTACTGCGAGACTTCCGGAGGCAATACCGGTTGGCGACCGGCAGAGGTTTGTTCAGCTCCGATGGTGGCAGTCGCCGATTGGCTAGACGATGGGCCAGGTGCCGGAGTCGCAGACACACCTGCCGCCATACTCGCTGATTGCACGGACGGTGTGGTTGTTGTTTGTCCTTTGACAGGATCCATCAGAGTCTTGATTTGCTTGCGGGTCAACGGGCCGCGCAAGTACGACATGGCCCAACGGCTTTCGAACACCTCCGGCGCATCTTCGTGAACATTGTTAAGCAAGAAGATCCGGCTCTCCAGTCCGGCCAGGGTTTGTTCCATTTCCTGACGATCAAACTTCAGGCCGGAACCGGCGGCCACACCTTCGAGTCCTTCCAGCAGCCGATCCTTGTCGCGTTCGGTCTGGAGCCGGCCTATGAACCATGTGCCTGTATTCGAGAGTCCCTTGTAGTCCAGATCAACCGGGTTCTGGGTCACCAGCACAACGCCCAGACCAAATGCGCGTCCCTGTTTCAGCAAGGTCAAGAGCGGAACTTTGGAGGGTGGATTCGCTACCGGCGGAAAGTAGCCGAAGATCTCGTCCATGTAGAGTATCGCGCGCAAGCTGGTAGTGCCCGATTGTGTCCTCATCCAACCGAGGGTTTGATTGAGCAACAGCGAAACAAAGAACATCCGCTCAGCGTCGTTCAGGTGAGCGATCGAGAAGATTGAAATTCTCGGTTTGCCACCGGGTGAGTGTAAGAGTTGCTGAACGTCGAGAGGTTCACCTTCCATCCAACTGGCGAAAGCGGGTGCCGCCAGTAGGTTGTTGAGGGCCAGAGCCAGTTCGAATCGCTCTTTGGAAGGATAGAACGAATCGAGATCCATGACGCCGACTTTGGTCAGCGGCGGCGTTTGAATTTGCTGGATCAGAGCGGCAATGTCGAGATCCTGACCTGTCATCCAGACACTGTTGAGGATATTAGATATCAAGATGTGCTCTCGACTTTTGATCGGATCTGCATCGATGCCCAACAAACCAAGCAGACTGGTCACGGTCGTGTTTACACGTTCGCACATCAGCTCGTTGTCTTCCCGGATCGAAGGCGGCGGAGCGGCAAACGACTTCAGGATTGAGACCTG
>JAMQPI010000580.1 GCA_023717565.1 Pyrinomonadaceae bacterium | reverse complement strand
CCAGGTACAGGCGTGCGCCGTCCGGCTACCTCGTCTGCTTCCGCCGGATGTACATCACCTACAAGCGTGTAGCCGCGTTTCCTGATGATTTCCAGTCTTCGCTCTGCTTCGTCACCAAATAGATCGCGGGCCACAGCTTCTTCAGAAATCTTGTTCATTCCTACATCAATCACCGTGGCACCTGGCTTGATAAAGTTTCTTCTGATCAGCGCGGGACGACCGATGGCGACCACCAGAATGTCAGCCTGGCTCGTCACGGATTTGAGGTCCTGGGTCCGTGAATGGCATATCGTTACCGTGGCGTCATTCTGGATCAGCAGCTGGGCCATCGGGCGCCCCACGATTTGGCTACGACCCACCACACAAGCGTTTGCTCCGCGAATAGGAATCTCACTGCGCGTGAGAAGTTCGATAATTCCTGCGGGTGTGCAAGGCACAAACGTCGGCCTGCCCAGTGCGAGGCGCCCCACGTTCACCGGATGAAATCCATCAACATCCTTCGCGGGATCCATGGTCTCAATGATGCCGCCCTCGTCGATACCTGCAGGCAGCGGCATCTGAACCAGAATGCCGTCAATCTCATCCCGCAAGTTGAGTGTCGCGATCAGCGTTCGCAGTTCGCTGGCGGTAGTAGAACCCGGCAAAGCATGATGCTCTGACCGAATTCCCACCTCTTCGCAAGCTCGAATCTTGTTTTTGACGTAAACCTCGGAGGCCGGATCATCGCCGACGCGGACCGCCGCGAGACAGGGTCTCTGTTCAGATGCCTGCCAGAGTTCCTTGATCTCAGCCGCGACTTCTCGCTTTATGTCGTCGGCGATCGGCGCACCCTCCAACAACTGGGCGCGATGATTGATCCGAGCTGTACCTTTTTCTTCAGAAGCCATGTTCAAGAGGAACCATTCTAGATCCGATGATTTGTACGGGGGTCCCGCCGTGGGCGCCCCATGTTCGCGCAACGCCCTTCTTTCGAGATCACGCTGTCTGTGCGATCTTGGTGCGGCCACGGAGGGCCGCCCCTGCAATGGAGCTATTAGGGAAATTCCTCATACGTAGATGATAATTCCACACGTGCACGATAAAACCAAATTGCTTAACCTCGCTTTCGGGGTAGCGGTGACTCTGCTGGCACCTTTTTCCGCTCACGCCCAAACGCCCCAGGAGCGTCATACGCTAATCAAATCGGCGATGGATAACGGTGACGTCAAAACCGCGCGCGCCGAACTTATCTCCTTGGGTAATTCAAACTCCGAAGTCGCGGCGGCAAATAACTATGACTACCTGCTCGGCAGGCTACAGGAAAAGACCGGTGATTCCACCGCCGCTAGCGTGAGCTATCAGCAAGTAGTCGCGCGTCAGTCCGTACTCTCGCAATATGCCTTATGGCATCTCGCGCGGTTGACCCGGGCAACCGGCGATCTTGTTCTTGAGCGCGAACAACTGCGGCGGTTGATTGCGACCGCGCCCAAAAGCTTGTTGCGCGAGGCGGCAATCATGAGGTTGGGCCAGAGTTTTGTCGAAAGCAAAGACTACAGCGCCGCGGTAGGCGCACTAGGTCCTTTGCGCGAGTCGAAAAATCGATCTCTGGCGCGTGAGGCACTGACGTTGAGTGCGCAATCATTCCTGGCAGAAGGAAAGCAGCAGGAAGCTCGCGATGCATTTTCGAAACTGGTGATGCAGATGCCCGATGCCTCGCGACCTGACGACTTTGCATTAGCCGGTGTGCGCGGCCTCGATTCCATCGATGACGCTGCGGTAAAGGGCGCAGGTCAGGGCGCATCGGCGCAACTACCGGAAGCAGAGCACCTTCTGCGCGCTTCGGTCTATCAGTTCAACCGCGCCTTTGACGTCGCTCGGCGTCACTATCTCGCGGTGGTTGAACGTTATCCACAAAGCCCGACTGTTGCTAATGCACTCTATCAGACGGGACGCGGTTTCTACCTGCAACTAAAGTACGACGAGGCATTGAAATACTTCCAGCGGGTCCTGGAACAGCATCCCGACAGTATGAGTTCGCGTGACGCGCTGAGTTTTACGGCTGGCACATACAATCGTCTCAAACGACCCGATGAAGCGGTCGCCGCCTACCGGCGTTTCATCGAACGATTCCCGGATGCGCCAAATCCTGAGCGGAGCTATCTGAACATTGTCGATGCACTGCACGAAGCCGGTCGCCACAAAGAAGCGCTTGACTGGATCCAACAAACTCGCACGCGTTTCAAGGGTCAGCTCGGTGAGGCTCTCGCTTTATTCGCGCAGACAAGAATTCATCTGGCGCAAGGAGCCTGGCAGGATGTAGTGGCCGACGCAAATGAACTTCGGAGTAAACCAGATATGGGAGGCAACCGGGTACCCGGAGGAACCACACCGCAAGAACTGACTTTTCTTCGCGGCTACGCGCTGGAGCAACTGGGCCGAACTGACGAAGCGATTTCGGAATATCTCTCCATCCCTGACGGAAGGAATGAATATTACGGAAAGCGGGCCACCGAACGACTGCTGGCAATTGGATCCGATGCGAGAAC
>JAMQPI010000566.1 GCA_023717565.1 Pyrinomonadaceae bacterium | reverse complement strand
GAAATACTCGATGTAGGCGTAGTCTCCGTAATTCAGTCCGCGCGCCTCTCGCAGTCTCTGATAGAGATAGCTGTTGCTGGAGCGATGCTGCCCAAAGTAAGAGGCCACCACCGCCAGCGCCGGCCAATCCTTGTCGGCACGCGTGACATCGATAGGAAAGCCGAGCGAGAGGGCCGTCGCGCGGGTCTCGCGCTTGATGATGTTAATGCGCGTTCCCGAAGCAAGCTTGGGAGTGTCAAACTTTGCTTTGCCGGATTGCCCGGCCGGCAACTTAGCGAGATCGGCCTCCACTCGCTGCGGTAAGTCTTTCGGATAACCACCAGCGAGTGCTAAAACCGCGTTGGCCTGGCTGTAGTTGGCTTTGTAGTACGCCCGCACGTCATCGAGGGTCAACTTCTCTAACGAGTTCACAGTGCCCATGTTGTTATGTTCATACGGGTGCCCGTCATAGATGATGTTGTAGAGGTACTCCTTGCCCAGTTCCTCGTCGTTGCTCTCCCGCAAAGAGACCTTCAAATAGTTAACAGCATCGGTCTTCAGCCGCGAAAAATCGTCGGCGCGAAATCCGGGATCAAGCAGCATCTGACTGATCAGACCATAGTACTTATCCAGGTTGTCGACGTGTGTTGTGCCCGTGAAGACCGTCATCTCCTTGTCGATCTGCCAACCGAAGGAAGTCGCCATCGGGTACATCGCTTCCACGATCTGTTCGTAAGTCATCGTGCGCGAGCCGCCCTGCGCCAGCATCGCAGCGGTCAGAGCGGCTACGCCTTCCTGACCTTTCGGATCGGCAGCAGCGCCGCTCATGAACTGGAGTCGAAACGTGACCAGAGGCGAACGGTTGGGAAGCAGGACGTTAGCAATCTTAATAGACATGTTGTTGTTTGTGCGGCCCAGAGCGATCGCAGGTGTCAGGATGGCAAGACTGATTAACAGGCTGATAAATGTACGTCGCATTACTGTTTGCCCTCCTCGACGTTGTTCTTTGCGGATTCCTTGGCTTTGGGCGCCAGGGTGACGATGGTGCGGCTCTCGTCGCGGAAATATTTAGCGGCGATGTCGCGCACGTCTTGCGGAGAGATGGTTTCCATAAGCGCCGCCAGCTTATCTATGGTCTCCGGCGAACGACGCAGCGAGATGAAAGGCGCTAACGTCGAAGCAATAGCACTAGAACTGTCCATGGCCATCGCAAAGCTGTAGCGCAGACGCGATCGGGTAGCGTTTAGCTTGTCCGCCGGAATCAGTTCGGTCGAGTAGCGTTTAAAAGTTGCGAGAATCTGGTCACGCACGTAATCAACGTCCTTAGCCTCCTTGACGCGAGCCAGCGCCACGAACAACTCTGGGTCCATCTGATTGCTGAAGTCCGGCGCCAAAACGTCGACCTTTTGCTCGGTTAGTACCAGTTTCTGATACAGATCAGAGTTTTCTCCAAACGCGACCTGCGCAAGCAGATCGAGGGCGATCTTGTCCTTGTCGACATCTGAGTACGCCGGACCACGAAAGGCCACCGCGATGATCGGCAAGGTCGGTGAAGGCCAATCGATGTGCGCCTTACGCGGCTCAGTCTGTTTCGGCTCGGCCGGGATTTTCGCCACATAGTCACCGCGCTTCCAATCGCCGAGGTACTTCTTCGTCAGATCCAGCGCCCGCGTTTGAGTCACATCCCCGACGAGCAGTACGGTCGTGTACTCGGGTCGATAGAACCGCTTGAAGAACTCCTGGCTATAGTCAAACTGATTTGGCATGTCCTGAATGTCTTTCAGGTAACCCATGGTTGTATGTGAGTAGGTGTGCGTCTTGAAGGCCGTCTCGCGTAGCACCTCGTAGAGTTTGGAAAAGGGATTGGCGCTGTTCTTGTCGTATTCACCCTTGACCGCCAGCGACTCGGTCTGAAATTCCGGCAACGCATACTTCAAACTCTTGAAACGATCGGCTTCCATCTTCACGATCTCGTCCAGGTCGTCCTTTGAGAAAGTCGCGTGGTAGACCGTGCGATCGTCGGAAGTGTAGGCGTTGGTTTCGGCACCCGCGCGTTTGAAGATTGCTTCGCGCTGATCGGCAGTATAGTTTTCACTGCCGCGAAACATCATGTGTTCGAAAAAGTGCGCGAAACCACTCTTGCCCTGTTCTATCTCGTTGCGTGACCCGGTCTGCACGACGAAATAGAGCGCGACCAGATTCGGATAATCCGTGGGCACCGTTATCAATCTCAGGCCATTCGGCAGATCGTCGATGGTGTAATTGTATGGAAGAAGTTTGCGCGATTTCTGCTGAGCCATGGCCATCACCGGCACGCAGATCAACAAAGACAGGATGATGATTAGTTTCATTCTTCAATGCCCTCAACTAGGTGAATTTCTTACAGTAGGAAGAGCGCCAAGTATACATCACATCAGCAGTGTCTCCACCCGGTGGGCGTGGACCATGTGCTCACAAGGAGACCAGGCGAAGATGGTGAAGCGACCATCCACGGAGGCTACCAACGCAATGCTGTCAGGCTGATCCTGTACGAACTGCGCCGCCGAAAGGTGTCGCGTGCCCCCAAGTTCCAGAGGATGGACGACCGTGGCTACGCCGTCGACGATAGGTTCAGTGACGATTGCCTGCTCGACCTGTGCGCCATCATCCCGACGACCAATTTTCGCGCCGAATGCCAGCAACTCATATTGATCACTGATTAGTGCGGCGCCGTCGACCGCAGTCAGTCCGGCAATCGCATCCACTGCGTCGATGAATGCCTCCTGCCAGGTCGGCAAACTCTTCTCAATCGGGTCCTTTCGCATTAAGTCGGCCAGCTCGGAGAAGGGGGGCGTGACTAAATACGAGACTGGCTGGACGATCGATTTCACCCATTCCTCTGAGCCTTGAGGTACGACCAGCAGCGAACCACCGCGTCCGTGTGCTCGCATAGAAACAGACAGTTGCACCAGCACGTTCACGGAGTCGGACTTCGAGGTGCGCGATCCGAAGTCGAGCAGCGAAGTGACGAGCTCCGGGCAGTCGGGTAAACCGGAACCCTTTTGGTCTACCATTTTTATCTGGTCGCCCTTAAGCACCGCGACGTTGACGTACTTTCCCTGCCCCTGGCCACGACGGTACTTGACCACCAGCAAGCCTGGTTCTATCACCTCGAGAACGAAACAGAGTTTCGGAATTGAACGCGTCGTGCCCCACAGTTGGAGATCCGAGCTTCCCTCATGGTTGCGCCAGACACCGAGATGGATTCCTGGACGTTCAACGGCCGGGGCCAACCGCGAGAGTACGGCTGGGCTCAAAGCGAAAGGGTGGTCAAACGTGAGCGGTTGGTCCGCCTGGTCGGGTGGGAGAAATGCGAGTGATATTTTCGGAGAGTAACCTTCTTCGCGCCGGAGACTGGCCCAGAACGCGGTATCGATAATTGCCTCGACCGCTGCGGCATCAGGCGCGGGCGCCAAGTGCTGTGAACTGCGCTTTCGCGCTTCGGCGAGATGGCTGGCGAAATATGCCTCGACAGTCGCGGCAACCGCCCGGGCTGCCGGATAGGCGGGTAACGCCAACGTTTCTAACTGCTCAGACATAGGGAAAAGGTAGCAAAGAAATGGGGAAAAGGGGAAAGGGAGAAATCGGGAATTGTGAGTAAACGCTGAATTTGAGATTTCAGATATTTGTCATTTGTGATTTGTCAGTTTTCCTTTGTTCATTTTTCCGATCTTGTTTTCGTCGAATCACCACGAAAAATGAAAATGGGAAATGACAAATATCTGAAATCTAAAATTCAGAGGTTTCTCACAATTCCTCATCATTATTACCGGTCTGCTCCTTTTCCCGTTAACACCTCCGGCATTTTTACTACTCCTTCCCAGCCGGAATTGTCGGTACGCATTTGGGTCGTAAGATCGTCGCGAAGTTTTTGTAGTTTGTCGCTGAGGATGTGGGGATAATTGTCGATATCGGAAAATCTCCGGCGTTGCTCTTCGACGAAGGCTTTCTGTTTCTCAATAGACGGAATTGCGGAATGCTGGCCATTCTCCCAGAAGGGAAGCAGCAAACGTTCGACCCGCGCAGCGCCGGGAATCTGGATCTCCTCGTCGTCCAATCCAGTCACGTCACCCAGGTAATTTCCCTGCGCATCAGTGCCCCGAAACACCTGTAGTCGTCCCGGCAGTGTAGTCTTTTCAATTGAGTTCGACGCTTTCAAAGTGGGCCGACCTTCGATCAAACATTGTTTGAAGATAACTCCGGCCACCGCCGGAACCTCGCTTGATAGCTTGGTGCCAATGCCGAATCCCATTGCTTCCGGAAACTCCTTCACAATCGCCCGCACCTTTTCGACGTCGAGGTCGCCGGTGAGATTTGGTCTCAGATTGTGCAGTCCATTTGCTTCGAAAAAGTGAAGACACCATCGTCCCAACTCAGCCAGGTCGCCTGAGTCAACGCGGAATCCCTTGAAGGCTCGCCGCCTGGCATCAGTCGAAGTGGCAGCCATCACTGCATGTACCGCGCCCATGTAGACATCGATGGTGTCGAGCAGCAGAGTGGTGCCATTGGGATTCGCATCGAGCCAGCGCTCGAAAGCAACTTGCTCGAAGTGTTTAGGCTTGCCCGTGCGTGGCTCGATCTCCGGCTCGTACATGTACTCGATGTAGGCTTGTTGCCAGTAGTGGGCTTCGGTACCCACGGCGGGAATATCCAGGCGATGCGCCGCCTCCATGTTGGAAGTGTCGTTGAAGCCGCCGATGAAAGCGTAAGTAGCAATGTCGACTGCCCGCTCAATGTCACCATTGCGGCGCAAGGAAAAATCCGACAACCATCGTTGGTCGCCGGCTGCCATGCGAAATTGCATCGCAGTGCTGGCCGTAGTCATCGGCAGATCGAAGGCGTGTTCAAACTTGATCTCCTGCGCCTGGGTGAGGCCAAACGCTCCAGAAATATCTGCGAATGGTTGTTGCGCAAAGACTATGGTTCCCGGGCGCACGGTGCGGATGGCGCCGACGAAATACATGTCTTCAATTGCCTTGGCGAAGAGTTTTAGACCGGCGCGATCCTGCTCCAGGAAGCGGAGTCGAGGCCGATCGATTTGACTGTCGACCAGCAGTCGCACCAGGCGCCCGTGACCCAGGCACGGGGCAAAGGGCAGTTTGCGCTGGGTTACGTAAAAGCACGCTTGCCCATCGCTCAGGAGCTTGTTGTGCAGACGGGCCACGTCCTTGTAAGACGCGTCGCCCATGGCTGCGTGATAGCGATCTATGTTGAGGGTGCCCATGCTTAACGGCCCCGCTCTTCCAGCAGGGCTTGCAGTTCCGCAATCGCTTCGAGGTCCTTTGGCCGCCCTGCGGCGCGCTTAACTTGAATCAGCCGCTCAAGTCCAAGGCACAAACATCTACCGTCGAAAACGTCCAAAGTCACGGTGTAAGGCAGCAGATCATCGTACGTGCCACCCAGCGTAATCTCGGCGAACAAATCCAGCGGACCGAGAGATGTCGTCAAAGTAAAGTTGAGACCATTCCAGATGGTCTGTGCTTCCCACTTGAATGGCAGACCTTCGGGCGCACCTCGCAAATACGGAGCAAACGGCGCCAGTGATTTTATGATCTTCTCAACATTGCCCTGATCCCGCCGATAGACGAGATCCAGGTCTTCTGTCAGGCGGCTGCCACCATGTGCGATTGCCGCTGCGCCACCGACGATAATGAATTCCACGCGACCCGCCACCAAACTTCGAATCAGTTCGCGATAATCAGTCATGAATGCGTCGAGTGTTTGCCGGCCGCCCGCAGGTCATCGGCAAATCGCTGCAAACTCATCAATCGTTCGAAGCGCTCAGTTACCGTGAGCCGCAGATTGTCTCGCAGGAGTGTACGATCGATACCCTTCAAATAGGCTGCTACAACCTGATCTGATGCAGTGAACTCCGGTTGCTGAGAGGCGGTGGCAATCTCGGCTCCGGCCCGGCGCATTTCATCGATAGCCCTTTCCCCATCGCCGGCTTGGAGCTCCACAGGGCGCATCGCATCTTTCAATGCCTTGACGCGGAGGCCGTGCTTGAGTGCATCGAGAACGGTATTTTTGACGCAGTAGTCGGTCGCGAGGCCGCCCACCCACACCTCTTCAACTCCGAGTCGCTGTAATTGCAGAGCCAGATCGGTGCCGTCAAAAGCGGAGTAACTGTCTTCGTCGCCCAGGCCTTTTGAGACTATTCGGATGTGCTTGTCATCGAGCAAACCGGGGTGAAACTCGGCGCCGCTCGTATTTTGAACACAATGAATCGGCCAGGTGCCACCATACTCTGAGAAGTGTTTTGTTTGGGGCGGGTGCCAATCTCGGCTCTTGAATACCGGTTCACCGCGCCTCAGAAACTCCTCCATCAACTTGTTCAAAGGCTCCACCACCTCGTTGCCATGTTCAACCGCAAGAGTCCCGCCAGGGCAAAAGTCGTTCTGCACGTCGACCACTATTAGGGCTCGCTTCTTGTCGTTTACCATAACAACTAAACCTCTGTAAGAGACTCTATTACACGTGGATAAAAAGTCAAATCAGGCGGTTGAGTTAGTTCCATTGGTGTTGAGTGCCGGATCCATTGGCCAGAGATTGTGGGGGAGCTTAAACGGAGATCCACGTCACAGGCGACCAGCTTGTTCGGCGGTTCTTTACTACGTAGTAGTCAAATGTTTATAGAGCCCCGACAACAATGAGTATCCAGTCGCCGTTCGGAGGTCGGAACGAGACTAGATGAATACCTTTCAAGTTGAGTTCCGCCCTCCGAACGGCGACCGAGGCGGGGTGGGAGTCCTCCGCTATAAACATCTCAACCTTCCGGGGTGAAATCCATAAGGTCCTCTACGCGTCTTCTAGCGTAAACCCCCGGAACAAGTGTG
>JAMQPI010000438.1 GCA_023717565.1 Pyrinomonadaceae bacterium | reverse complement strand
GCGACCATCAACGGATCCAGCGCCGGCGTACTGATGTAATAAGCAATCGACATCAGTGCCACAATGCTCATACCCAGCCAGTAGGCGGAAAAATTCCCAGCCACTAGTCCGGAGAGAATATTGAGCGAGGCGCCACCTTCGCGCGAAGACGTAACCACTTCAGCAACGTGCGATGAGTCAGTGGAAGTAAAGACCTTCACCAGCTCCGGAATAATCGCCCCGGCCAGCGTACCGCAGGAGATAATCATCGAAAGCTTCCACCAGAGGCTCGGGTCTCCGCCCAGCGCCGGGATCGTCAGGTAGGAAATGATGAAGGTGACTACTACCGAGACAATGGAAGTGATCCAGACCAGTGAAGTCAACGGAGATTCAAAATTCATCTTGACCGCATTGCCGAAACGGGCTTTGGCAATTGCGTCGTTGATGAAATAAGAACCGGCGCTCGCCACAATCATCATGATGCGCATCACGAATATCCAGACCAGCAGCTGCACTTGCACCGTGGGATCGCGCACACCAAGCAAAATGAATGTGATTAGAGCCACGCCGGTCACGCCATAAGTTTCAAAACCGTCCGCGCTGGGTCCGACAGAATCACCGGCGTTATCGCCTGTGCAGTCAGCAATAACACCCGGATTACGCGCATCATCTTCCTTAATCTTGAAGACGATCTTCATCAAGTCAGCGCCGATATCGGCAATCTTCGTGAAGATGCCGCCGGCGATTCGCAGGGCTGCGGCGCCCAGAGACTCACCGATCGCAAACCCGATAAAGCACGGACCCGCATAATCACCAGGTATGAACAACAGGATGCAAAGCATGATCAGCAGTTCGACGCTGATCAGCATCATGCCGATACTCATACCCGCGCGCAGTGGAATTGCATAAAGGGGGAATGGTTTACCTTCCAGACTCGCGAAGGCGGTGCGGGAGTTGGCGAACGTGTTGACACGAATTCCAAACCAGGCGACGCCATAACTGCCGGCTATGCCCACCAGACTAAACGCCAGAATGATGGCGACGCGGAACGGCTCCAGTCCGGACAAAACGCCGAAATAAAGCACGATAACAATGCCAATGAATATTTCCAGGATTAGGATGAACTTGCCCTGAGTGACGAGATAGGTCTTGCAGGTCGCGTAAATAAGCTCCGAGATCTCCCGCATGGAACTGTGCACCGGAAGGTTTCTCAAGTTCATGTACATGGCCAGACCAAACAGCAGGCCCAACATGCACACCACGATGCCGGCCAGTAGCAGGTTGTGACCGTTAATGCCGCCGAAGAAGGTGACGTCGGAAAGGTTGGGTAGTATGAGATTGGCTTCGCCGCCACCATGCGATTGCGCAAAGGCGGGCGAGGCCCCAAGGCTCGCAAAAGCGAGAGTCAGGGCCAGGGTCAACAGTGAACGGCCGGCCCGCGAGCAGGCTGATAACTGACGAGGAGTAGTTAAGTTATTTTTCATGATGTTGTCGAAAAGCTGCGCAAACCCCAAGGAATCTGATGATTGAGACAGCAATAGTTCCGTTTCCGGAACGGTTCCTTTCTGATCTTTACAATGACGAATCTAAGTAATTTCCAACAGTTCCGGGCGCAGCCTTCGCCGCAGTGTGCGCCGCCCAAAGCCCGCGTCGCCTCACCTGTGCCGAGCAACCCTTCCTGTTGAAACTGGGTATTATCCCGATTAGTGGGCAAACTGTCCAGAAGCCCAGTGGTCTCTTAGTTTGAACTTGAGAGGCTAAGGGCATGAAAACGGGATCGGTCTTGCCATCCTCAGACCCTGACGAGTGTTAACGTCCCACGAGCTTTGTGCTACGCTTGCCGACCGTTGCGGTTTTCATTCCGACCTCACGGCGATTATGCAACAGCCTTGTTGCATAGGGCGCCAGCCGCGCTTGCCCAGCTTCGCTAACGCCCCGATTGGCGGTTCCTGCCACTTTCGCCGATCGTTAGGAGAGTTTGTGATGATGACAGGTCGTCGACGACCTCAGGTTTCTGTAACCTCCCTGAATCTTATTCTGGCGTGTAGCATCAATCTTTCTCTGTGCGTCTCATTACCTGTCTTTTTGTCCACTCAGGCCGGAGCGCAGCCACTTACTTCTCAGAATAAAAGTTCGCTATTGCCTGGAGCCAAAGTCGAACGTCAGATTGCCGGCGGCGAAGTCCACGTCTACAGCTTGGCGCTTTCGGCGGGCGAGTTCGTGCGCCTGGTTGTCGAAGGGCGTGGCATCGAGCCCGTTCTCTTGTTCCAGGATTCGCAGGGAAAGACATTGGTTAAAGTTGACAGCGCCAGCCGCTTCTCCAATCGGAAGTGCCTGTCGTTCGTGTTTGCTCAGGCCGGCGATTATCAGTTTACCGTGCGCTCGGGAAAAAATGCCGGGCCCGGGTCTTACCTACTCAACGTTGACGAATGGCACCGGGCCGAACCGAAAGACGAGAGCGCCGTGGCCGCCGAAACGCTAATGGCGGAGGGACGAATGCTGTTTTGGCAGGGGACTGCTGAATCACGACGACAGGCGATTCAAAAGTACGAGGAGTCGCTGCCGCTGTGGCGCGCCGGCACGGACATTCGCGGTGAGGCTGAAGCGCTGTCTCACCTGAGCGAGATCTCTCACTATCTGAGCGACAATCGAAAGGCGCTGGAATACGGTGATCAAGCGTTGCGGCTGTGGCGGGCGGCGGATGACCGCTGGGCGGAAGCCGGCACGCTCAACATAGTCGGCTTTGTCCGCTGGTCGTTGAACGACTACCAAAAGGCGCTGGAAGACTTCAACCGCGCGCTGTCAATACGCCGAGAGGATGGGTATCGACAGGGAGAAGCCGACCTCCTTCATAGCATCGGCGTCATCTACTCAGCGTTGGGCGATTCTCAAAAGGCCTTTGACCACTACAGCCAATCCCTCTCGCTGTGGAGTGAGATCGGAGACTCAGAAGGTGAAGCCCGCACTCTTAACAGCATCGGAGTGATCTACACGTGGTTGGGGGAATATCAGAAGGCTTTGGAAGGTTTCGACCGAGCGCTGAAGCTGAGACGTGCCAAGGGGAATCGGCGGGACGAAAGTTACACCCTGAGCAACATCGCCGATGCCTACGACGCGCTCGGCGATTATTTTAAGGCGTTAGAGTATTACGAACAGGCGCTCTTGCTCAGCCGGGCCATTGGTGACCGACTAGCGGAAGCTAACGCACTTAATCACGTCGGCTCTGTGCGTAGTTCGCTGGGTGATGATCAAACAGCGCTCCAGCATTTCCTCCAGGCGCTGCTGTTGTCTCGAGACTTAGGCGAACGCCGAATAGAAGCCAATGCGCTGGGCGACATGGGCTCGGTTTATCAAAAGCTAGGCGAGTACCAGAAGGCATCCGATTACCACCAACAGGCCCTTTCGATTCGGCGCGAGATTGGAAACCGTTTGGGTGAAGCCCAATCGCTCAGTAGTCTCGGCTTTGTCTCCTCCGCGCTTGGCGACTCTGGGAAGGCACTGGAGTACTACGGCCAGGCGCTAGCGATTCGGCGCGCGTTGAAAACCAGGAAAGAAGAGGTGATAACGCTTTTCGGGATGGCTCGCGTCGAGCGAGACCGTGGCAACCTCTTCGGGGCCCGCGCCCGGATGGAGGCCGGCCTTGAGATTATCGAGTCGCTCCGCACCAAAGTCTCGGCTCAAGACCTGCGCGCTTCATTCCTGGCGTCAGTCCGTGAACTTTATGATTTTCAAATAGACCTTCTGGTCCAGCTCAGTGAGCGTGAGCCTGCGGCGGGGCACGCCGCTGCGGCATTAGTTGTAAGCGAGCGCTCCCGCGCACGCAGCCTGCTCGAGACCCTGGCCGAGGCCCGGGCTGATATCCGTCAAGGTGTAACTCCCGAACTGCTGGAGCGCGAGCGCAGCTTACAGCAGCAAATCAACGCCAAGGCCGAACGCCTGACCCGCTTGCTCCGTGGTTACCACACCGCCGAGCAATCCTCGGCTGCTCAGAAAGAACTCGACGCTTTTCTGCTGGGGTATCAGCAGGTGCAGGCGCAAATTCGGACCGCCAGCCCGCGTTATGCTGCATTGACGCAACCTCAGCCGCTGACTGTTAAGGAGATTCAACAACAGGTCCTGGATCCCGATTCTTTGCTTTTGGAATACTCACTGGGCGAGGAACGAAGCTTCCTCTGGGCGGTCAGCCCGACATCAATCACAAGTTTTGTATTGCCCAAGCGTGCAATTGTGGAAGCCGCCGCGCGGCGCGTGTATGGCCTGCTGACCGCACGTAATGAGCAGGCGCAGGAGGAAACGCCGGCGCAATATCGCGCGCGCCTAGCCAAAGCGGATGCTCAGTACGCGCAGGCAGCAACCGACTTGAGCCGCATGCTACTCGCACCTGTCGCCTCGCAGTTGGGAACAAAACGCCTGCTCATTGTGAGCGAAGGCGCCTTGCAGTATGTGCCGTTTGCAGCACTGCCCCCGCCCGCTCAATCGCGGATTGCGGAATTCGGCTTGCGGAGTAAGAAACGGCCTGCACTTCAATCCGCAATCCGCAATCCGCAATCCACAATCCCCTTGATCCAGGATCACGAAATAATCAACCTCCCTTCGGCTTCGGTCCTGGCGGTGTTGCGGCGAGAGATGGCTGGCCGCCAATCTGCTCCAAAGTCTGTGGCCGTGTTGGCCGATCCCGTTTTTCAAAACGATGATCCCAGAATCAATCCGGGCCAGATAAGAATAGAAACAACACGAGCTAAGCAGTCTCACGCTCCCACAGGCGAACTGGCCGCAAGGTCCGACATTGAAAGGTCGGCCAAAGGCGTGGGGTTGAATAGTTTCGTGCGCCTGCGGTTCAGTCGGCAGGAGGCGGAAGCTATTGCGGCCTTCGCGCCACAGCAGAAGCGGTTAACGGCTCTCGACTTCGTCGCCAGTAACGCGACTGCACAGAGCGCGGAACTGAGTCAGTACCGCATCGTACATTTCGCTACGCACGGCTTGCTCAACAGCCAACAGCCTGAGTTGTCCGGCATCGTGCTCTCACTTGTTGACGAGCAGGGCCGGGCGCAGGATGGGTTTCTCAGGCTTCACGATATCTACAACTTGAAACTGAACGCCGACCTTGTAGTGCTCTCGGCCTGCCAGACGGCACTCGGGAAAGAGATCAGGGGTGAAGGTTTGATCGGACTGACGCGCGGCTTTATGTACGCAGGGGCGCCGCGAGTAGTGGCCAGCCTGTGGCGAGTGGACGACCGAGCTACGGCAGAATTGATGAAGCGCTTCTATCAGGGGATGTTGAAAGATGGTCAGCGTCCGGCGGCGGCGTTGCGTGCGGCGCAGGTCTCGATGCTCAAAGAGAAGCGTTGGGCAGCGCCGCAATACTGGGCTGCTTTTACGCTTCAGGGCGAGTGGCGATGAGAATGGCAGCAGATGCACCAGGATATTCCGACTCCGGCTCGCCGCGGCGGAAATGGGCCCTGACGAAAGAGGCGCTCGACCGGATGCTGGCGCGTCTTGATTCGGATGTGGAGGCGGCGGGCGAGAAGTACCTGCTGCTGCGGCGCAATCTGGTGCGCTACTTTGAAGGGCGCGGCTGCCCGTTTGCCGAAGATCACGCCGACGAGTCGATCAATCGCATTGCTAAGAGGCTCGATGAAAGTGAAGTGATACGCGACATCAACGGCTACTCTTATGGGATCGCGCGCCTCCTGCTGCTGGAAATTTACAAAGAGCGCGAAAGAGAAGCAAAAGCCCTCAAAGGACTGCCCTCACTGCGTCTGGTTGATAGCAATCCGGCGGAGTTTGATGAAGGCGTAGATCGGCTTGAATGCCTCAATCATTGTCTTGGAAGGCTCCCCTCCGATGGCCGCCAGATGATCCTTGGTTACTATCAGGGCGACAGGCAATCCAGGATTGAAAACCGCAAGCGCCTAACAGAATCGCTCGGCATTCCCAATCGAGCTCTGCGCAGCCGCGCCGTGCGAATCAGGGAAAAGCTCGAAGCCTGCCTCTCAACTTGTCTGAAGAAAAAGCGATCGGGGACGACACAGAATCAACTTTTCGACCACTAAGGAATGAGGGGGCAATTGATCAGCGAATGAATGTGAAAGCCGGCAATGAGCGGCAGGCCGTCGAGTATTTGCTCGGCGAGTTGACCGAAGTGGAGCAAGCTCGGCTCGAAGAGCGTTTTTTTCACGATCCGGAGTTGAGCGAGTTGTTGTCTGAGGCTGAAGACGACCTGATTGATCAATACGTCCGCGAAGAACTTTCCGGCCCCGAGCGCGAGCGCTTCGAGCGTCACTCTTTGATCTCCGAACGGCGTCGCGAGAAAGTAGAATTCGCAAGAGCATTGCTGCAAGCAGAAAAAGCAACGGCTGCCGAAGGCGTTTACAGTCAGAAGCCTCTTTCCTGGTGGCAGGCGATGCTTTCCGCCTTGCGCGCTCCCCGCCCCGCTCTTTCCTACTCGCTCGCCGCTGCCGCGTTGCTGTTCCTGCTTGGCGGATTGTGGCTCTTCTCTGAAATTAGGCAATTGCGAAGAGAGGTCGCGCAGATGGAAGCCGATCGCCAGACGCGCGAACGGCAAAACGATCAGCTGCGCGATCAGACTATAGAGCAACGCCTGCGCAGCGATGAACTGGCGGCGCAAAGAGAAAAGCTCGAACAGGAACTGGCCCTGCTAAAAGAGCAAGCTAAGCTGCCCGACAGCGAAAAGCGCAGTGCCCTGACGCCGCTCGCTTTCATCCTATCGCCGAGCTCTCGCGGCAGCGAAGGTCCTAAAAAATTGATCCTTCCTAGCACTGCTCAGGCGGTGCGATTGCAACTCAATCTCAATTCGGGTGATGACTACCGGGCCTATCAGATCAGACTGCAAACCTCGAGCGGCAAGCAAATCCGCAGTTGGAATCAATTGAAAGCCAGTTCAGCCAGAGACGTACGCGCCGTCTTCATCACTGTGCCTGCTGAGTTATTGAGCTCTGGGGTCCAATATGAACTGACGCTGAGCGGTGTTGCCGGGCCAAATCGCCTCGACGACCTTGGCTACTACTATTTCAATCTCCAGAAAAACTGACGACTCCGTTGGAAATCCCATAGCCTCTCGCATTCTCCGCCCAAATCCACCCGCCCGCTCTGCCAAAAAAAAATACCGGCGCACTTTCGCCAACCTGGCCACATAAAAGTGAAAGGGCATTCAGTTCGACAACCGGTCGCACGATCCTGTTGGCACCTTGTCTGATTCACATCGCTGTGTCTCGTACCAGCGACCGCTTCTCTGCAGGAAGTCGGTGATTGAGAACCTAACTGACAACACCAATTCCGCATCTGAGGGCTGTTTTGGCCAATTCGTCTTCTTAACTCTTCTTGGCTGAGGTGATCCAAAGCGGTGACAGGTCACCGCACTCCAAAGAGATTCCAGTTTCCTACGGGGGAATTATGAAAGACTCGACCAACGTTCGTTCGAAAGTTGCTGCTTCCGGAAGCTCGATCTTCCTGTTTGTCGTCGCAACCATCTTCGCTGGCGCGATACTTTTCTCCACAGGTACAACGGCCACCAACGTTGTCGCCACCTGTGCACCCGTACCTGCAAATCTTGTCGCCTGGTACAGAGGGGAAAACAACGCGAACGATTTCGTGGGAACAAACCACGGCAGCTTGCTGAACGGTGCCACATTCGCACCGGGAAGAGTTGGTCAGGCTTTTAGCTTTGATGGCGTTGACAGCATGGTCAATGTGCCATTCACTTCGGCGCTAAATGTCGCCAGTGCAGTTACGATCGAAGCCTGGGTAAAAACAAACTCCACCGTGACCGGTGATCACAAGCTCCTCGCAGGCAGGCCCGGCAATTATCAACTAGCCAAATTAGACGACGGACGGGTCGCCTTTGCAGTAGTTATTGGCGGGAACTTCATTAATGTCTTTTCCACCACGACTCTCGCGGCAAACACTCTTACCCACGTCGCCGGAACTTATGACGCCGCTACCGGGCTTGTGAAGATCTACGTGGACGGCATTCTGACGGGAACAACCGTTACCGCCGGCATTCCCGACGCTGGCGCCCAACCATTCCAGATTGGTGGCTTTGGCGGCACTTTCGTTAGCAATCAATTCATAAATAACTTCGGCGGGGCAATTGATGAAGTCTCTCTTTACAACCGCGCTCTTTCAGCTTCGGAAATTCAATCAATTTTTGATGCCAACGACGCCGGCAAATGCGTTCCATGCACGCCTCTGCCTTCGAACGGCGTTAGTTGGCATCGTGCAGAAAACGATGCCAACGACTCAGTCGGTTCAAACAACGGCACCTTGCAAAACGGCGCAGCCTTTGCGACTGGCAGAGTAGGGCAGGCGTTTGATCTTGATGACGGGACCAACGCTTACGTTGACATAGGCAATCTTGCGGGGCTGGATAATGCCACCGGGTTGACCGTGATGGCCTGGATAAAGCGGCAAAACGCCGGTAATTCGGACGGGGCGATTGTCGGTAAATGGAGGGATAGGAGCACAGCGGACAACTCCTTTCTGCTCCTTTTAGGTGGCGGCGGCTTTGCGCAGAATGTCGGCGCTTTCATTATCGAATTTGACAACGACACTGACGGCTTCCTGCAGGACAACACAGTTATCCCTTTCGACACCTGGACCTTCGTCGCAGCCACATGGAGAAATTCTGACGGGGCGTTGAAACTCTACAAAAACGGCATCGAAAAAGGTTCGACGACCGCGGGAGTAGGACGGACGTTGAGAATTCATCCCGCGGCCTTCACAGCCAAGATCGGCGAATGGGGCATTTCTCCGGTGTCCAGTACGAGCCCTTCGTTCCCCGGGCAGATCGATGAACCGGCAATCTTCAACCGCGCACTTACGGCTGCGGAAATCCTGGCAATCTACGACGGTGACAGTGCAGGAATGTGCCTTCCGGTATGCACACCTCCGCCATCAAATTTAGTGAGTTGGTATCCTGGCGAAGGAAACGCAAACGACCAGCAAGGAAATAACAACGGCACCTTGCAAAACGGCGCGACCTTTGCGCCCGGCAAAGTGGGTCAGGCGTTCAGTTTCGACGGCGTTAATGATTCTGTTGACATCGCAAATACGACGAGCCTCGATTTTGGGGCGGGAAATTTTTCTATTGAGTTTTGGGCAAATCTTAATTCGCTATCAACCGACCAAATGCTGTTTCATAAAATTTCAGGGACCGGCGCCTCGTTTAATGACCCTTCCTATTTTGTGGAATTCGATCAGCCGAATGCCCTGCGTTTTCGTATCGGCGAAGCGTTTCTTTCCAACAGTAATGATCTGATAGTTCCGACCTCTTTGACAGCCGGACAATGGTTTCACGTCGCTGCCGTCCGAAACGGCGACTTAACTCAGATTTATCTAAACGGAGTCTTAGCGGGGTCGCAAACCTCAGGCTCAAACATTAATACAGGAACGGGAGGCAATGCGGCGATCGGGAGATGTCTTACCAGTGATGCAGGCTGCGCTCGATTTGTAAATGGAAAAATAGACGAGGTTTCGCTTTACAACCGAGCCCTTTCAGCATCGGAAATCCAGGCGATTTACGACGCCGACAGCGCCGGTATTTGCCTGCCCACTTGCACACCGCCGCCGTCGAATCTTGAGAGCTGGTATCGCGGCGAAGGAGACGCTAACGACTCTCAGGGCACGAATCACGGGACGCTCGTCAATGGCGCCGGCTTCGCAACAGCCGTTGTCAATCAGGGTTTCAACCTCGATGGCGTGAATGATTTTGTCAGGGTTGGCAATCCCCCCGCCCTCAGATTCGGCACGGGCGACTTTTCGATACAGGCGTGGGTTAAGACATCATTCCGCGGTGGCACGTTCAACGACTACATTATTTCCAAATCTGGTGTCGGCAACGATGCGCAGTTCATACTCAGCTACAACGCGGGCGGAACCGGTCTCCCATCCTTCCTGATGAGCGATGGCACGACCATCAGTAGCGCGATTGGGACAGCTAATCTCGCCGACGGGACCTTCCATCATCTCGCAGGCGTCCGTGAAGGAACGACGCTCCGCTTGTACGTGGACGGAGTGCAGGTCGGGACTGCCACGACCCCGTCACTCGTCAATGCCACCAGCGCCAATAACGTCATCATCGGCGGACGTGACAATCCCGATTTCGATCCCTATTTCAAGGGAATTATCGATGAAGTTCAGTTCCTCAACCGCGCTCTTTCAGCTTCCGAAATCCAGGCAATCTTCAACGCCGGCAGCGCAGGTACATGTTCATCGACACCTTTGCAAATCTCTCCGACCACCCAGACCGTTAACATAGGCGGTACGGTGAATTTCACCGCCACAGGTGGAACTCCGCCTTACGCCTTTAGCCTGTTTTCAAACAACTCTCTCGCAACCATCGACCCGGTAAGCGGAGTCTACACGGCGGGAACACTCGTAAGTGCTGACACAGTGCGCGTCACGGATGCACTAGGCGCGACCTCAGACGCAATCGTGAATGTTTCAGCAGCAGCACCAACTCGCCTGGCTTTCATCGTTCAACCAATGAACGCGACCTCAGGGCAATCAATCTCGCCCGCTTTGCAGGTCGCTATTCAGGACAACGCTGGCAATACGGTAACGAACGCGACCGATCCAGTGACCATTGCACTCGGCACCAACACTGGCGGCAGCACCTTGAGCGGCAATGTAACCAGGGACGCCGTCAATGGTATTGCAACGTTCGATGATTTGAGTTTGAACCGCTCCGGCACAGGATACGAGTTGGTTGCGTCTTCGGGTTCTTTGGCCTCGGCAACCAGTATTGCTTTCAATGTCGACCCTGGTACGGCTTCCCAATTGGTTTTCACGGTTCAGCCGTCAAACGCCAAGCGCAGCGCCATCATCACACCCGCGATCCAAGTCGAGGTCCGGGATGCAAACGGCAACCTTGTTACAAACTCCGCGACTCCCGTACTTCTCGCTATCGGCAACAACCCCGGTGGCGGCACTCTTCAGGGGAGCTCCGTACAGCAAACCATCAACGGCGTAGCTACGTTTAGTGACCTGAGGATCGTCGGCGGGGTTGGGGGTCACGGCTACACATTGGACGCCACATCAACAGGTTCGCCTCAGACAACCAGCAATCCCTTCAACATCTTTGGTCCAACTCAACTTGCGTTCACAGTTCAGCCGTCAAATGCCAAGCGCAGCGCCATCATTACGCCCCCGATCCAAGTCGAAGTTCAAGACGAAAACGGCGACGTAGTTACCGACTCACAGCATTTCATACAACTTTTCCCCGGCAACTTCCCTGGCTTTGGTTCGCTACAGGGAGTCTCAGGACGGCAAACCATCAACGGCGTGGCGACCTTTAATGACCTGAGGATCGTTGGCGGAAATGGCGGTCACGGCTACACGCTGCAGGCCTTCGTACCAATTTTTCCGACTGTCACCAGCAGTCCC
>JAMQPI010000543.1 GCA_023717565.1 Pyrinomonadaceae bacterium | reverse complement strand
TACCCCATTCCCTCAGCACTCCTCTCTTCAATGCTGACTCTTTATATCACTGTCTTCCATCTTGCTTGCTTTCTTTTTCATTCGCACTCTGCTACTAACCATTCCGCTTTTTGACACAGTCTCTACGGCAAATGGTTCTGTGTCTTGAGTTGACTCCCACCAGCGTGTGTATACCGGCATTCTCCAAACCTCATAGACAGCCGCTTTCAAGCTAGGTACAATGCGCTTTGGCCTTCCGACCTATGCTTCCTTACGGTCCCGCCCTTGGAAAGAAGCCAGCATTGAACAAACCCGGTTTGTGAGTCCATGCAGCATTCGCTTTATCATTCACTTTTAGCCCAACACTATAAGCAGTTGACGCCTATTCGCTGCGCTGACTCCACGATCGCCAAACTTCATCGTTACTTTGAAGAGGTGGTGCTCGAGAGCAATCTCAGCGCCCTGGTAATCGAGAGTTTGCCGGTCTCTTCGTCTCGCTCCGCCAGAGAAGTGGCGCGGGTGAAAGATCTCGCTCGGGTGGCCCAGAACACTTTCTTGTTCCTGCACCCGGAAGACACTCTTTCGAGATCGGTCCTCAGCGACTCCGGGGACCACCTGGACCTGGCCGTATTAGACCAACGGGACCAAAGCGAGAATAGTGAACGTTTCGTCATCATCTCCGACACTCGGTTCGCAGCTCTATTAGCCTCTGTGCCGCCTGATGATGGCAGCGAGGACCAGGCAGGTGACCTGGTCGTCTGGACGTTTGAGCCGGATGTCGTTTACTCGGCCCTGGAATACTTGATGGCCAGAGTGACGGCTGAACATCCTTACGCCGCCGAACCCTTCGCCCAGGCAGTACGAGCGGCCACGCCCAAGGCGACTTCGCTTCATCTCACTCTGGGTGTGACCACCAAGCTTGCTCGTTTGTTGCAAGAGCAAGCCGAACGCGAGACTGCCGTCAACCGCATCGCCACGGCCATAAGGAATTCACTTGACCTGGAGGGGGTCCTGCAAACAGCTGCCGATGAAGTTGGCCGTGCGCTCAACGTCAAGTGTTGCGCGGTGCGAGTGAATAGCGAACTGGTGGGAAGTGAAATGAGTAAGCGTCGTTTTCGCGCCGACGTCAGCCTCGAGACTGCCGATGTCGAGTTCTTGAGCGATCTGGAAACGATCGATAAGAAACTGGCAACGCTACCCGAAATGCAGGTTGTGGACGGTGATCATCCTCAAACTGAATCGCCGTTCGCAGACGCCGTCGTACCGTTGATTAACCAGGGTGCCCTCATTGGCTTTCTGCTGGTGCGAACAGACGACCCTGCCCGCGTGTGGGCCGACAACGAACTCATGTTGTTGCGTACCGTTGCGGACCAGCTAACAGTGGCAGTTAACCAGGCGCGTCTGTTTGCCGGGATGCAACAACTGGCGTTAACCGATGAGCTAACCGGCTGCTTCAACCGGCGCTGGTTTGAGATGCAGTTCGAACGTGATCTTCAAATGGCTAACCGGATAAGTCAGCCACTCTCGTTGATCATCCTGGATCTAGACAATTTTAAGGACATTAACGATCGCGCCGGACACGAAACCGGCGACCTGGCATTGCGCCTGCTAGCGGACAGCGTGCGCGCCAATTTGCGCGCCGTTGATACAGCGGTCCGATACGGCGGCGACGAATTCGTGGTAATCCTTCCGCAAGCGAATATTCAGGGTGGACTAATCGTGGCCGAGCGCTTGCGCAGCCGAATTGAGCAAATCGAGGTGCCCGGATTTGGGCGGCTCAGCGCATCCCTGGGACTGGCCACCTTCCCCATCCATGGTTCGAGCCGCGACACTCTCTTACAGGCTGCCGACCGAGCGCTCTATACTTCGAAAGAATCTGGCCGGAATCGAATTAGCACCCCTCCAGACGACGCCCCATCAGTTTCCCCGGTTAACTCAAACCCCAAGGCTGACCTAATTCAGAATGCATAGCGCACGCTAACACGTAAGTCGGAACGGCGCATATTTCTCATTTGGCCATTCTTCTGAATGCCAAGCGGAGGTGGGTCGTGCTTAGCGACTCGCTCATACCGCGGCTATGAGGTCAGCACCACCAGGCTACCTCAACCACGGAACCATTTGCGGTAGAGACTGTGTCAATGCTCAGATGAGAAGCCCGACGTTGCCCGACGTGTGTCATGTTTAGGATCAGCTTGGCTTCACCCCGCGAGGGGTGCGATGTTTATAGCTCCAGACCGCTATCCCTTCCAGCGCTGTTCGGAGGGGCGGAACTCAATGTGAAAGGTATCATCCCAGGATCATTCCGCCCCTCCGAACAGCGCA
>JAMQPI010000516.1 GCA_023717565.1 Pyrinomonadaceae bacterium | reverse complement strand
ATCTAATGCGATATCAGGTTCTACTGAAAGCTTTAGCGTTAGTCTTAGCCGTATTGGCAGCGACTATCTTAGTCGCGGCTCAAACAACCAGCGGTTCTCTTTCGGGAACGGTCAACGATGCGCAAGGGTCGGCCATCGCCGGGGCAAAGGTCCAGGTGACGAGCACCAGCCGGAACGAAACCCGGACCGCTGAAACGGGTGAAGACGGGCGCTTTGTCTTCGCCCAACTGCAACCCGACACCTATCACCTCCGCGTCGAGGCAAACGGATTCAAGACCTTTGACGTGGAAGGCGTCGTGCTCAACGCGAACGCTAAGATCTCTGCCCCAGATATCGCGCTTGAGGTAGGCGCCGTGACTGAAAAGGTAACCGTAACAGCCAGTGGAGAGCAGCTTCAAACCGAGAGCGCCGAGCGCAGCACATCTATCATCGGCGACCAGGTAAAGAACATTGCTGTCAATGGGCGCAGTTATCTCTCTTTGACGCGTCTCTCACCTGGAGTTGTAAACAACAATGACTATAAGGTCGCAGGGCACGCCGGTCTGGCGGGAATCAGCGTCAACGGTGCGCGCAACAATCAAAACAATCTAACCCTCGATGGCATCGGCAATGTCGACACCGGGAATAATGGCGATCAACTGGCTACAGTTAGTATTGACGCGGTTTCGGAATTCAAACTGTTGACCTCTAACTACCAGGCAGAGTACGGGCGCTCATCGGGCGCTCAGATAAGCGTGGTTACCAAGAGTGGCACCAACGAGTTCCATGGCAGCGGCTATCTCTATCACCGGCACGAGGGCTTCAATGCCAATAACTGGGTTAACAATCGGGACAAAACTCAGCGAAATTTCTTCCGCTTTAACAACTTCGGCTACACCGTCGGCGGCCCCATCTACTTGCCGAAGTTCGGTGAAGGCGGGCCTTCTGTCTGGAGCGGTAAAGACAAGCTCTATTTCTTTTTCGCCCAGGAATTCCAGGAACAACTTCGTCCTCAAGCCAATCGCAATGTAACCATGCCAACCGCTTTGGAAAGGACCGGCGATTTTTCCCAAAGCGTAACCAACACCGGCGCAAAGGTTTTCATTCGAGACTACACAAAGCCCGGCACCTGCACCTCGGCGAACACCGCCGCTAATCCCGGCGCCTGTTTCATCGATGGAGGCGTGCTCAATAAAATCCCTCAGAACCGACTCTATGGACCGGGCTTGGCGATCCTCAATGTGTTCCCACTACCCAACGCAATTGGCGCCGGTCAAGGATTCAACTTCCGATCGCAAATATCGGATTCCTATCCCCGCCGAGAGGACCTGCTGCGGGTCGATTACAAGTACTCCGATTCGCTTTCCCTTTTCGGCCGGTATGTGAACAATAAGGACGCCCTGACATCCGTCTATGGATCGTTTGTGTTGGGCACTAACAACCCGCTGGTTCCGGTTACTGACGCACGGCCCGGAAAGGCGCTGGCGATTGGTGCTACCAAAACATTCAGCTCGAACGCGGTCAACGAGTTCACGTTTGGGTTCGGAAAGAACCAGATCAACATTGACGCAGCCACCAATGGCCTGACCCGGGCCGCTAACGGGCTGACCAATTTGCCCGCGCTCTTTCCCGGTGCGATTCAGCAGGACTACATACCGCAGTTCAATTTTAACGGCGGCAGAATCGCTAATGGACCGAACTACGGCACCAACAACGCCCCCTTCTTCAATTACAACCGGACCCTTGATGTCGTGGACAACTTCAGTAAGATTGTCGGCAAGCACGCGTTGAAGACCGGCGTCTACTTCCAATACAGTTGGAAGGACCAGACAGTATTTACCAACGCCAACGGCAACATTAACTTCATTGACAGCACCAGCAACCCGTTCGACACCGGGTTCGGCTTTGCCAACGCTGCGACCGGTGTCTTTCAGACCTTCAATCAGGCTTCCAATTATCCGACCGGCCAGTACAGGTACACCAACCTTGAGTTCTATCTCCAGGACAACTGGAAGATACGACAACGCCTGACGCTGGATTACGGGATCCGCTTCTACTACATTCAGCCTCAGTTCGACAAAGCCCTCCAGACTTCAACTTTCCTGCCTCAGAACTTCGACCGCGCGAGAGCGATGCGGCTATTCCGCCCAATTCTCGGCAACGATCCGGTAACGGGCGCACCGAACACGCGGATTGGCTTTGATCCGGTTAGCGGTCTGACTGTGCCGGGAAGCGAAATCGGCAAGCTCGTGCCTGGCAGCGGCATCCTGCTAAATGGAATCGCCAAGGCGGGCGAAGGAATATCAAAATACCTTCAGGACAGCCCGGGGATTCTCTTCGCGCCGCGCTTTGGTTTTGCTTACGACCTGACGGGCAAGCAAAACTATGTCTTGCGTGGAGGCGCAGGAATTTTCTACGACCGTTTCCAGGGTAACGAGACGTTCGACATGCTCGGCAACCCACCGACAATCTTTACCCCGACCGTGAGCAATGGAAGATTGCAGGACATCGCGCCCATTACTAACGTTCAAACCGCACTGCTGGCACCTTCGGGACTTAACGCATTCAGTCAGGAGGGTCAAATTCCGACGGTCTACCAATTCAATCTCGGCGTGCAAGCCAGGCTGCCTTATGACTTCCGAGTAGACTTGTCATATGTGGGCTCCCAATCGCGGCACCTTCTGCAGCGCCTAAACCTGAACGCCATTCCGTACGGCGCACTTTATCGTCGGGAGAACCAGGATCCGACCAGGTTTGCCGGCGGAGTCGTACCGGCAGTCGAACCGGGATTGGCCGCTCCGTATGTCGCCGCCGGTCTGAGCTTCAGCGGCGCAAACGCTTTGCCCACGGATTTGCTGCGGCCCTTTCAGGGATTCGGCAATATCAATGTTCACCAGATGGGAGGCAATGCAAACTACAACTCGATGCAAGTGGCTGTGGAACGTCGCTTTGCTCAGCAGCTCTTCTTTCAGGTTAGTTATACCTGGGCCAAAGCTCTGGGCGTCTCGAACCTGGATACAGACTTCGTCCGCATCGATGCGTTCAACAAGCAAGCCAACTACGGCCTGCTGGCAAGTGATCGCAGGCATAACCTCATAGTTAATTCTATCTACCAACTACCCCGACTCTCACGGTGGGCCGGTAACAACAAGGTCGTCAAATTCCTGGGCGACGATTGGCAGCTTTCCGGTATCTACGCGATGCAAAGTGGTGCGCCATACCAGGTCACTTGCACGATTACCGGTGTCAACGCAACGTCGAATCTGGCTGGCTCGGCTACCGAAAGCGCTAACCGATGCCGAATTTTGGGGGATGGCGGAAGCGGCCACAGCGGCGATCCATATCGACAATTGAACGCCGCCGCATTTGCCGCTCCGTTGCCAGGGAGTCTGGGATTGGAATCCGGCCGCAATTACATGGTCGGGCCGGGAATCAACAACTTCGACCTCTCGCTCCAGAAATCATTCCCCTTCGGCGAGAGCCGGCGTCTTGAGTTGCGTTTAGATGCCTTCAATGCTTTGAACCACACCCAATTCGTTGGGGTCAATTCAAACTTGAACATCACGAGCCTGACCAACCCTACTCCGACGAATCTGCCGTTCGACGCTAATGGCAATTTCATATTCGCGAACAGGAACGGCTTCGGGACTGTCAATGCCGCGCGCGATCCTCGGATTCTGCAAATGGTTGCGAGGTTCGTATTCTAAGTCGCTGAAAAACTGAACAGCAGAAATAAAACAAACAAACGATCCACGAAGTCACACGAAATATCACGAAGCAAGGAAACTTTTTCGTGTGGCTTTGTGGATCGTGTTTGTTTAAGGAGTGGCGTTCGGGACCCACACCAGAATGGAAAGCATCTGCGCCGGAATGTCCTCGAGACTTTCCCCCTCACCCTGTCCGACTCTCTGGATCAGTAGGTGGATCTCCTTCCGCTTCTTCCAAGCAGCCTCATCGTATGTTGGCTCCCACATCCCTACAGACCCTTTAGTCAAGTCTCTGATCACCCACGCGCCGCCAATAATGTCCTGGGTCACGGCCACGGACACGCGGTGACCTCGTTCGCTATCACGAAACACCATGAAGCCCTCGACTCGAGTGCCGGCCGAACGGACTAGAATCTGCGGGCGTGATATGGGAATACGCCTCGTCCCCTGACCGCTGAGGCTGAATGGAGTGGTCCGGTGCGTCACCTGTGACGATCTCCAACGCTCACCGTCGAGATAGATGATGTGATATTGCGGTACCAACTCCCCAGGAGGGCGAAAGTAGGTTGCGATGTACGGCCTGCCAAGGGCGTCGGCGCTCATGGACGTCTGATTGATTAACTCGCTGCCGGGCTGGATTCGCCAGGCGTATTCCGCCGTTCTCGCTGTGATCGGCATTTGATATTGTGCGCCCGAGGATTTTTGCCAGGTCTGCCCGCCATCCGCAGATCTTGCGTAGCACATGTCATGGTTCGTGGCGACGTCATGGCTCTCACGCCAGACCCACGACAGGTGCACCGTTCCTTTCACGTCGACAGCCATCTGAGGATAGGCGTTTCGCTCGCCCTCGCCATCGATTAGTTTGTCCTGAACCCGAGTCCATCGCTTGTTCTTCAGATCATACCGATTCAAGACCAGATTACCGCCGCCGGAAACCCCGTCTCGATAAAGAAACAGAAGGCCGCCGTTGGGCAAACTATGAAACTCCGGGTAAGTCACCCGATCTTCGCTACTTCCCAACATCTCTGTCATTGGTTCGAGTTCCAGCGACCCGGGCCGAACACTGCGGCAGTATTGAAGGGGGGAGTTGTGATGATTCCAGGCAATGTGCAGAAAGCCGTCACCGTCGACCGCAATACTGATCGAGTTGTGGGCATCCGCGGCGTTGCCTCTGTACTGCGTCCTGTTTATCTGCCAGTCCGCTGCGCCGAGCCGGCGCTTTGCCAGGACGACTCGGGAATCAGAGTCATAGAAGGCGACGTACTGACTGAGACCGTGCGTGGTCACCGAGTTTCGCCTAAAGATAACCGTGTTGACCTGGTTCCTGGCCCACCCTTTGGCAATCGGGACTAATCTTGGGCCCTCCGATCGCGACGATTGTGCATTGAGGGTCGGAACATAGAGCGAGGACACCAGCAGAACCAGTAGCGTCAACGCGCATCGACGTTTTAGTTCGCGAAGTACTAGCATAACGAAAACCTGGCAGTAAACGTGCGGCTGAACAATTGATTTCATGCCCCCGCGTGAGACAAGCAAGTGAAGAAAATGAAAAATGGGAGACTCTCAATCTAAAATGATCTGTTGGAACTGCCGCTAGGATAGATTATAAGTGGACAGTGAACTACACCACACTATCCACCGTCGAAGCCAGACCTTTGATATATGCATCGTAAAAGCACGAAGCCGTCCCGCCGGTCGTATGCTTGCCTGTTAGTATTAATGCCACTGCTGTGTGGTGCGGCGCTGCTTGCGAAGAGCGCAGTACCGGAACCCGCGACCTCAGGCTCAACCTTCCGCGCTCCGGAGTCACACGATACTGATCCTGCCCGCAGCGGACGCGTTGCATTCAGCCATTTCACGGACCGTAACGGCTTGCCACAGAATGCGATTCAGGCGATGGCCTTTGATCGCAAGGGTTATTTGTGGGTAGGTACCCAGGATGGCGCGACCTATTACAACGGGCGCATGTGGACCGTCGTTAATATGCCCAGTCGGACGACGTCCAACTTCGTCCGCAGCATCCTGGTCGCCAGCGACGACAGCATCTGGTTCGGACGCCAGGAGGGCGGTGTCTCGCGTTTGCAGGGCGGAGAATGGACCACGTTCGACGAGAAGAGCGGACTGCCCGACAAAAGAGTTAACGCGCTCTTAGAGACCCGCACCGTCGACGGCGCGCGAGTGATCTGGATTGGCACCGATAAAGGCCTGGCGCACCTGAATGGTAATGAATTGACTCGTGCCGATCGGCACGGCTCGTTTCCCAATGAACGCGTGACGAGCTTGATCGAAACGAAAGATCAGGCTGGCGCATCTGTGGTTTGGGTCGGAACCGATGGCGGACTCGTGCGGTTCTCCCCGGACGATCGAAAGAGTTTCAAGAGCACCGACGGCCTGGTTCCGTTGCACGTATCAAGTCTACTGGCGACCACAGATGAGGCTGGACGAAAGGTGCTTTTGGTGGGGACGCCTGATGGACTCCTGCGCTATGCGCCAGAGGAATATCGTTGGACTACTGTTGATGCACGGTCGGGATTTCCACCCAACATGGTGGTGTGTTTGGCTGAAACATTGGAATCGAATGGTGAGCGCATCTGGTGGGCAGGAACAGACGGCGGCGGACTCGTACGTTATCAGGATAGGGCCTGGACAGTACTTGGCACGCGCGAAGGCCTTTCTTCTAACAGTGTGTTCAGCCTTTTGCCCAGCTCACCAGCGGGCGGAACAGAAACACTCTGGATTGGCACCGACGGCGGCGGACTCGCCCGTCTGACAATGGGCGGTTGGCGCAGCTTCACCACGGCCAATGGTCTACCTGTTAATTCCGTATTCTGCATCTTCGAATCGACGGACTCCGCCGGCCGCGCCATGTGGTTCGGGACGTACGGCGGCGGGTTGGCGCGGCTGCAAAACGGTTCGTGGACCATCTTCGACAAATCCAACGGGATGCCCGACAACACAGTGTTCGAGATGTTGCAAACGACACTTGACGATGGCCAACGCGTCCTTTGGGCAGGAATGAAAGGTGGCGGGCTGACACGCTTTGAGAACGGCCGGTGGGTCAAGAGTGACGTCGAGAAGGCTTTTGGGGAGTCAACTGTAAGAAACATGCTGGCCACAACTGACGAGGCCGGCGCCCGCGTCATCTGGGTCGCAAGCGGCGCGCGGGGACTTGGCCGTTTGTACAAGAACAAGTGGACCTTTTTTGACACGACAAACGGCTTACCTCATTCGAGTATCTTTGAACTGGGGGAGACCACCGACGCGGACGGCACGCGCGCATTGTGGGTTGCCACCGGAGGCGGCGGCATCGCTCGCTACAGGAGAGGCCAATGGAGGGTTTACGATGTAAGCACCGGGCTGCCGACAAATTCCGTCTTGAGCTTGCACATCAGCCAAACTCAATCGGGCAAGAAATATCTGTGGGCTGGAACCGAAGGGGGCGGTGTTTCACGTTTGGACCTAACCGGGGGCGAATCAGACGCTCCTCACTGGGTGACGATCAGCGACACGACGACGCCGGCGTTGCCGAACAACACGATCTACCAGATACGCGAAGACGCGCGCGGTAGTATCTATCTGAGCCACAACAAAGGCGTCACCCGGCTAACCCCGCGCACCCAGTTGGATGACCGTAATCAATATGGAGCCGCCGAGTACGAGTTTCACACCTTCACAACCGAAGATGGGTTGCCGGCCAACGAAGGCAACGGCGGCGTATCGTTAGTTGACTCGCAAGGTCGCATCTGGATAGGAACGGTCGGGGGTGCGGGAGTCTTTGATCCTTCCCAGGAAGTCGCCAATCGCACCGCGGGCCCGCTCTACATCGAGCGCACTTTCATCGGGGACAAGTCCCGCGCGTTTGCTGAACAACAGCTTGCTCACCACGAAAACCATCTGATGTTTGAGTACGCCCTGCTCTCGTTTGCACACGAAGAAGGCACGCGCTACCGCACTCAGCTGGTTGGGCTTGAGAAAGAGCCTTCGTCCTGGACCGGAGACTCCAAAAAGGATTTCGCCGCCCTGCCATCTGGCGACTATACCTTCAAGGTCTGGGGCAAGGACTACCGGGGCAATGTGACTGGACCTGCCAGCATCTCTTTCACAATCAAGCCTGCTTTCTGGCGTACTTGGTGGTCAATTGCGCTTTACGTGGGAGCGCTGGGAGGACTCGCACTCGTCGGACTGCGTTACCGGACGAAATCCCTTATCCGACGAAACCAGCGGCTGCAGGCTAAGGTTGATGAACGCACGCGTGAGCTCGCCGAAAAAGTCGATCAGCTTAAAGAATCCGAGCAGCGCGCCTACACTTACGCCCAAGCCAAAACGCAATTTCTCGCGAATATGTCGCACGAGATCCGCACACCGATCAACGGCGTCATCGGAATGACCAGTCTATTATTGGATACATCGCTCACTCACCAGCAGCGCGAACGGGCCGAGTTGGTCAAACGTTCCGGCGACATGCTGCTGAAAATCATCAACGACATTCTCGACTTCTCGAAGATCGAAGCCGGAAAAATGCAACTCGAAACAATCGATTTCGAGCTGACGACCGCGATAGAGGACGTGCTCGAACTCGTCGCGCGCAAAGCCCAGGCCAAGGATCTGGAGTTAGCCAGCTTCATCGCCCCTGCGGTGCCGGAAACTCTGCGTGGTGATCCCATCCGCTTGCGGCAGATTCTTATCAACCTCGTTGACAATGCCATCAAGTTTACCGAGCAAGGCGGAGTCTCCGTGCGCGTGCAGCTGGTGGAAGAGACTTTCGAGGCAGTGTTACTGCGCTACGAAGTGTGCGACACAGGGATTGGTATCAAACCCGACGAGATCGACAACCTCTTCATAGCTTTCAACCAGGCCGACAGCACAACGACACGCAAGTACGGAGGGACAGGCTTAGGACTGACTATTGCTAAGCAACTCGTGGAACTGATGCACGGCGAGATAGGTGCTGAGAGTCTCCGGGGAGACAGTCCCGGAACGGGAACCAAATTCTGGTTCACTGCGACCTTTCTCAAATCTACGTCGGTTGTGTTTCCTGATCCCTCTCCGCTTCTCGGTCGACGGGCGCTCTACGTCGGCAGGTCGGGAACTCAGAGCGAAGGCATTTTGGCGCAATTGACCAAATGGGGAATGGAGGCTACGACTCTGAGCGATGGGGCAAGCGCGCTCGCGA
>JAMQPI010000489.1 GCA_023717565.1 Pyrinomonadaceae bacterium | reverse complement strand
GATTATTCTACCTCAACGCCCCTTTGAACCGTGACCGGTCGAACGCACCCGACCCCTTTTGACGGGTTGGCTCTTGCGTTCCGCTTTCCTCAAGCGATTCACTTCAGCAGGTGTAAGCAGACGCCAGTAACCCGGTTTCAGCAGATCATCCTGCAGAGTACCGATCCGCGCTCGCCGCAACTTCATCACCGAATGACCGATCACATCAAACATGCGTCTGATCTGCTGATTGCGTCCTTGATGAAGAACCACCTCGAACCAGGCATTAGATGCGGTCTCGTCAACCTTTGTGATCTTGGCCGGGGCCGTCCTGGTCCCGTCGTCGAGCACCACGCCACGCCTGATTCGCTCGATTGCCGGTTCGGGCGGCAAGCCCTTCACTTTTGCTTCGTAAACCTTTTCCACGCGATTGCGCGCGGCGGTGATGAAATTGGTGAAATCGCCGTCATTCGTCAGCAGCAGGAGACCTTCGGTATTGAAGTCTAAACGACCGACAGGGTGAAGGCGGCCCAGAGACGGTGGCAAAAGTTCTGTTACCAACGGTCGACCCTCCGGATCGGAGACGCTCGACAGATAACCCTTCGGCTTATTCAGCAGCACGTAGATCTTCTCACGCTTCGCAAGAACGGGATTGATCAGTTTGCCACGAACTTTGATGTGGTCCCGTTTGGCGTCGGCCTTGGTCCCCAGTTCCGTTACGACCTGTCCATTGACGGTGACTACGCCTGAGGTTATCAACTCTTCGGCATGGCGACGCGATGCGATTCCCGCGGCGGCAATCAGTTTTTGTAAACGCTCTTCCATAAATTCAGCCGGCAGGAGCAGACGGCAGGAGGCAGTAAAGACGGTTTTCTGCCTCCTGCTCCTGCCGTCTGTCTCCTGTTCTTTCAGACTACGCCACTCGCAAGATCCTCAAAGTCCTCAATGCTCGGAAGTTCAGAAAGGTCTTTCAGTCCAAACTGGATCAGGAACTCCTTTGAAGTGCCGTACATCATCGGGCGGCCAATCGCCTCTTTCCGGCCCTTGGCGACAATCAGTTTCTTGTCCAGAAGGGTCTTGATTGACGACGGTGATTGCACCCCACGGATGTCCAGAATCTCAGGCACCGTTATGGGCTGCTTATATGCGATGACTGCCAGGGTTTCGAGTGAAGCTAACGAAAGCTTTGCGCTTGGCTTCCATTTCAAAAACGCGCGGACGTGTTCGTGATACTCGGGACGAGTGGCAAACTGCCAACCTCCCGCGACCTCTCGCAACTGTAAGCCGCTATTCCGTCCGTTGAACTCCTCGACCAGACTCGCTATGCCCGCTTCAATCACGGACTGATCCTCTTTCAGCACTTCCGCAATAGATTTCGCATTCAATGGCTCATCTGATACGTAGATCAAGGCTTCGATTATCGCCTTCCGCTCTCCCATGCTTTGCACTGCAAGCGGCGTTAAATCAGCCCCCTCGTCCTCGGCCCCTGCGAAAGACTCGCGGCTGGCCAGTTCGAGTTCGGCCTCGCCAGCGAGCGAATCAACATCAACCGCCTGTTCTGTTCCTTGCTGTTTTGTCACTTCGTTCACCTTTCTGTAAGCCTCTCACGATAGCACCGGAGCTAACTGGCAACGCGAGCGAGGATCTCACCAAACGTCTCCCGCTGGAATAACCTGATCTCAGTGGTCCGCACAAGTTCCAGCACTGACAGAAATGCCACCACCAACTCGCGGCGCGAACGCGCTCGTTCGAAAAACACTCGCAGGTTAAGTTCACCAGAGGACATTACCATGTTCCTCAATCTCTCAATCATCTCCGCCATCGAGATCTCTTCGCGCTCGATCTCCAGCAGCACCTCGTCCTTATGTCGCGCCAAGATATCCTGAAACACCTTCAGTAGATCGAAGACACCAACCACGACTTCCGGGTTGTTCTTATCGGTCTCCAATTCAGCGCGTTTGAATACAGCCCGCTCGACTGTGGCCCGCGACCAGAGCATCTGGGCCGCCGCTTTGTATTTTTGATACTCCAACAACTGATCGACCAACTCGTGGCGCGGATCAACCTCATCTTCAGCCGCCGCGAACGGGTCACGGGGAAGGAGCATCTTCGTCTTAAGCTCGATCAACGTCGCGGCCATGACTAAGAAATCGCCGGCCACAGCCATGTCCAGATTCTGCATTTGCTGCAAATAGCTTAAGTATTGGTCAGTGATGCGAGCGACTGGAATGTCGTAGATGTTAACCTGCTCCTGCCTGATCAGGTGGAGCAGCAAGTCCAACGGACCATCGAATTCACCCATAACGATTTTGAGATCGTCACTATGAATGTCGGCTACCAGCTCCGGCGTTGAACCAGCCACGTTCAAGGTTGTAGGTAGGTTCACGTCTCCGGCGACTGCGGGCTCCAATGATTCAGGCGTTTCGTCCATCTATTTGCAACTAATCGCTGCCAGACGCTCCCACAATTCCCATCTTCCCGTAAACGTTGGCGAGCGTGGCGCCGGCAATCTGACTTGCTTTCTCCCGACCCTGGTCCAGAATGCGATTCAATTGTTCGGAGCCGATTCCCTTCACGCGCTCCTGAAAGGGCCGCAGAAACTCGATCGTAACGTCGGCTAGATCCTGCTTCAACTGCGCGTAACCCTTGTCGGCAAAATGGGATTCAATCTCGCCCGTCTCTTGACCGGTCAGCAGCTGGTAAATCGTCAACAGATTCGTGATCGCCGGACGCGACTCGTCGAATCTAATCTCGGTTCCAGAGTCAGTCACGGCTCGTTTGAACTTTCGGCTAACGACGTCAGCGTCGTCAAGCATCATTACGCATCCGTTCGGATCGTCGTCAGACTTGGACATCTTCTTCGTCGGATCTGTGAGCGACATGATGCGGGCGCCAACTTTCGGAATGTAGGCCTCAGGCACGCGAAACGTATCGCCGTAATCGCGGTTGAATCGTATGGCGAGATCGCGGGTGAGTTCAAGATGCTGCCGCTGATCTTCACCTACGGGTACCATGTCTGTCTGGTACAGCAGGATGTCGGAAGCCATCAGTACCGGATAATCAAACAGACCAGCACTGACATTCTCACTCTTGCGCGACTTGTCCTTGAACTGCGTCATTCGCTCCAGCTCAGACATGCGGACCAC
>JAMQPI010000486.1 GCA_023717565.1 Pyrinomonadaceae bacterium | reverse complement strand
GGTCAAGCTGTTGTTTGACGATAGCCCCTGGGCCGTGGTGTACAGGGTCGACTTGCCATCTTTCAAGCGAAACACACCGCGACCACTGGCTATCCACAGTCCGTGATCGCGATCCCGGCAAAATTCCTCGACCATGGATCTTGAATCGAGTCCTTCAATCACCTCGGTTGAGATCTTCCCATCTTTGAACTTGTGCACGCCGCCTTTGTTGGTACCAATCCAAATAGTCCCGTCGACGTCGCAGTAGAGTCCCCGGATGACATTGCTCGACAAGCCGTCCTTCACGGTGTAGTTAGTAAATCGATCGTCTTTGAAACGACTCAATCCCTGTTCGGTGGCGATCCAAATCGCGCCTTCCTTGTCCTTGCATAGGTCCGCTACCGAATCGCCACTTAGGCCATCCTTGGTTGTGTAGATCGTAAACTTCCCGTTCTTGAGCCGGCTTAGCCCTCCTCCATACGTGCCAATCCAGAGACTTGAATCGTCGCCTTCCTCGAGTCCCCAAATCTCATTCTCACGCAGTTGACTGGGATCGCGGTCGTCAAAGATCTTGAAGAGAACGCCATCGAAGCGCGCTAGCCCGCCCTTGGTCCCAATCCACATGTAGCCGTCTCGGGTTTGGAGAATTGCCTTCACCGAGTTTTGCGGTAGACCCTGAGATTGCCGCCAGGTATCGATTGCCAGCCAGGGAACGTCTTTTTGCTGAGCCGGCACCGCTACGCTGAGCGTGAGGACCGTAGCGATCAGCCAGAAGGCCAATCCGATCGAGCGTAGCATTCGAAGACGATGAGGGGTCGTTAGCACTAAGGCCTGTTCCTTATTCCGGTAAGCCTGCGGTTGTTGACCAGCTGGCTTTAAGTCCTGGGGGCATGCTCGTGAAACCTTGCATGGTAGTGAAGCTGATTGGCAGACGTGGGCGTAAAACCCCAATTGGGGAGTTGCGCTGGGGCGTGATGCACCACAGAGGGCTGGGCAGCGGGGTGCACACCGCTTTCGTAATCGCTGAGCACGATACATGCCAGAGCCCTTCAGATTGGTGGTCATGAGCGACCAGGGAATCTTGTTCATGCTCGTCAGTCGTGATAGAAAGGCGCGCAATCTCGGATTCGTCCGGGTGAGAATGGATTGCGTCTCATCCATCCTCGGAGTAGACAACATCATTGGGAGGTTGAAATGTCTGGTCCGATCAATTGGTCCCGTTGGACATTACTACTTGTGATCGTTTTGATCGTGGCATTGAGTAACGGAACGAAGCTTGGACGATCTCAGGTCGTCGGACCAACGCAGCCCGCGCCTATCCTTAGCGGTAAATGGAAGCTCGACACCGGCGAAGTAATTACCGTCAGCCAGGACTCGAGTGGGAAGGTGACGGCCTTGTTCACACCTTCCGTGAGGTGCTTGCAGAACAGCACCCGGACGATTTTATTCTCCGCGCCGCTGAAGATAACGGGAAGTGGTGATACGGCGACCGCAAAGCTCGAGAGCGATCAGTTTTGGGCGTGCACGCGTACTCCAGCGATGGTAACGGAGTGCGGCGTTCAGGAACTTTTCATGGCCAAGTTTCGCGCTACGGTCACCCCGTTCAGCATTATGGGTGAGGTGCTCCGTCCCCACTACGACTTCGAAATGGTCGGCGGCCGTCGGACTAATTGCCGCAGAAATGCAGCTAAAGACGAATGGGCTCCCTTTTCGCTCACACCGCTTTGCCGGCCCGCTACACCCTGGTTTGACAAAGACACTGGCTGCGCGGAAGCGCAAAGGCCGGTGATAACGACCAGTCCGGGGCAGGTCGTACTTTCAATTTGCGGTTCTGAGATCTATCGTCACTCTTTCGATGATCAACCCTATCTCGAAGAGTACGCAGCCGCGCTCGTTGAACGGGTGAAGCAGCAGATCGGCAGCACGGTCTGCTGTCAAAGTTTCCGGAACGCACTGCGCAGCGGACAGCCTTGCAATCCAGGTGCGGACGTCGACTGTGATGGAAGACCTAATCAGACTGACGAGGTCGCTGATGCCCCCTTCCCCGACATCAATATCTTTTCGAGCCCGCCCGGAGCCTCCATAGCTCCGTTCCCGGCCGGTTTAGATCCCGACGATCCGAATTTTCTTCCCGGTGCGACCGCCCGGGCTTCCAGAGGCGTCGGCGATTGTGACTGTAAATGGGAGCTCATCAAAGGGGTGCTGAACTGCGGCACCGGCGGACAGCAGCATTCCTACGTGGCGACGTGGAGGTGTCCCACTACTGGGGCCGAAGTGATTACCACAAAATACGCAACAGCTAACACACCGTGTCCGTAACCGAGTAATTAAAGAGCTGCCTGACTTTGACGAAATTAACTCCGAACAGCCTTCTCTGGTGACACGCTTTAGCCCTATAATGCGCCTGCACAACAAATGGTTCTTGATGTCAGCCTCGCATTTCCTTTCATGAGCTGTCTCACATTGGCATTGCGCAGATTGTCAGGAAAGAAACTCTACTCATTATTTGCACCTGGGCACCAGTCATCCAGAGCTATCACGTCAGCATGATCGGCCCAACCCCCAACCACTCAATCTGAAGGAGAACTCACCATGCCACGATCATCCAAGAAAAAGAAAAGCAGTGCTGGCCAGTTAGCCGAGGCCTCTGCCCTATCAACCTTAGATCCACTTCGCACCGGGATGCCGGCCATGGATTCCATACTCAGCATCCGAACGCTTGAGACGTCGGAAGCCAAGGCCGTAGCGGAGTCGCTCAACCTTACTAGCTACCGGATCATTCGTACCAACGAGGTCGACGCGTACGAGAAAGCCGCCAAGTCGATGGAGACGCTCAACGCCGCCCTGGCGGCCGCCGAGGCTGCACCTGTTGGCGACGCTTTCAAAGGCACCGCGCGCAAGGCCGCCAAGCTGTCGATCGCGAATGCCCCCACCAAGACTTTTACCGATCTGAAAACCCTCGTGAATTCGCTGCCCAAACACGAGGACATGTTAAAACTGAAAATCAAGACCACCGCCACGTCGGATCGCGTCGCGCAGGAAAAGCACAACGTGCGGGGGAAGGTTTTTCTCTACGCGGCGAGCAGGGAGGATGACCGCGACTTTCACCTAATTTTGGGGCGTGATCCAGACAGCAGTCCGGAAGTCTACATGACCATGGAGTTGTCCGGGTTGCCGCCGGAAAGCAAGCCCTCGTTTGCAAAATTGAAGGCCGCCCGCGATGCCTTCAAAGCGTTTTTCGGCGCGGATCTGCCGGGCTTGTCGTACGACTTTTACGATCCCCCGATTCCCGTTCGGATTGAGGGCTCATTGTTTTGGGACGCGAGTCATGCCAAGGGCTCCAGACCTGGGCCGAAGAGTTTGAAGAGCCGGATGCCAGTTGTCTGGGAAGTTCATCCGATAACTAAGATCACCTTCAACCCCTAAGGCAATCTGCTCAATCACAAAGACTAGAGCTTATGCCGCGATCATCAAGCAAAAAGAAAAAGGGCGCCAAGGCTAGCGGCGGTTCTCAAACGAGTCCGCCGCTGGACCCGCTTCGCCGTGGGATGCCCGCGCAGGATTCGATTCTGGGCGTGAAAGAGATGAAGCGAGGCGGGCAGGTTTACCGTGTCATCAGGACGACTGAGATAGACGAATACGAGGAGCCGCCAGCAAAGGGCGAGCGGAAACAGCGTCGCTAATGGAACCGATAAACCTGTAGGCGCTGGTTTCTTGCTACTCGGGTTTGAACTTTTCCGTCACTCGCGCGACCAGGGGGACTTCCAGAGTCCTCTTTCCGCTCTGGATTTTTAGGGTGTCGGGGACTTCGTCGGGCTTCTGCTCAAAAAATGCGACAACGGCGAAAGACTTCTCGCCCTTACGCTTGACCTCGTCAATTGTAACGCCGTGCGCGCCCAGATCGGTCAGGAAATCGGAGTGCTGTTCGCGCGCCAGATCTGCTTCCTTTTCGCTCGCCATAATGCTCGTCTATTCCTGGTTACTTCTTGGGAGCTTTCTTTGATGCCTTCACTTTTCCCTTTGGCGTTTTCATTGATTTGGTGACGAGCTTTACCCCGAGCGCTTTGAGGACGTCGTCAATTGGATTAAAGACACTCCCGCCGTTGGCTCCGGCGAAATGTAGGCCCACGGCGCGTCCAGTCGCCTTGTCGATAACGAGCGCACCTGAATCACCATCGTCCGTGTAGCGAGTACAAAGCACTTGGTCAAGGAATCCGACCTCACCGATCTCGCCTTCGTAATCGAGGGTGAAGCGGAAGTGCACGTCGCGGACTTCTCCGGTTGTCTTGCCCGTCGTGCGACCGACTTTTACTACCTTCATCCCGCGCACAGGCTTGGTAGTTCCCTTGGGGAAACTCAAACCCTTGATTTCCGACACGAGGTCGGCTAAACGGTCAGCTGTGGGCTTTGCAATCGCACAGTCCACCCGATTGACGTAGTCCGTACTTAGCACGAATTTCTTAAACCCAGAAAGTTTGGCCACCACGTTATTCCCTATCGTCCCGCCATCGACGTCACCCGGGTAGATGATTGCATCTCCTTTCTTCGCCGAGCCACTGAGCGCCAGCACGTGGCTATTACTGAGAATATGAAAGGCACCCCCTTTGGTTACGACGGCGCCCAAGGTACCTGTGCCAATGTCCCCATGGCCAATGCTGTTACCTGGCTGCAAAGGGTCTTTGATCGCGTTTACCTGGGGGCGTATTTTACCTAAGACGATCACATCAGTCGGGATGGCTTCCGGCCCACTGAGCGCTTCTGACACTGTGGGCGGCACGGCTTCATCCTCGCGAAGTTTCTTTAGCGATACTTTTCGCTCAACGTAGAACGTCAACGCGAGTTTTCCTGTTCGCTTACGCTTTGTGATTTTCTCACTGATGCCTATCGCCACGATGTTTTTCGTTTTGACGATGCGGCGCATGGACTGTGCGTGATGCGCGCTCGCGCTCGCCCTCGTCATGCCTCGCCTCTTCATGGGGGCCATAGCCATGCCAGCTTTCGGCATGATAGCGACGGATTCCAACTCGGGTTCAGGAGCCGTCGTCAGCAGGTTAAGCACGCGTGCAATATTTTTCTCCGTGCTTTTGGTCGACTGGGTGGCCATCTCTCACTCTCCTCCATTGAAGTTCGGATGCCGGATCAAGTCTTCTGAGTTTTCAGTGCCGTTAACCGACGAGGTTAAGATCGCCAACCGCCTCAACTATTTTAGTTTAAGGTCAAGGCGGACCTGTTCGCCGCCTTTGACCTTAACCTTCGAGGAACGTGCCCCGAATTCGTCGGCCGTACTCTCAATAACATACTCTCCAGGCGTCGGCGCGGTTAGAGAGAACGTCCCATCCTTGCCTGTTATAGCGGCAATATCGGGTAACGGATCCGGTCCGGCCGTGAAATAGACCCGGGCATTTGCAACAGGTTTGCCGTCGGGACTACGTACAATGCCGGAAATTACACTCGGAGATCGTGCCATTCGTCATCCCTCATTTTTGAAATAGTCAAGAGGCAACGAGAACGATCCACTCCCGTGCCAATCGATAACTAAGCTTTCCACGCAACCATGTTGTTGAAGACTGGTGTGACGATGCGCGTGCCTGAGTTTGTGGTGGCGCCTCCATAAGCGTGTATGGCGACGCCAAAGCGGCCTCCGTCAATGATTCTGTAGACTCCACTCCCGCTCTGTCCACCAAAGGTATCGATATCGTAGTACACCTTTCGTGCGTTAACAGAGGCAATTCGATGGGCGTCGTACCACTGCGTGCCTGAGGGCTTGTCTCCAGGATAACCGGAGATGTTGCCAACAGAGGCAGTCAAGACAGCGTCCGAATAGACGCCGAATCCGAACCAGCCGGTGGTGTTGCCAAGATTCGTCGGAATGATGATCGCGCCATAGTCAAAATTCTCGTCACCAGTGTTAGCCCAACCGGTAACAGTCCGGAAATTCTTGCTTGTCACTTTTCCGTAGGGTAGCGCGGAGCCATTGCGACCAGGCATGACATCGATACTTCTTACCCAACCGTCACGCCCGGGTACACCGCTATTCTTGATGTATACAACGTGCCCGGCGGTCATCAGAGTGTGGGGTCCGATGAACCAACCCGTGCCAATCCAACCCGATCCATCGGCCGCCGTGATTAGCAACGAAGCGTGAACACGCCAGGGATAGACGGAGGTATTGGTAATCTTGACACGGTTATCCGGTCCATGGACCGTCTCGGCTCGAGGAGGCGGGGGGCCGAAAGAGGCCTCGCCAATATCTCTGAGCTTACTCGTACTGGGCGCCTTGAAACTTTCGGCCATGACTGTCTCAGTAACCTTGAGCTTGAATCCTTTGACGCCTTCTGAGCCGTCTTCTCTCGCTTTGGGCGTTTTAGGATCCTTACCCTCAGAGGGTGGTCTTGAAACTGATACCTTGGGGGTGGTAGCTTCCGCAGCCTCTTTGGACAGGCTGGAGATTGGAGTGTGCCCGCCTGTCGGCACGGCCTCTTTCTTCTTTTTTGTCGCCATTGTTGTCTCTCCTTTGTGAAGCGTGGTTTGTGAAGCGTGGTAAGGTTGGATTCAAATTATCGAACGAAATTGTTTTCGGTTAGATTACAGAGAATTCTAGACGGGGATCGGAATCGCATTTCGGATCAGCAGTCCCAGTTTCGTGCACCAACTCAGGAGAACCAAATCGAGTAGACCGCAACCGGTTTTCGGACTGCCTGCGGCTCTTCCGCCTCAACACTCTCGCAAGGCTTCTGGTTGAGTCTTGAATTGTGAGGGTGGACGGAATCAAACTACCTGACAGATTGACGTGGGGAAGATAATACCCTTTCCAGGAAAAGGCAAGAGGCACAAATTGAGGAGCTTGACCGCAACCGAGAACATCGGGAAATCGGCTTTTCAACGCGATTCGTGCCTCTCTAGATAACGACCACCTTTAGAGCGCGATGATCTTGGTCTACTCAGGAATCGACGCTTCCAGGATCGCGCCAACTCGCGACCGGAACGGAAGGAATGCGATCGGATCACAGGTGCTAAGTCGAAAGAAATGGCGGAGGGGACAGGACTCGAACCTGCAAGACCTTTCGGTCGGCGGTTTTCAAGACCGCTGCACTACCAATTATGCGACCCCTCCAAGCCGTGCGAGGCAAAATAATATAACTCACTGACGGGCTACCACAAAATCTGCACCAGGACGACTTCTCGGACCAAGCTGAGCTTGGAAACTTTGTGCTTTGACCTTGGTTCTCTCTATTTGCGATCTAAGTTGGAAACGTGCACGATCTTCACAGCAAACAGAAGCAACAAACGGTGACGGATACCAACAAGCGGCAAGGGTAAGGGCAACGGCAACCGCTGACGAAGATCGAAGCTCAAAGTACAAAGCTCAAAGCATAAAGTTCCAAACAGATGCGCGTCACAATCGGTCAGATAAACACTACTAACGGCGATTACGAAGGAAACACTGCTCGGATCATTCGAGCCATCGAGCAGGGGAAGCAAGACCAGTCAGACCTCGTGGTGCTCCCTGAGGTCAGTATCCAGGGGTATACATCGCTCGACTGGTTTCTCGATCGGGACATTGCCTGCTGTGTCTTGCAGCCACTGGACCAGATCATCCAGGCGACTGATGGTTTGACCGCCATCGTGGGCACCGTTAGACCAAGTGGCTTACCCACCGGGCGCAGACTCTTTAACTCCGCAGCGGTCATTCGCAACCAGAAGCTCATAGGCTTCGCCGATAAAACCCTATTGCCCGAGTACGATGTCTTTGATGATCCTCGATACTTTGAGCCGGGTCGGGAACGTCATCTCTTCCCGACTGAAGATGGCGAATTGGGAGTGGCCGTCTGCGAAGACTTCTGGAACGACAAGACGTTTTGGAAGGAGCGACTCTATTCCCATGACCCCGCCGATGAGTTGATCGAAATGGGTGCGGAAGTGCTCGTCTCGATCAATGCTTCTCCTTTCAACAAGGGCAAGATGGCGCAACGTTGCGCCATGGTATCTCACCGCGCCAAGTCAGCCGGGCTTCCCATAGTCTTTGTGAATCTGGTCGGTGGAAATGACGGGATCATTTTCGACGGCGCCAGCATAGTTGCGGATTGCGACGGCAAGATCATCTTACAGGCGCCTCCCTTCGAAGAATTCTTCGGCACGGTCGATCTCAACTGTGGTGTGCGCGACGAGCGACGCTTGCCCGGTGACGACATCGAGATCATTCATAGCGCGCTAGTACTCGGTATTCGCGACTATGCGATCAAGAACCGATTCAAAACAGCGGTCCTCGGACTTTCGGGTGGTCTCGATTCAGCACTGGTGGCGGCCCTGGCTTGTGAAGCGCTGGGCCCGGAAAACGTGCTGGCAGTGATGATGCCTTCGCCTTACTCCTCCCGTTCCAGCATTGACGATTCAGTGGAGCTGGGACGACGGCTGGGCATGAGAGTGATTGAACGACCCATCACAGAGGCCTTTCAGGTCTTGCTAAAGGAAATGAATTTGCCGGCGCCCGCATTGGGCAGCGGTTCACATGCATCCGAGAATCTGCAATCACGACTGCGCGGAAATATCCTGATGACAATTTCGAATGCTGAAGGCCGGCTGTTGTTATCAACCGGAAATAAATCAGAACTCGCCCTCGGCTACTGCACCCTCTACGGTGATACGAATGGCGGTCTGGCAGTCATCGGCGACGTCTTGAAGACAGAGGCTTATGCGCTGGCACGCCATTTCAATCGCGCCGGGGAGCTTATTCCGATCGCGATTATCGAAAAGCGTCCCTCCGCGGAACTGGCTCCCGGACAATTCGACGATCAATCGTTACCTCCTTACGACATCCTTGATCCAGTGCTCAGAATGTACTTCGAACAAAAGGCCACGCCTGAAGAGATTGTCGCCGCTGGTAATGATCGGGAACTGGTTTACGACATTCTGAACCGCGTTGAATCGCCGGCCAATGAATTCAAGCGACGGCAGTTGCCACCTACCCTGATAATCTCGCGCAACGCCATCGGGATCGGCCGGCGGCGTCCAGTGACGCACAAGTATCGTCGGACCCCTGCCGTGACGAATTAGTTGTTTTATGCTTGCCATCGCCCGCTTCCTTGAAGCAATATCGCGGCTGGGCGCCAACCAATTCATTCAAATTCATTTCGAGATAAGGTGAAAAGATGAAATCCAACTGCCTTTCATTGCTCCGCGTTATTTCTGTCTTGTCGCTGGTCGTTTGCGTCGGTCCCTCGGGATTTGCACGGCGGGGCGCTCCGGAATTGCTAATTCAGCAGCAGACAAAACCTAAGGGGTCGGAGGCGGAAGATAAGGCTGTCGCTGCGATCAATTCTGCGCCGGACGCCGCAGCCAAGCTTGCCGCCGCCGGAGAGTTTCTTAAGAAGTACGCGAAGAGCAGTTATCGCTCGGAAGTGGCGGCTTATGTCGCCGGGGAAATCTCAAAGGTGGCCGACGCTGCCAAAAAGCTGAAGCTGGCGGAAGACTTCCAGAAGGTGTTCAAGGATGGCGCGGATCTAGAGGCTATTCAGTTGGTTGTGCTCGACGGCCTGTTGACTCTAAAACGAGTGGATGAAGCTTTCAGCCTAGGTGCTTCGATATTGGCGAAGCAGCCTGAGAATGTAGCCATCTTGTCGCATCTGGCGCTCACGGGAGCGGAAGAGGCGAAGCACCAAAACGCCAAGTACGTGCCGGTAGGCCTTCAGTATGGTCAGAAAGCCATCGAACTCATCGAGGCAAATAAGAAACCTGCTAACGTGGGCGAGGCGAATTGGGAGAGGCAGAAAGCGATGCTACCTCTTCTCTATTTGAATATGGGAATTCTCTATCTGGTCACCGCGAACCCTGCCGAAGCGAGGATACGGTTTGAAAAAGTGTCCGTACTCGATCCGGCGGAGCCTACCAGCTATGCTCTGCTGGCGGGCATAGTCGATCAAGAGTACGAACAGCTCGCCGTGTCTCACCGAGCGATGCCGGCCGGCAAAGAAAAAGACGAGACGCTAAAAAAAGCGACTGAGAAAATGGATAAAGCCATCGACCTCTATGCAAGAGCCCTGGGTGCTAATGCGGGAAGGCCGGAGTCCAAGGAGAAGACGGAATTCGAGACTCAGATTCTGCAAAGCGTTACGCCTTACTACAAGTACCGGCACCGCGGGTCTACTGAGGGACTCCAACAACTGATCGACAAGTACAAGACGCCTGCGACTTCGACGGCTCCGTGAACAAGAATTTGGAGTGCGGCGGCAAGGCTTTGCGCGACGCCGCTTTGGATTCTGTAAAGTACTTAGGGC